>JANPJZ010000319.1:0-50010 GCA_031425795.1 Rhodobacter sp. | reverse complement strand
GCCCCCCCCTCCCCATCCCACCCCCACGAGGGGGGAGGGTGGCGAGAGACCGGAGAGGGAGCGGGGCCAGGTGTTAGCGGCGGAACGCAGCCCTCAAAGCCGAACGATTCGGACTTCATGCCCCTTGGCCGACAAAGCTATCTCGCCGCGGCACAGGCGCTGGGCATCGTCACCAAAGGCCTCGGCCCGCCAGCCGCGCAGGGCATCGACATCGCGCCCACCTGCAGCGATCTGGTCCAGGTCAGCGCCCGAGGCGATGAGGCGGGGGGCGACGCCCAGGCTTTCGGACTTGGCTTTGAGCAGCACGCGCAAGAGGTCGGCCAACGCGGGGTTGACCTGCAACTGTTCGCGCTGCGCGTCGATGCGGGGCATGTCCTCGGCCCGCATCTCCAGCCCTTCCTTGACCGCGGCCAGGATGCCTTCAGCAATGTCGGACTTGCGCCCTTCACGCAGGAGGAGGCGGGAGCGGCCAAGTTCCTCTGCCGTCGTGGGGCGGGTGGAGGCGAGTTCGAGCAGCGCGTCGTCCTTCATCACCCGGCTGCGCGGCACGTTCTGGCCCTGGGCATAGGACTCGCGGAAGCGGGCAAGGGCCTTGACCACGGCCAGAAAACGCCCTGACGTGGTGCGGGTCTTGATCCGCATCCAGGCCTCGTCGGGGTGGACGGTGTATGTCTCGGGCTCGGTCAGCATGGCCAGTTCTTCGGCGACCCAGTCGGCGCGGCCGTTCTTCTTCAGCTGGGCTGCGAGGAATTCGTAGATCACCCGCAGATGGGTGACATCGGCGAGGGCATAGTCCTTCTGCGCCTCGGACAGCGGGCGGCGCGACCAGTCGGTGAAGCGGCTGGTCTTGTCGAGATTGGCCTTGGCGATCTTCTTGACCAGCGTCTCGTAGCCGACCTGTTCGCCGAAACCGCAGACCATGGCCGCGACCTGGGTGTCGAACAGTGGCTTGGGAAAGCTGTTGCCTTCGACGAAGAAGATTTCCAGATCCTGCCGGGCGGCGTGGAAGACCTTCACGGTTGCCTCGTGGCGGAAGAGGTCGTAGAGCGGCTCCATCGACATCTCGGACCCTTCGATCGGGTCGACAAGCACAGCATCGCCATCCGCGCCGGGCAGCGCCATCTGGATCAGGCAGAGCTTGGACCAGTAGGTCCTTTCGCGCAGGAACTCGGTGTCGATGGTGACGTAAGGCTGGCGCTTGGCGGCCTCGCAGAACGTGGCGAGGTCGGAGGTCGTTGTGATCGTGCGCATGGCCATCCTTTCGGGGCGCGGGGTCATCCCGCAGTGTACCTTTCCGCTATACGCATCGCAGGGCGGGTTGGAAAGCCCCCGAGGGTCAGAGGGCAAGCGGGCGGCGGTCACCAGCGGCAAAGCGGCGCAAGGTGGCAGGGTAGAGACGGTGCTCCTGGACAAGGACCCGCGCGGCGAGGGTGGCTTCGGTGTCGCCGGGCAGGATTGGCACACGGGCCTGGCCAAGGATGGGGCCTGCGTCAAGATCAGCGGTGACTTCGTGGACCGTGCAGCCACCCTCCGTGTCGCCTGCCGCCAAGGCGCGGGCGTGGGTATGCAGGCCGGGGTACTTCGGCAAGAGTGAAGGGTGGATGTTCAGCATCCTCCCTTCGAAGCGGGCGATGAAGGCGGGGGTCAGGATGCGCATGAACCCCGCGAGGCAGAGGATGTCCGGCTGAGCGGCTTCGACGTGCCGCAGCAGCGCGGCCTCGAAGGCGGGTCGGTCGCCCGAGAAGGGCCGGTGATCGACGGCGACCGTAGCGACACCCAGCGCCTGCGCCTTGGCCAGGCCCCCGGCCGAGGGATCGTTCGACGCCACCAGCACCGGACGCGCAGGATGGTCGCCAACCATGTCCCGCACCAGCGCCAGCATGTTCGAGCCACCCCCGGAGATCAGGATGGCGACCCGCTTCACAGCAGGCGGCCGGTGTAGTGGACCCCCTGCCCTTCGACAATGCGGCCCAGACGGCTGACGGTCTCACCCTCGGCGGTCAGAAGGGCACCAAGCGCCTCGGCCCGATCTTCGGCCACGACAAGGATCATCCCGATGCCGCAGTTGAAGGTTTTCAGAAGCTCGCCCTCCGCCATGTTGGCGGTGGAGGCGAGCCAGCGGAATACCGGCGGCAAGGTCCAGGCGCCAAGGTCGATCTCGCAGGCGAGCCCCTCGGGAAGCACGCGGGGCGGATTTTCGGTGATGCCGCCACCGGTGATATGGGCAAGCCCATGCACGCCGCCCGCGCGGATCGCGGCAAGGGCCTGCTTGACGTAAAGCCGTGTCGGGGTCAGCAGCGCCTCGCCGAGCGTGCCATCGCCGAAGGGCGACGGGGCATCCCAGCCAAGGCCGGAGAGTTCGACCACCCTGCGCACGAAGCTGTAGCCGTTGGAGTGGACGCCACTGGAGGCGAGCCCAAGGATCACGTCGCCCTCCTGCACGCCCGAGGGCAGTTCCGCCCCCCGCTCCATCGCGCCGACGGCGAAGCCCGCAAGGTCGAAATCGCCCTTGTGGTACATGCCCGGCATCTCGGCGGTTTCGCCGCCGATCAGGGCGCAACCAGAGTCAGCGCAGCCTTTCGCAATGCCGGTGATGATGCGGGTGGCCTGCTCAAGCTCCAGCTTGCCGGTGGCGAAATAGTCGAGGAAGAACAGCGGCTCTGCCCCCTGGCAGACCAGGTCGTTGACGCACATGGCGACAAGGTCGATGCCGATGGTGTCGACGTGGCCCGTGTCGATTGCAATGCGCAGCTTGGTGCCCACGCCGTCGGTGGCCGCAACCAGAACCGGGTCGCTGTAGCCAGCGGCCTTGAGGTCAAAGAGCGCGCCGAAGCCGCCAAGCCCCCCCATCACGCCGGGCCGGCCGGTCGCCTTCGCGGCTGGCTTGATCCGGTCCACCAGAGCGTTCCCGGCGTCGATGTCCACGCCTGCATCCGCATAGGTCAGGCCATTGTGCCCCGTCGCCATGTCGCACCCTCTTGCTGCCGCTTCGTCGCGTGGTCGCTACACCAAGCGGGGCGCTGCGGCAACCGCAGGCTTGACGGATGGGGGTGCACATCTATTCCTGTGCTGGCGGAGGACCAAAACCGTGCAGGATGCACTTCTCGACCTTTACCAAAGCCTGTTTCACCCCGGTCTGGTGTTTGCCCCGGCCTATCTGGCCCTGGCCGTCGCTGCGGCCTGGGGGGTCTACCGGGCGCAGGCGATCGGTGGCGGGTTCTGGTGCTGGCTGGTGCCGGCACGGATCTGGCGGCATCCGTCGCACCTGATCGATATCCAGCTGTTCCTGATGTCGCAGATGATGGTGGCGCTTGGTCTGATCGGAGGGTTGACGCTGACAGTGCTGGTGGCGGCGGGAGTGGCGGAACTTATGCCCTCCCCCTTGCTGCCTGCGGGCAGCGTGGGGCCGGTGGCACTGGCGTTCATATTGTGGCTACCGTCGGATTTCTCGATCTACTGGGTGCACCGGCTTTATCATCGCTGGGCGCTGATCTGGCCGCTGCAGAGCCCCGCCGCTTTCGCTTGGGCTTGACCCGCGCGCCGGGTCTGGTAGGCAGAACAGCCTGCGGGCCTGTAGCTCAATTGGTTAGAGCAGGGCGCTCATAACGCCTTGGTTGGGGGTTCGAGTCCCTCCGGGCCTACCAGAAACTTCCGGGCGCGGCGGTGGCGGGTTCGGACTGAAGGTTGATTACCAACCTCAATTCAGTTCTTGGACAAGGGTGCCTGCGAAGACCTCGCGCGCGACGTCCTGGATGATGCCGGCGATCAGATGGGCGGCGTCATCGGCGCTGTGCTTGCGCACGACCAGGCCAATCGAGCGCAGGATGCGCGGCCCCTCCAGCGGGACAATCGCCACGTCGCGGTCGTCCAGACCGATCTCTGACCGGATGTACAGGGCGGGCAGAAAGGCAATCCCCATGCCCATGCCAACCATCAGCCGGATCGAGTCCAGGCTGTTGCCTTCATAATCCGCGCGAAGCCGGGCGCCCAGGGTCTCGCACAGGTCGATCACCTGCTGGCGCAGGCCGAAGGCCGGCCCAAGGGCCATCACCGTCTGGCCGCGCAGCTCTTCGCGGCGGATGCGGTCGCGTCCGGCGAACGGGTGGTCACGGGCGACCACGACCTGCAACGGCTCGCGGAACAGCCGGATCGGCATGGCATCGCCGCGGATGGGCAGTTGCACGAGGATCATGTCGTAGTCGCCACTGGCCAGCCCTGCGGCCAGCACCTCGGGCGGGCTTTCGCGGATGTAAAGCTGCAGTTCCGGGTGGCGGGCATGCAGCTGCGCAATGACATGCGGCAGAAGGTAGGGACCAAGCGTGCCCGAAGCGCCGAAGCGGATGGTGCCGGACAGACCGTTGCGCGGCAGATCGAAGCGGTTGACCATGGCTTGGGCCGCCTCAAGGATGTCGCGGGCACGCTGATGCACTTCGCGCCCGGCGAGGGTGGGGATCACCCTTGCCCGGCCCCGTTCCACCAGCCTATGCCCCAGCCGCTTTTCCAGCGTCGCCAACTGGACCGACAGCGAGGGCTGACTGATCCCGCAATGCTCGGCCGCCACCTTGAAGCTGCCCGCGTCCACGAGGGCGACGAAGTATTCAAGCTGCCGAAGGCTTGGAAGCTCGCGCACCTTACAGGAACTCGTCTTCGCCGCCGCCTTCGTCGAAGGACGGGGGCGGGGGCGGTGCGCCCTCGGTTCCAGGCATGTCGGACCGGAACAGCTCGTTCGGCAGCCAGGTGGCCATTTCCGGGAACATCCACAGCACACCCAGCGCCAGAAGCTGGATCACGATGAACGGCACGACCCCGCGATAGATCATCGGTGTGGTGATGCTGCGCGGCGCCACGCCCCGCAGATAGAACAGCGAGAAGCCGAAGGGCGGCGTCAGGAACGAGGTCTGCAACAGCAAGCCGATCATCACCCCCAGCCAGATCGGATCGACGCCCATGATCAGAAGGACGGGCGCGGTGATCGGGACCACGATGAAGATGATCTCGAACGTGTCAAGGAAGAAGCCGAGGACGAAGATGATCAGGAACACCACCATCAGCGCGCCGAACTCGCCTCCCGGCATCTGCTCGAGGAACCCCTGCACCATGGCGCTGCCGCCGAGCTGGGTGAAGACCAGCGCAAAGGCGGTGGCACCCAGGAGGATGATGAAGACCATCGAGGTGATCGACATGGTCGACTTCGACGAATAGAACAGCGTGCTGACATAGCTGCGTCGCAGGTCGCCCCGGATCAGGATGACCACCAGAGCCAGGGCCAGAAGGACCAGCATGGTGTTCAGAAGGCCCGCCGCGCCGAAGAACCAGGCCGTGGCGCCCAGGGCGATCATCGCAACCAGCCAGAACCAGAACAGCCGGATGTCGCGCTTGGGGTCTCCCTCGGCGCCGAGGTAGGCATCGGCGAACAGCTTCACCGCCGCGAGGAACAGCGCGCCCACGGCGCCAACGCTGGCGCTTTCGGTCGGTGTGGCGACACCGGCCACGATGGAGCCGAGCACCGACACGATCAGCAGCAAGGGCGGGATCAGCGCGCCGACGATCCGCAGGCCAAGGCCCGCCTTCTCAGCCGGGGTCATGGCGACGGGGGGGCAGGTCTCGGGGTGGAAGATCGCCTTCCAGATGATGTAGAGAATGAACATCCCCACCAGCACCAGGCTGGGCAGGAGCGCACCGGCGAACAGGTCACCCACCGACACGGTATCGGGCGAGAAGTTGCCAAGCGACAGTTGCGCCGCCGAGTTGGCGCCTTGAAGGATGTCGGCCAGAAAGATCAGCACGGTTGACGGAGGGATGATCTGCCCCAGCGTTCCCGCCGCGCAGATCGTGCCGGTGGCAAGCTTCGGGTCATAGCCCGCCCGCATCATCGCTGGCAGGCTCAGCAGGCCCATGGTGACCACGGTGGCCCCCACAACGCCCGTTGCGGCGGCCAGCAGCGCACCGACCAGCACGACCGACAGCGCCAGGCCCCCGCGAAGCGACCCGAACAGTTGGCCCATCGTGGTCAGAAGAGATTCGGCGATGCCGGATCGTTCAAGAACGACGCCCATGAAGACGAACAAGGGCACCGCGACAAGGACGGGGTTGGTGATCACCCCCCAGAAGCGGTTTGGCAGCGCCGCAAACAGCGCTTGGTCAAAGGCCCCGATCGCGATGCCGGCAAAGCCAACAAGGATGGCAAGCCCGCCAAGGGTGAAGGCCACGATGTAGCCCGACATGAGGAAGAGGATGATCAGCAGAAAAAGTCCAGCCGCCATCAGTTGGCCAAGAAGTGCCGCGTCCATTTCGTGTCTCCGTGGCCTAAAGGGTGGTGTCGGCGCCGTGGCCGCCGTGGTTCAGCGCATGGCGTTCATGGCCCGCCAGGACCATCAGCCCGCGCAGCACGAAGGCGAGGCCCTGCAGCCCGACCAGCAGGACAAAGCCGATCAGCGTGGCCTTCAATATCCAGTAATTGCCCATGCCGCCGGGGTTCAGCGAGCCTTCATCCGAAGCCCAGGACGCGCTCCAGAACGTCCAGACGCCGATGCCTAAAACGATGAGGAAGGGCACTAGCAGGAACAGCGTCATCGCCATGTCCGACAGCGCCCGCTTGCGCGCCGACCAGTGCGAATAGAAAACGTCGACCCGGACGAAGCCACCGGTCATCATCGTGTAGCCCGCGCCCAGGACGATCACGACGACATGGGTCCAGATGTAGGATTCCTGTAGCCAGATCAGGCCGGTGCCCATGACGTAGCGCAGGTAGACCGTGGCGAAACACAGGATCACCGTCGCCAGCGTGGCCCAGGCGACGATGTAACCGCTCCACCGGCAGATACCGTCAATCAGGCTTACGGCGCGCGCCGATGCGAGCACCCACCCGGGCTCTGGCCCGGCATCCGCAGTTGCCATGTCTCAGTCTCCCCCCTGTCTCCCGCGGGGCCCGCCGGTCTTGGCGACGATGCCCGTTGCGCCCGTTGCGCAGTCCGTTTTCTTTTGCGCCGGGCGGATTCACCCGGGCCTGACTGCGCTAGATTGCCGCGCTTTTGGGGATTGCAAGGGCTGCGGATAGGTTTTTTTAAACGATATAGCTTTCACCGATAGCTTTCGATAGTTTTATCCTAGTCCTTAGATTTCCGCGTCTTGCGCTGTTGTCCTGCGACAATCCGTCTCCACTTCCACCGGCAATGTGGCGCGTCCCGAGTTTGGACGCGGCGCCAGAAACCACACTTCAGCGGGAGGAACGAATGAAGAGACGCGACTTTCTGACGAAATCTGTGCTGGGCAGCGGCGCGGCACTGGCAGCGACGGCCCTTGCCGCACCGGCGATTGCCCAGGGCACCATCGAATGGCGCATGGTGCACAGCTGGCCCAAGGGGCTGCCCGGCGTGGGCGTGGGCGCCGAGCGTCTGGCGCGACGGATTGAAGCGATGTCCGGCGGAAGAATGAAGATCAATGTCTTTGCCGCAGGTGAACTGGTTCCGGCGCTGGGCTGCATGGATGCCGTCATGGACGGCACGGCCGAGATGGGGCACGACGCGAGCTTCTACCACGTTGGCAAGCACCCGATGCTGGCCGCATTCTTCGCCGTGCCCTTCGGAATGACGGGGGACGAGCAGGCCGCGTGGCTGCTCCACGCGGGTGGCCAACAGCTTTGGGATGAGCTGAACGGCCAGTTCGGGATCACCTCCCTGCCGGCGGGCCAGACCTCGGCCCAGTCTTTCGGCTGGTTCAAGAAAGAGATCAACACGCCCGAGGATTTCCAGGGTCTGAAGATCCGCATGCCTGGCCTTGGCGGCGAGATGGTGAAAAAGCTGGGCGCAACCCCGGTCCTGTTGCCAGGCGGAGAGATCTTTGCGGCCCTGCAGTCGGGCGCGGTCGATGCCGCGGAATTCATCGGGCCGGTGAACGACCTGCCGATGGGCTTTCATCAGGTGGCCAAGCTCTCCTACGGCCCCGGCGTGCAGGAACCGGGCGGCACGGTGCAGCTGATGCTGAACACGCCCAAGTTCCAGGAGCTTCCGGCCGACCTCCAGGAGATCATCCGCGCCGCCGCCCATGCGGGCCACGAGGACATGAAGGTCGAATACGACCTGCAGTCCGGCCGCGCCATGGAGACGCTGCGGGTGGAGCACGGAGTCGAATTCCGCCGGCTGGAGCGGCCGGTTCTGGAAGCCCTCGGCATGGCCGCGGGCGAGGTGATCCAGGAATCCTACGACGCGGGCGACGACCTGACCCGCCGCATCTGGGACAGCTATCTGGCCAGCCGTGCCGACACGATGCGCTTCCTGCGCTTCAACGAGCAGGCCTTCCTGAACGCCCGCACTCTGGAGTTCCTCTTCCCGGGCCCACAGGCGACCTGAGGTCCCTGTCGTTTGAAACCCATTGGCGCACTGTGGTGCGCCAATTTCCTTCTCAGCCCAACCGTGCAGGAGCCTCGCCTTCAGTCACCGGCGTGGGCAACCATGATTTGGGACTGCAGGCGCGCGCCAGAGTTCATCTCCGGGCCGGAGGCTCTGATCGTTGTGGCCTCGGCGGGCAGTTTCAGGAACCCAACTGGCGCCCGCGCCTTAACGGTATCGGTTCGGGTTGCTACCTGCCAGATCGGAGAACGCTTTCGTGGGGGCAAGTGGCGGAGGAGGTGGCCGCAATAAATAAGCCGCAACATATTGGCACCGTTAGGAAAAAAATAGTGAACGGCGGATCGCTGCCACATTCCTACCCACAAAAGAAAAATCCTGTTTTTGCGCCGGACAGCGGCCAGCCAACGCACCGGACACGGACGGACGGACCGCCCCGTTAGGGGGGCGGTCCGTCCGTCCGTGTCCGGGTATTACGGAACAACTATTTTTTTCCGTCCGTTTAACGATGGACCCATCTCTTTTTTACGGCAACTGCGCCGCGCAAAAAGGAGTTGATCATGGAAGAACAAACCGCAACAAGCACCGATCCGCAAATCTTTCTTGGAGCAGAGTTATTATCCGCGCCCCAATACGAGATTGACCTGAATCGACCATACTTAGCAAAAGGTCTTTTGCTGGCTGGCCAAGTGAGCATGCTCGTGGGCCCGCCAAACCTCGGCAAATCAAGCATCATGTCCTGTTTCGCTGCACACCTCGCCATGGGAAAAGACTTGGGATCGCTCCGGGTCAAAAAGACCGCCGTCCTCTATGTCGCGGCTGAAGATGCAACTGGCATCGCCGAACGGGCATTCGCCTGTTGGGATCGCCAGAGCGCCGACTATCCCCATTTCTACATCCATCGCAAGGCAGTCAACTTGACGGACCACCGCGAAATGGCTCAGTTCCGCAACGCAGTTCATGAGTTCCAAAATAAGATCATGCCCGATCGGATGTTGATAGTGTTTGACACGCTGAACTTGTGCATCGGCGACGGAGACGAGAACTCTTCTCGCGATATGTCCATCGTCGTTGGCCATGTGGGTGCGCTTGCGGCAGAAACCGGCGCCCATGTCATGATGATTCACCACACCGGCAACGGTGATCAAGGCAAACCGCGCGGCTCGTCCGCACTGCTTTCCAATGTCGATACAATGCTCGTGCTCAGCAGAGCGGAGGGATATGCGGAGCAAAACCTTGTTTTCCTTCGACAACTTAAGCAAAGGTCTGTGCAGAAGGGAGACCCTCTTTTGTTTCAGGTTTGCCCCATTTTGGTTGGACACGACCAAGACGGTGAACCGATCACTGTTCCTGTGGCGCGCCTCGTCGAAACGAGTGAAAGACCTTTGGCCAAGCCCACCGAGGCTTCGGCTGGCCGGTCCGAGCCGGACGCTCGCAGCAAAGAACTGTTGCGCGTCCTTGTGCGGATGGCAGAGGAAAAACCACAAGATTTTATTGAGCCACGGCGGATGGCCGATCTCGTTGCGGCAGGTTTTGAGTCAGTTCGGTCCAACCCGGACGCACTCCGGAAGGCCGTTCGCAGGGCGTTAGATCATTTGGTTGAACGCAAGGTCGTTGAGACCGATGGCAATGGCGCTTTCCGTGCTAGTGCGAGCGCCAAGCGGCAGTGAGCCGCCCCACATTAGACCCGCAGCCGCTGCCTCATGTGCCCCGGATTAGGTTTTTGCAGTAATCGTCTTGACCGATACCGATTTCTGGCTTCGTCTTTCCTCAAAGAGATTTTCAAAGCGACGGACAAGCAGATTGGCGATATCAAGGATCTGCTCTTCGGTCAGCTCACCGAGGCTATATCCGGAAAGGGCATACCGGCGAGAGTGAAGCGCCGCGAAGACTGCGACTCGTTTAAGGGATTGCTCAGTTTCTGATTTCATTTCGGACGGCCTATGTAGTTGGGAGTGCGCACATCGGATAAAATAGTCATTTTATCCCCCATCCCGAAAAAGCTATGGCCCTATTCTCATTCCGTCATTCTGTAAAAACATTCTCCGATAAGCGGAGCGCTGAGGCGCGAGCAGCGAAGCACGGTCAAACAGCCGCGCATCTACGCTACATCACCCGTCCCCAGGCGGCGCGCGTTGTGTTGAGATCGCGATTGGCGCATCGAACCGACGAACAGTTGGCAACGGCAGTCGAGCATGAGGCAGAGGCCCGGAAGGGCCGAGTCTGCGAACGGTTTATCTTGGCTCTTCCCTTTGAGGCCACCCCCACGCAGCGGGAGGCGCTTGTCAGTGCCTTTGCGGAGGCATTGACGGGCGGCGTTGCCGGTTATGTGGCGGCGATCCATGACCACCACGGCAACGATACCCGGAACCCTCACGCTCACATCGCGGCATTCGATGTTCAAGTGAAGGGAGGCGGGCGGGGTCGGCCTCGGAGCACGATTGGCATGGCGCGCAAGAATGCTGTGGAAGAGGCTGCCGCTCGGTGGGCTGACCTACATAACCGTCTGATGACCGAATGGGGCCATGGCCCCGAGAGCCATATCACTCACCTGTCATACGAGGCGCGCGGTATCGACCGTATCCCACAAATCCATGAAGGGGCGGCGAGCCGACAGATGCTCTCCCGGGGCGAGCATCCAGCATTCAACGCCGAGTGGCTCCATCTCGACGGCGGGCATAGCCGCGCCGAAGCCAACGCCCTTATTCGCGAGATCAACAAACTGAAAAAGGAGGAAAACGATGACGAAGCAGACCCCACCAATGGACTGGGAAGCCGCAATGAAGGCAACCGAGGAAAACGCCGAGGTCGCTGCGAAGATGACCGAAAGAGCAGTGGCAGCACTTGCCGAGGCGCTGGATCATCTGCGCCGCCATGGGCAGCAACTGGCGAGAGTGGAAGCCAGCATGAAGCAAGCTCTGACACGGCCAACACCTTCAGCACCGAACCCCTGCCCTTCCTCGCGGGACGAGAGTCCCAGCTACCGCCGCCCCCTTTTCTTGACCAGCGGCATCTTTCTCGTTGGAGTCGCGTTCGGCGTGTTTATCGCGAACTGGTGATGCTGCGCGACACGCTCCGCGCTCGGTTTCTCGGCGAGCGTCAACGGTCGCACACCGCCTCTGTAGTTGCGGCGGAAAAGGAGGCAAGGCCACTTAGCGACGGGTCCCAACATCATCGCGAATGACCGCGTTCGTTTCTGCGCAAACAAGCACGGACATTGCGAACGAACGAGACACTGACAAGCGCCGCAATCAACGGGGCAAGTCCCGCGCATTTTGCGCATGATACGATTTCTCATGAATGTTCCGCCTGCCAGTCGGTCAGGCGCGCTGCAACAGGCAAGCGCCGCTCTGCGTCGGTTCCAGTCGAGAAAACCGGTTCCTTCCACGCAAAAGGGCGTGGTTCCTTCCCGTTTTAACGCCAGCCACCCAGTTGCTCCGCGCTTGTCCAACCGCAGGACGGGCTACGCCCTCCCTGCTCTGCCCTCCGAAATGCATGGGCATTCCGAAAGTCAGGACAGGAAGGCCCGCCCGAGGGCGGAAGTGGTCTCAGGCCGTTTCTCTCGAAAATGGAGCGAACCCATTTCTCTATCTCAATCAAAGGAGCCGGCCATGACGGATTTACACGCGACGATTACTGCACAGATCATCGAAGCAATCGAGACTGGCTGCCCCCCTTGGCGCAAGCCTTGGACCGGAGGCGAGGCGGGCGCTTGCCTGCCCCTGCGGGGAAACGGCGAACCATACCGGGGCATCAATGTTCTGGTGCTGTGGAGCATCGCCGCCCCCAAGGGCTACACATCTGCCCGCTGGCTGACCTACAACCAAGCCAAAACCATGGGCGCGCATATCCGCAAGGGCGAGAAGGCCGCAACGGTAGTGAAGTTTGGCATCGTGGAGAAAGAAGGCGAGAACGGCGACGAGAAGGTTATCCCCTTCGCCAAGGCTTACAGCGTCTTCAACGCCGACCAGATCGAGGGCTTGCCCGCAGATTTCTACCGCAAGCCGGAACCCGCACAGGACTTGGGCACCGAGGCCGACCCAGCGCTGGATGTGTTCTTTGCAGCGACCGGCGCAAACATTGACACAACCAGCCAGCCCCGCGCCTTCTATGACATCAGTGCCGACCGCATCCACATGCCACCCATCGGCACCTTCAAGGATGCGGCAGGCTACTACGGCACCTTGGCACACGAACTGACCCACTGGACCGGCGCGGCATCGCGGCTTGACCGCTTCACCCGCTTTGGCGAGCGCAGGGCGTATGCATTCGAGGAGTTGGTCGCGGAGATCGGCAACTGCCTGATCTGCGCCACCCTTGGGCTGACCCCTGACTTTGCGCAGAGCGGGGCTTACATTGATGGCTGGTTGCGTGCATTGAAGGAAGACAGCCGCGCCATCTTCCGCGCAGCCAGCGAGGCGCAGAAGGCCAAGGATTTCGTCCTGGCGCTCACGATCAATGCTGCGGCGGTGGCGGCTGAATAGCCGCTACCGGTCATTTAACCTCACCTGGGAAAAAAATGCGCCCCTTCAACCTCCTTGTTCCGTTGGCCTTCGCGGCGACCTACTTCGGCGTTTCTGCGAACGCCGCGTCGGACGAGCCGCTCTGGCTCTACTGCGAAGCCACGCGAGTAGATGACGGCACACAAGTTGCCTATACCTTCAAGATCGAGGATGGCGTCGCTTACGCCACATACGGTAGTTGGGCGGTCGCTGAGAGTGAGCGGGAGATCCGCCTGGTCTATCTCCATGAAAATGGTGATCGGGACGAAGGGGCTTTCATCACGATCAATCGGCTAACCGGAGAGCTGTATCACAACGCTTACGATGTGAGCGTATATCGCACAGCAGCCAACGACCGTCCGTGTCAGAAGACCGAACCAAAGTTCTGAGATGTGCTCCGCTCTCGATGAGCGCGAGCACCGCTCGACAGAAACTCCCCGCCCGGGCGGCGGAGGCTATCGGCAACGCGGTGGAAGTGCGGCAGTAAGCGAGCAGAGCGCCGCTTGCTCATCTTGCTCCCACACGCCAAGGTAGCAGCAGGCGAAGGCATCTTGGAGAGTTCGACGGTATGTTCTTTACGCGCATCGGGATTGTATTTGCTCACATCGCTTTTTGGCTAGGTCTGTTTCGTGTTGGCATGGGATTTTTCGTCGCCTTCGGCACAACCGACATGGAAAGCAACCGAGCGGCCGCCCGAGCGTTTTTGGGCGCAACAACGACGGGCGAAGCCATCAATGAAGGTGTGATTGGCATCGTTCTCGCCGTCGCTCTTGGCGTTCTTTGTGAGATCAGTTCAAAGAGAGCCAAGCCTGACGAGCAGGCGTAAGTTTATCAAAGAGTCTGCCACGCTTGCCGGGTTGCGGTAGGCACAACGCAGCGCAAGGGGGACGCGGGCATGCCATCATTGAACTGGATTGGGAAAGAGGCGGTTGAACACCACCACAAAGAAGTTCCCTATCGACTGGTTCATTGCGACGGCGCTTTGTCGGCAGGCGACCCCGACGCGGGCAACCTTCTGGTTCAGGGCGACAATCTGGAAGCCTTGAAGGCTCTGTTGCCTTATTATGCCGGGCAGGTGAAATGCATCTACATCGACCCACCTTATAACACTGGCAAGTCGGACTGGACATACAACGACAAAGTTAGTTCGCCAGAGATTGCGGAATGGCTTGGCAAGGCGGTGGGAAAGGAAGCAGAAGACCTGTGCCGGCATGACAAATGGCTATGCATGATGTATCCCCGCATCCGTCTGTTGCGCGACTTCCTTGTGGATGACGGCCTCATCTTTGTAAGCTGCGATGATAACGAGCAAGCGGCGCTCAATCTGCTTCTCGCGGAGATTTTTGGGCGCAAGAACCATATTGGGACCGCAATCTGGAAGAACGCCACCGACAATAACCCCACCCAGGTGGCAGTCGAGCACGAGTATGTGGTCATTTATGCCCGAAACAAGGACGCGCTGTCCCGGCAGTGGAGTGGCCCGGAGAATGATACGAAGGAACTTATGCTTGAAGTCTTTGGTCAGATCGAACGGGATAACCCGAAAGTTGCCGACAGACAGAGACTGTTTGGGCAGTTTGTAAAGAAGAACGCAAAGTCTTTGGGGGATCTGGCTCGCTACAAACTGGTTGATGAACGAGGGGTTTATGTATCTCGCAGGAATCTAGAGAACCCCGGAAAGAATGGTTATCAATACGAGATTGTTCACCCAAAGACAGGTGAGAACTGCGCCAAGCCTCTTTGGGGATGGCGGTTTCCGCCAGACCGAATGAATAGCCTGCTTCAAGAGGGCAGGATTGTATTCGGAAAGGACGAGTCGAAGATACCTGAACTCAAAGCATATCTGAAAGAGGTAGGTTTTCCCTTGCGCAGTGTATTCAATATCGACTCCAGAAAGGGGTCGAATGATTTGGAGGCAATCTTCGGTAGGCGCGACATTTTTAAGAACCCGAAGTCAGTTGAGTTTGTCAGTTATCTTCTGTCATTTGTTAGCAAGGGCGATGACATTATTCTCGATTCATTCGCTGGTTCAGGGACAACTGCACACGCCGTTTTGGCGATGAACAATCAGGACGGGAAGCACAGGCGGTTCATCGCTATCGAGATGGACGAAAAGACAGCACAGGAGATCACAGCGGAAAGACTACGGCGTGTTATGGAGGGTTATTTCAAGGGTGGGGACGATACCATTCCGGTAGAAGGTTTGGGTAGTGGCTTCCGATACTGTCGTCTTGGCGTTCCGCTTTTCAACGAGTTCGGCGACATCGACGGCGAAGTGTCCTTCCCTGATCTTTCCTCACATGTGTTCTTTGCCGAAACCGGCGCACCCATCCCGGCCAAGGCGCAGGTGGGCAATGCCTACCTTGGCAAACACGGGGAAAAGGCCGTCTATTTGCTTTATACCCAAGGGCTGGAAGGCACCCCGCGCGAAGCGCTTGGCAATGTGCTGACCCCCGACGCGCTGGTGGCATTGCCACCCCCGCCCGCGGGCTTTGAAGGCACCCGCATTGTCTATGCCGAGGGCACAACCATTTCCCCCGACCGGCTAAAAGCCGAGGGCGTGGTATTCAAGCAAATCCCCTACCAGATTGCGGGGGTTTGACATGGCGGCAATCAACTTTGAACTGAAGAACTACCAAGACCTTGCCCTTGGTCGGTTCGGCACCTTCTTGCGCGACAGCACGACCTTGGGCGCGGAAGTTGCCTTCATGAAGGCCACCAAGTTCCCTTACCGCCAAGCCCCTGCCGTTGCCGAGGGCACCCCTTTTGTCTGCCTTCGCGTCCCCACAGGCGGCGGGAAGACCCTTATGGCCGCGCATTCCATCGGCATCGCCGCGCGCGACTACCTTCAAACCACCAACCCCATGGTGTTATGGCTTGTGCCATCGACGGCGATCCTGGACCAAACCATTGCCGCCTTGAAGGACGAGCGCCACCACTACCGCGCGGCCTTGCTTCAATCGTTCAACCGCAACTTTGCGGTGATGACCAAGGCCGAGGCGCTGGCAATGTCCAAGGCCGACGCGACGGGCGGGGCCGTGTTGATCGTCTCCACCATCCAATCTTTCCGCCGCGAGGATGAAAGCGGCAACGAGAACCCCGAAGGCTTGAAGGTCTATGACGACGCAGGGGTCTTGATGGACCACTTCGCCAACCTGACCGACGAACAGATCGCGCCGCTCGACAAGATCGAGGGCGGTTCGCGCCCGGTGTATTCGCTGGCAAACCTGCTGAAACTTCACCGGCCCATGGTGATCGTGGATGAAGCCCACAACAGCCGGACGGAACTGTCCTTCCGCACCTTGGCGCGGTTCAATCCATCGCTGATCCTTGAACTGACCGCCACGCCGCAAACCGAGCATAGGCCGGAACGCGACAAGCACGCGTCAAACATCCTCTATTCCGTCTCTGCCGCCGAGTTGAAGGCCGAGCAGATGATCAAGATGCCCATCCGCCTGACCACGGAAGCGGAATGGGTGAAGACCATCGGCGGGGCGCTGGATTGCCAGAGGGCGTTGGAAGAGGCGGCGAAGGCCGAGCAGGCAGAGACGGGCGAATACATCCGCCCCATCATCCTGTTTCAGGCGCAGAGCGCGGCGGCGAACGACCCGACCCGCATCACATGGGACAAGATCGAAGCCTACTTGCGGGATGACCAGCGCATCCCCAAGGACCAGATCGCGGTTCATACCGGCCCCCGCAAAGACCTTGACGACATCGCCGATATCCGCGGCGACAAGTGCCAGGTTCGCTACATCATCACCGTGTCGAAGTTGAAGGAAGGTTGGGATTGCCCCTTTGCCTACATCCTTTGTTCGGTCGCCGATCAGGTATCGGCCACGGCGGTTGAGCAAATCCTTGGCCGCGTTTTGCGGATGCCACGGGCGCAGCGCAAGCGGCGCGATGCCCTGAACCAGTCATATGCATTCATCGTGTCGCGCAGTTTCGACACGACTGCGCAGCAGTTGCGCGACGGGCTGGTGGAGGGCGCAGGCTTCAACCCTATGGAAGCGGCGCAGATCATCGCTCCGCAGCAAAACCTTGGCTTTGGCGATGCCCAAGCACCCTATCAATCCGACCCGCTGCCCGCTGATACCGCTGGCCCCGAGGTGATCGTGGCGGTGATTGACCGCCTGCCGCCATCGGTCAAGACGCGCCTGTCCTTCGATGCCGAGACGCGGACCCTGACCTACACGGGGCCGATGACGCGGGAAGGCCGCAACCTCATCCACTTGGCTTTCGCCGCAGTCCCGAATGTCGCCAAGACCATCGACCGGCTCTATGCGAAGTCAAACCAGTTCCAGACTTCCGCAGCCGATGAAGACGACAAGCCGCCCTTCATCGTGCCCCTGCTTGGCTTTCGCAAGCAGGGCGAACTTCAACTGTTCTCGCAGGAGCATTTCCTTGATTTGCCATGGCGATTGGACGAGTGCGACCCCGCCGCGATCTTGGAACGATTCCGCCTACCCGACACGGCGCGCACGGGCGCGATTGATGTCGGGGCGCAGGGGGCGATTGAGATTGGCTTCCCCAAGAAGGTTCAGGGCGACCTCGCCTTGGTCATCCGCGAACCGGCGTGGAACAGTGTCGCCAAACTTGCCAACTGGATTGACTCCGGCATCGTCCATCCTGACATCACCAAGCCAAGTGCCGTGGTGTTCATCACGAAGGCCATCGACGCGCTGATCGCCGCAGGCCACGACATCCCGGTTCTTGCCCGAAATAAGTATGATCTGCGGAAAGCAATCAGCGCGCTGATCAATGACCTTCGCGGTGAGCGGGAGGTTGGGCAATACAAGGCGCTTTTCGCGGGCAATGCCGCTGACTTCGCCGTCAGCGCCGACCTGTCCATCATCTTTGACGAACAGACTTACGCCCCCAATCAGCCCTACGCTGGGGCCACGAGGTTCGCCAAGCATTACACCCGACTGGTCGGCGACCTTCTCCCCAGCGGGGAGGAGTTCGATTGCGCCGTCCATCTCGACCGGCACGATAAGGTTCGCTACTGGATTCGGAATGTTGATCGGAAGAAATCGTCCTTTTGGCTTCAACTCCCGCACGCCAAGTTTTACCCCGATTTTGTGGCGATGCTTACTGATGGACGCATTCTTGTCGTGGAATACAAGGGAGGGCACCTTTATGATGCCGAAGTCGTAAAGCGGCAGATTGGATCGGTCTGGGAAGAAGCCAGCGGCGGAAAATGTTTGTTTTGCATGCCGACCGGGAGAGATTTTGCGTTAATCGACCGTGTCATTGAGGCCTGAGAGCAGAGCGCACTTGATACGCACGGAACAAAAGCAAGCCGAGCTGCTCTTGCGGCATCCTACCGGGCTGTCGAACTGGCTTACCGATCCCACCCCTCTGCTCTCACCACACCAAAGACACTGTTATCGCAAATGAGCGCCGCATAGCTGCGAGATTAGAGCTTACGAACCTCATTGAATATCGGAGCGCCCTTTGGCCAACGCCTACAACCTACCCCCTGATGTCGCCTACCAAGTCTTGGACACTCTACTCCAGCTTGTTAGGGAAAATGACCCGAAGACGATATGGTCAGTTGTCGCTGGCTTGGAGGAATGTCCAGACGGAGCCATCCATGTCTTCCTTCCTGGCCTCCTTGCAATAGCCAGAAGCTGACTCTTCGGGAGGCAATCGCTTGCTCAGCCGGGAGGAGTGCAAATATGCCTGGGCGCGATCAGATTTCGATTTCGCGCATCCTTTCCCGCCGAACATGCTCCATGATTTCCTCAGCGGTTCCTTCGACTCCCATTAGCCATTCGCCCCATAAGTCCATGAGGTCAATCCGCTCCTCCGAGTATTGAGTTCGGAGGTAGGCGCTTTCGACTTTATCCGGGTTGCCGTGCGCCATTGCAAACTCCGCCACTTGGCGTCGCGCAGTTGTAAAGATTTCCGCCCAGTCGCGAAACGCGCTTCGCATGCCATGGACGGTTGCGTTGGGGTGAAAGCCCTTCAAAACCTTCGCCATTGTATTTTCGCTTATCATTTTCGTCGGGTTGCTTGGTGATGGAAATACAAGGTCAACGGCTTTTGACCGTGTTGCCGAAAGCTCTCGGAGAAGGTCGATAGCAGACATGGGCAGGGGGACCACGAACTCCTCGCCGCCCTTCATGCTTTCCGGCGGAATCGTCCAGGTGTCGAAAGATTCGGAGAACTGCGCCCATGTGGCGCGTCGCACCGAACCAGAACGAGCGGCTGTCAAAATAGTGAACCGCAAGGCGACTGCCCCGACCCCTGAAACTGATTTCAAGGCAGCCATAAGTGCCGGGGCCGCAGCCCAATCAATCGCTGCAAAATGCTTTGTCTTCGTCTTTTGAAGAGGTAAGCCGCGACCTGTGGAATCGACCGGGTTTGCAGCCTCTCTATGGCCATGGGCGATAGCCCAATCAAAAATTGACCTCATGCGCTGCTTCACGCGGCGTGCCGTTTCTGCCTTTTTTGTCCAAATCGGCTTCAACACTTCGACGATTTCAGGCGGACGAATCTCTGCGACCTCGCGGTTGCCGATCTGTGGGAAAGAGTAAGTCCGAAGGGTGTTGATCCACTGATCCCGGTGTTTGCCATTTCGGCTCGAACTGATCACCATTTCTGCATGCACGAGATCAGCGGCAATGGCGAAAGTCATCGTTGCCGGTTTCTCCTCTTCTTTGATTTTGCGGGGGTCGCCCCCGGCTCTCGCGATCTTACGGTAAGCGAGGGCACGCTCTCTCGCTTCGGCAAGCGATACGAGCGTCGCAGACCCAAGCCGGTAGTCACGACGCACACCTCGAACCACTATGCGAAGCAGCCAGTTTCGGGAGCCGGACGGAGAAACATCAAGGTAGAGACCGCCGCCATCGGTGTGCCTACCAGAGGCGGCTGACTTCACGAAGTTGGCTTTCAGGCGTTTCTCGTAGTGCGGCGACCGTGCCTTGCCGTGTCGTTCTTCTACTTCGACACTTTCCACGGCGACCACCACATTATTTCCCACATTTTGAAAGGGTCATACCATGGAAAAGCACGCGCTGAAAGGGCGGTATCATGTCATATTACGGGGTTTCAGGCGTTCAGCTCGTCATACATGAAGCAAGTGGCGGAGGAGGTGGGATTCGAACCCACGGTGGGCTTTCACCCACGTCGGTTTTCAAGACCGGTGCGTTAAACCGCTCCGCCACTCCTCCGATGTGCGGGGATTAGCGGGCGTTTTGTGATTCTGAAAGGGCGCGGTTGTGGTGAAATCCGCTGATCGTGAAGGAGCGCGCGTGCCTGTGCCCTTCCCTCGCGGGCCACAAGCCGGTATGCTTGCGTCAAAAGGGCAGACGGATCCAACCGAGACGGGCACCACAAGCTCTGGTGAATACCATCTGGTCTGGGCGGACACATAGTGAAGCGCGGCGTTTAGACTGCGCGGTATCGAGGGCGGTAGATGGCACAGGCAGCACTCCGGCATTTTGTTTTCAGTCTTGGCGCCTGCGCGCTTCTGATCGGCTGCGTTGACGGTGCAGGGCCAGGAACGGGCACCAGCACGGATGCCCCCGCCCCCGTCCGCCTCGGGGCCGCCCGTGACGTCGAGGCCCCCGAGATCTTCCAGGCGACCGACAGCGCATTGTGGGATGGTCGCCCGTCGCTGGGCGGGATCTGGGTGGCTTCGGCAGATGTCCAGGACCCGCAGCGCGTCGTCATGTTCAACCCCGCAACTGGCAAGACGGTGCAGGGCGCCCTCTTCCGGCGTGAGCGTGACAATCCCGGGCCGCCGCTGCAAATCTCGTCCGATGCGGCCGAGGCCTTGGGCATCCTTGCCGGGCAGCCGGTGGAAATCCAGGTAACCGCGCTTCGGCGTGATGAACCCGCGGATCCGGCTGCCGACGCCGCCGATCCCGCACCCGAAGCGGCCTCCCCCGAAGAGACCTCCGGCGGCGAAACCGGGGAAGAGATTGCCGAGACGGCAGCCGACCCCGCAGCAGCACCTGTGGATGAGGCAACCGCGGCAGCAGCGACTGCGATGCTGGCCGCGACGGGTGCCGTTGATGCGACAGCTGTTGACCCCGCCCTTGACGCAGCCGCCAGCGCTCCGGTCGATGCCACCCCGAAACGCAAGACCTGGAAGGAACGCCGCGCCGAAGCCAAGGCCGCGCGTGAAGCCAGGAAGGCCGCCGCTGCGGCTGCCGCCGCTCCGGTCGCCGATCCGAACGCAGTCGCCGAAGTGCCCGCAACGCCAGAGGCCGTGGACGTCACGCCGATCGAGACCGCTCCGCTCGACGCCCGTGCTCCGGACGTTGCGGCCGAGGCCGAGGCAGCTGCTGTTGTCGAGCCGCCCAAGACCCGGCGCCAGCGACGGGCCGAGGCTGAGGCCGCCGAAGCCGCCGCCGCTGCGGCTGCCACCGCTGTCGTGACTGCGCCGGTTGCCCCCGAAGCCCCGGCAAGCGCGGGCAGGCTGATCCAGATTGCGTCCTTCACCAAGGAAGAGAATGCGTCGCGTGCTGTCGCTGCTTTGTCGAAGATCGGCGTCGCTGCCGAAGCGCGCAAGTCAGAGACCGGCGGCAAGATCGTCTGGGGCGTGATCGCACGTGGCGACGCAGCCCTTCTCGCCTCCATCAAATCCGCCGGCTTTGCCGACGCCTTCTTCCTGCAATGAGCTGAAACGAAGCCACATGATCCGACCTCTTCGCCTTCTCATCACTTGCCTGACGCTTGCGCTGGTTTCGATGCCCGCCCGCGCTTTCGAGACCGCCGCTTCGGCGGCCTGGGTCTATGACGTGACCACGCAGACTGTGCTGATGGACAAGAATGCCGACCAGCCGTTGCCGCCGGCCTCGATGTCCAAGCTGATGACCATCAACATGCTGTTCGAAGCGCTGCGCGACGGCCGGGTGACGATGGAGACAGAGTTTGCCGTCTCGTCCCGCGCCAAGGCCATGGGCGGGTCGACGATGTTTCTGCAGGAAAGCGACCGGCCGACCGTCAACGACCTGATCCATGGCATGATCGTCAACTCGGGCAACGACGCCTGCGTGGTGGTGGCCGAAGGTCTGGCCGGCACCGAAGAGGCTTTTTCGGCCCAGATGACGGAACGTGGCCGTGCGCTTGGCATGACGGCCTCGACCTTTACCAACGCGTCGGGCTGGCCAGAACCCGATCACCGCATGTCGATGCGCGACCTTGGCATCCTTGCCCAGCATCTGATCGAGGATTTTCCAGAGTACTACCCCGTCTTCGCCGAGACGGAGTTCAACTTCAAGGACCGTGCCCCCGACAACCGTTTCAACCGCAATCCCTTGCTCGAACTGGGCATTGGGGCTGATGGGCTGAAGACGGGCCACACCTCCGAAGCGGGCTATGGTCTGGTTGGCAGTGCGAAACAAGGCGACCGCCGGGTGATCTTCGTGATCACCGGTCTCCCCAGCGACCAAGCCCGTGCCGAAGAGGCCGAGCGTATCGTGGCTTGGGCCTTCCGGCAGTTTTCCGAAAAGACCGTGGCCAAGACAGGTGTGCGGGTCGCCGAGGCCGAGGTGCATCTTGGGGATGCGGAAACCGTGGGGCTGGTCCCGGCGGAAGATGTCCGCCTTCTGGTGCCCGCACTGGTGCAGGACAGCATGACGGCGGAAGTCATCTACAACGGCCCGCTGATGGCACCAGTTGTGGCCGGCAGCGCTGTGGCAGAGCTGATCGTCCACGTCCCGGACCTGCCTGACCGTCGCATCACCCTCGTGGCCGAATCCGACATTGGCTCGGCAGGCTTCTTGCGGCGCTTGTCCGTGGCCGCGAGCGCGCTTTACAACGAATATCTGGGCGAAGCGCCGGCCAGCTGAATGGCAGGGCTCTTCCTCAGCTTCGAAGGGATCGACGGCTCCGGCAAGTCGACGCAGGCCCGCCGTCTGGCCGAGAGCCTGCGCTCCAGCGGCCGCAGCGTGACCCTGACGCGTGAACCCGGCGGCAGCCCCGGCGCGGAAGAGATCCGGCGTCTGGTGCTGGAAGGTGACCCTGACCGCTGGTCTGCCGAAACCGAGATCCTGCTTTTCACGGCCGCGCGGCGTGACCATGTGGAAAAGACCATTCGCCCGGCGCTGGAACGCGGCGACATTGTTCTTACCGACCGCTTTGCCGACAGTACCCGCATCTTTCAAGGCATCACCAGGGGTGACCTGTCCGACACCGTCGACCAGTTGCACCGGCTGATGATCGGGCTGGAGCCTGACCTGACCCTTCTCTTTGACCTCGACCCCAGAACGGGCCTTGCCCGCGCCACCGCCCGTGAAGGGGGGGAGATGCGGTTCGAAGACATGGGCCTGGCCTTTCAGGAAAAGGCCCGCGCCGGGTTCCTTGACCTTGCCGCCCGGCATGACCGATTTCGCATTGTCGACGCCGATGCGGACCCAGACACCGTAGCGGATCGGGTGTCAAAGACCGTAGCGCCGTATCTTCCACGATAAGCGCAACTGTTGACACTTCCAGCACAATCCCTGACACTTGCTGATCACAAAAGGCGTTCAAGATGGCCGGCCAACAACCAACGGAGGAGCTCCGCTGATGCTGACCGCGACGACCGCTGCACTTGCGCAGGATCTTGCCACTGGCGTGCAGATCGGCACTTACGAATGGCGCCCAGAAGTTGACCAGGTGATCTGGTCGGCAGAGTTGATGCGGATCTACGGGGTGCAACAGGCGCCCCGATCGGAAAATGAATTCGGGGCACTCATCCACCCCGAAGACCGGCTGCGCGTCGAAGCCGAGACTGCGTCTTACCTCAGCTCGGACCTTGCCTCCTACAGCCACAGCTTCCGCATACTGCGCCCGGATGGGTCGGTGCGCGTCATCCTTGACCGGGCGGCCATCGACCGGGACGATGCCGGCAGGGTGGTCCTGATGCGCGGGGTCAACATCGACGTCACAGAGGAATCCCACCTCCTCTACACGGTCGACGACCGGCTGCGTGCCAGCGAACAAAGGTATCGCAAGCTCTTCGAGGCCATAGATTCCGGTTTCTGCGTCGTGGAGGTGCGCCTTGATGCGGCTGGAGAAGGAACCGACACCCGCACCGACTATCGTGTGGTCGAAGCAAACCCCGCCTTCTTCGCCTCAACTGGTTTTCCACCGGCCATCATGGGCGCCTGGTTGCGCAAGGCTGCACCCGGCCTGGAAGAACACTGGTTCGAGAGCTACGGAGGCGTCGCCAGAACCGGCCGACCCATCCGCTTTGAAAACCACTCAGAGTTCCTGGGGCGGTGGTTTGATGTCTATGCCTTTCCGTTCGAGGACCCCGGCGATCCCCGCGTGGCGATCCTCTTCACCGACATCAGCGAACGCAAGCGCCAGGAAGAACGGACGCAACTGCTGGTCGATGAGGTCAATCACCGCTCGAAGAATACCCTTGGCATGGTTCTTGCCATCGCGCGGCTCAGCGCCGATTCTGGGGGGCCGGGCTTTCTGGATCGGTTCGGAGCCCGGCTGCGCGCGCTTTCGGCCTCGCACGACCTTCTGGTGCGCGATCAGTGGCGCAGGGTTGACCTTGCCAACCTGATCCAGACGCAGCTTTCGCCCTTTGTCGACCGGACGGGCCAGCGTGTCAAACTGGATGGACCGCCGCTTGAACTGAACGACCTTGCGACAAAGGCGCTGGGGATGGCCTTCCACGAACTCGCCTCCAATGCGGCCAAGTATGGCGCGCTGTCGAACGACGCCGGCCATATCGCGGTCAGCTGGACCGTCGAGGATGACGGCACCGCCCGGCCGCAGATGAAACTGGTCTGGCTGGAAAAGGATGGGCCGCCCGTCGCTGCGCCGACGCGAAAAGGCTTCGGCACAACCGTGACAACCCAGATGGTCGAATCCGACACCAACGGCACCGTAGGGATCGACTACGCGCCGGAAGGCCTCGCCTGGCGCGTCTCCTGCCCCACTCACGAAGTTCTCGCCTGATCTGAACCGAACCGCAGGAAACGCGGCTGACCTGTCACCCCTCCCGCTGTCCTCGGGTACGGCAGGGGCCGCCGTTTCGGGATACCTCGCAAGGGCACCCAGATCGCAAGACCTTGACCAGCCCCGACCGTCTTCAGGCAAACACCTGGTCCTAGTGAAACCCCTCACCGCTGCCCCCCTGCAGACACCACAGCTCCCCGTAACCCCCCTTTCCCCCAACCCCCGCCCCGTGCAATCTGCTCCCATGGCCGCCACTGACCCGCTTCCCGACCCCGACCGCCTTGACGGGGCCCCGCACCCGCGCGAAACGCAGGTGCTGTTCGGCCATGCCGCTCAGGAGGCCGCGTTTCTGCAGGCCTTTACCTCTGGTCGACTCCATCACGCCTGGATGATCACCGGCCCGAAAGGCGCCGGGAAGGCCACCCTTGCCTGGCGCCTCGCCCGTTTCCTGCTTGCCACTCCCGAAGATGACGGCGGCATGTTCGCGGCACCGCCTCCGACCAGCCTTGACATCGATCCGGCCAATCCCGTGGCCCGCCGTCTGCTCCAGCTCTCCGAGCCGCGCCACTTCCTGTTGCGGCGCGGCCCGAACGAGAAGGAGACCGCCCTCAGCCAGGTCATCACGGTAAAGGAGGTGCGCGAGATGAAATCCTTCTTCGCCCTCAGTGCCGCCGACGGGGGCCGCCGCACCGCCATCATCGACTCGCTGGATGAGATGAACCCGAATGCCGCAAATGCCCTACTGAAGCTTCTCGAAGAGCCACCGGCCAATGTTACGCTGCTCCTTATTGCCCATCAGCCCGCCCGGCTTCTGCCCACCATCCGGTCGCGCTGCCGCGAGTTGCGGCTATCGCCGCTCGGTGCCGAAGACCTCGCCGATGCACTGACCCAGGCCGGGGGCGAGGTTGCGCCAGAGGACCGTACCGCGCTCGCACAGCTTTCCGCAGGCTCTGTGGGTGAGGCGTTCCGTCTGACCAATCTTGACGGGCTGAAGCTTTATGCAGGCCTGGTGCGGCTGTTTTCCACCCTGCCCCGGCTTGACCGGCCCCAGGCGATCGCCATGGCGGACCTCGGCACGCTGAGGTCCGCGCCTGAGACCTTTGACCTTCTGGTCACCCTCATCGACCTCTTTCTCGCCCGTCTCGCCCGGCAGGGTGCCACAGGCGTGCCCGTCCCCGACGCCGCCCCGAACGAAGCGGCTCTCCTGGCGCGTCTCTCCCCCTATCCCGCCGCCGCCCGCGCCTGGGCGGACCTCGCCCAGACGCTTTCCGCCCGTGCCCGGCGCGGCAAGGCGGTCAACCTTGACCCCGCAGCCCTTCTAATGGATATCCTCCTTCGCATCGACGAGACGGCGGGTTCCCTCGCCCAGAGGTAACCCCGACATGTCCCCCGCCCCTACCGATCTGCCTGACCTTGTCGACAGTCACTGCCATCTGGACTTTCCCGACCTGGCCAATGAAACCGCCGCGGTCATCGCCCGCGCCCACGCCGCTGGCGTCACCCGGATGGTCACGATCTGCACCCGGTTGCGGAACGAGCCTCTGGTCCGCGCCATTGCCGAAGCCCATCCATCGGTCTTCTACGCCGCCGGGACCCACCCGATGCACGCGGCAGAAGAGCCGATGGCCTCGCTGGACGACCTTGTTGCCCTCTCTCGCCACCCCCGCTTTGTCGGCATCGGGGAAACCGGGCTCGACTATCACTACACCGCTGAAAGCAAAGCGGTGCAGCAGACGTCGCTCCGTATCCATATCGAGGCCGCGCAGGAAACCGGCCTGCCGCTGATCATCCACGCCCGAGACGCGGACGCGGATGTCGAAGCGATCCTTGCCGAAGGCATGGCGCGAAGCCCGTTCAAATGTGTGATGCACTGCTTCTCCTCGGGCCCGCGCCTGGCCGAAGCTGCGCTGGAAATGGGCTTCACCCTGTCGATCTCCGGCATCGCCGCCTTCCCGAAAAGCCAAGACCTGCGCGACATCTTCGCCCGCGCACCGCTGGACCGGCTGATCCTGGAAACCGACAGCCCCTACCTCGCCCCGCCCCCGTTTCGCGGCAAGCGCAACGAGCCGGCCTACGTCGCCCACACGGCCCGCGCCATGTCCCCGGTCTTCGGCCTTGAACTTGAGGCCTTTGCGGCCCAGACCACGGCGAATTTCGACCGGCTCTTTCCGCGCGCTGCCCGCAGCGCAAAGGCGGCCTGATGGCGCGGTTGACCTTCACCATCCTTGGCTGCGGCTCGTCCGGCGGAGTTCCGCGCCTTGGCGGCGATTGGGGGGATTGTGACCCCGCGAACCCCAAGAACCGCCGCCGCCGCTGCTCTCTTCTTGTCACGCGCGAGACGGTTGACGGATCGACACGGGTGTTGATCGACACGTCCCCAGACATGCGCGACCAGCTTCTGGATGCAGGGGTGGGCACGCTGGATGCCGTCGTCTACACCCACAGCCACGCCGATCACATGCACGGTATCGACGACCTGCGGCAGGTCGTGTTCAACCGGCGCGGCCGTCTGCCGGTCTGGGCGGACGGCCCGACGCAAGAGGCACTGCTGACCCGGTTCGGCTATGCCTTCATCCAGCCCGAAGGCAGCCCCTATCCCCCGATCCTTGACCTGCACACCCTGTCCGGCCCCCTGACCATTACCGGCGAAGGTGGCCCCGTCACCCTGACGCCCTTTCGCGCCGAGCATGGCAGCATGGACGCCCTCGGCTTCCGCATCGGCCTGCTCGCCTACCTGCCCGACGCCGTGGCGATCCCCGAAGAAAGCTGGCCTGCCCTTCAAGACCTTGACTGCTGGATCGTCGATGCGCTCCGCCGCAAGCCGCACCCGACCCACGCGCATCTTGCGATGACGTTGGAGTGGATCGCCCGCGCCGAACCCACCCGCGCCGTGCTGACCAACATGCACGTCGACCTAGACTACGAGGCGCTTCGGATCGAGCTTCCCGCCCATATCACCCCGGCTTATGACGGCATGACCATCACCTACGATGCCTGAGAGCCGGCATCCCTATCTCGACAAGTATCCCATGGGGGCCTGGGGGGGTGACGCCCCTGGGCTACGCCAGACATGAGCGTGCTTCTGGATGTCATCCTGCCGGTCTTTCTGGTCATCGGCTTTGGCTATGTCGCCGCGCGCTGGCTGGGCTTCACGGACATCGCCGTCGACGGGGTCATGTCCTTCGCGCAGGGCTTTGCCTTGCCGCTTCTCCTCTTTTCCTCCATCGCCCGGCTTGACCTCGGCCAGGCCTATGATGCGGGGCTGATGATCAGCTTCTACGTCGGCGCGTTGGCCGGCTTCGCGGCAGGGTATTTTGCCGCGCGGCTCCTGTTCGGGCGGCCGGTGACCGACAGCATCGCCTTCGGCTTCGTCGGGCTCTTCTCCAACTCGCTGCTCCTTGGGGTGCCGATCACCGAACGCGCCTTTGGAACCGAGGCGCTGCAGGGCAACTTTGCCATCATCTCGGTCCACTCGCCGATCTTCTACAGCTTCGGGATCACCCTGATGGAGATCGCCCGGTCGCGCGGCCTTGGCTTGTCGGCGCGGGCTTTGGCAACGCAGGTCGCACGGGCGATCCTGACCCAGCCGCTGGTCATCGGGATCCTTTGCGGTTTCGTGGTCAACTTCGCCGGCGGTCTGCCCGACATCGCCTGGTCCGCGATCGACCTCATGGTCCAGGCGGCCCTTCCTGCCGCGCTCTTCGGTCTTGGCGGCGTGCTGCACCGCTACCGCCCGGAGGGTGACTTCCGCGCCATCGCGCTGCTGTCGGCGGTGTCGCTGGTCCTGCATCCGGGCATCACCTGGTTTCTTGGCACCCAGGTCTTCGATCTTGATACAGCCGCCTTGCGCTCGGCCGTGATGACGGCTGCGATGGCGCCGGGGGTGAATGCCTATGTCTTCGCCAACCTCTACGGTGTTGCGAAACGGGTGGCTGCCTCGACCGTGCTGGTGGCAACCCTGATGTCGATCGGCTCTGTCTGGGTCTGGCTGCAGATCCTGCCTTGAGGGAGTGTCCCGGGCAGGGACACCCCTTCCCCACGCGCAATTTCAATGGCTTGCCCGAGCGTTTTCAGGAAACGTTAACCCTTAGCGCCCCGTCACGCCACGCAAGCGATCCGACCGCCGACGCAAAAGCTCGACCGTCGTCAGAAGCGCGATGGAGATCACCACCAGGATCGTCGCCACCGCAAGGATCGCCGGGCTGATCTGTTCGCGGATGCCGTTCCACATCTGGCGCGGAATGGTCTGCTGCTCGGGTCCCGCGATGAAGAGGACGGCGACCACCTCGTCGAATGATGTCACGAAGGCGAAGAGCGCGCCAGAGATCACGCCGGGCAGGATCAGCGGCATCACGACCTTGAAGAACACCTCGCGCGGGTTCGCCCCCAGCGACTGCGCGGCGCGGATCAGCGACTGGTCGAAGCCCGACAGCGTGGCCGTCACAGTGATGATGACGAAGGGTATCCCCAGGATCGTATGCGCAAGGATCACGCCAAGATAGGTCGAGGTCAGGCGACCACACTCAAACCCGAGGATGGCGCAGGGGTTGGAGTAGAAAAAGAACATCCCCGTCGCAATGATGATGATGGGGACAATCATCGGGCTGATCAGGATTGCCATGATCGCCCGGCGGTAGGGCATTTCCGGGCGCGACAGGCCAAGGGCTGCCACCGTGCCTAGGACGGTGGCGAAGATGGTGGCCCAGAAGCCGATGATCAGCGAGTTCTTGGCCGCCTGCACCCAGGTGGAGTTCGCCCACATGTCGGCAAACCAGGCCCCGTCACGCGGCACCTCCGGCGCCTGCATCCCGAAGGTCAGGAGCGTATCATACCAGCGCAGGGAATAGCCTGTCGGGTCCAGCCGGACCATCTTCTCGGTGAAACTGAAGTAGGGCTCCACGTTGAACGACAGCGGGATGACGATCAGGATCGGTGCGATCAGGAAGATGAACACCAGCGCGCAGATCACCTGATAGGTGCGGTGCCAGATCCGCTCCAGCGGGTCAGCGTAGGGGGGCAGCGCCATCAGATCACCCGAGCTTGAGCCTGTCGATCCCGACAAGCCGATCATAAAGCCAATACAGGACCAGCACACCCGCCAGCAGCATCGCCGACAGGGCGGCCGCCATCGACCAGTTCGACCGGTCCATGTGGAAGTCGATGAGGTTCGAAATCAGCTGCCCATCCGCCCCACCCACCAGCGCCGGCGTGATGTAGTAGCCGACCGCAAGGATGAAGACGAGCAATGACCCCGCAGCGATACCCGGCAGTGTCTGCGGCAGGTAGATCCGGCGGAAGGTGGTCCAGCTTGTGGCCCCAAGGCTGCGCGCGGCGCGGGCATAGCTGGGCGGGATAACCTTCATCACCGAATAGAGCGGCAGGATCATGAAGGGCAGCAGGATATGCGTCATCACGATGATCGTGCCGGTCTGGTTGTTGATCATCCGCAGACGGCCGTCTTCGGCAATCACGCCGATCCAGACCATCAGGTCATTGATCACGCCTTCGCCCTGAAGGATTGCCATCCAGCTGGTGGTGCGCACCAGAAGCGAGGTCCAGAACGGCAAGAGGACAAGGATCATCAGAAGGTTGGCCTTTGCCATCGGCAGGGTCGCCAGAAGATGCGCCACCGGGAAGGCGATTAGCAGGCAGAGGACCGTGATGATCGCCGACAGGATGAAGGTCTTGACGAAAAGGGCGATGTAGATCTGCCGGTTTTCGTCGACCCGTTCGATGCTGCCATCGGCGGCCCGCTGGAAATCGGCCGAGACGAGGTAGAAGTCGAAGGTGTAAGCCGAAGCGGCGGCACGCATCGCCTCCCATACGGCAGGGTCAGCCCATTTCGGGTCCAGCGCCAGCAGCGACGCCTCATAGGGCGGGGTCAGGTCCTTGGCCTCGCGCGCCGAGCGGGTGAAGAGTGACCTGGTTTCGGGAATGACATAGTTGATGCGGGTCCCCGCCTCGCCCGCCGTGCGCGCGGCCTGCATTGCGGCAAGGTCGGCGGCAAGGGCGGCATAGGCAGCCTCATCCGGCGGGGTTCCGCTGGGGTTCCGGGCAAACCAGGCGCCGGTCAGCGGCGCATTGGCGGAAAAACCGTCGTGGTAGATCGAACGGTGCAGCATCTGCCCGATGGGCAGGATGAAGCTGAACATGACAAACAGCAGGAGCGGCAGCACGAGAAGGAATGCCCGGCGGCGCGCGCGTGCCTGGGCCTGGACCAGCGCCTGCGCCAGGGGTCGACCGTCTGATGTCGTGAGGAGTGCTGCGTCAGCCATCATGCTGTCCGGTCAGGAAAAAGGGGCGCGGGGGACATGACGCCCCCCGCGCAGAGGCATCAGCCGGCAGCAAGCCAGGCGTTGAAACGCTCGTTCAGTTCTGCGTCACGGTCGACCCAGAAGTCCGAACCCGATTCCAGCGCGTTGGTCAGGTTGGCCGGGTTGGTCGGCAGGTGCGGCGACATTTCGGTCTTGCCGTCGTTGAAGATCAGCGGCTCGATCAGCGCCGACTTGCGCGCCGGGCCATAGCTGATCCACTGGGCCTGCTGGCGCAGACCTTCGGTCGAGGTGGCGTAGGCGATGAACTGCAGCGCCTCTTCCCTGTTCGGCGCGCCCTTCGGGATCGCGTACATCTCGTTCTCATAGATCTGCCCGTCCCAGACGATCTGGAACGGCTTGCCCTCGGCGACGGCGGCGTTGAAGATCCGGCCGTTATAGGCGGTGGACATCACCACTTCGCCATCGGCAAGGAGCTGCGGCGGCTGAGCGCCAGCTTCCCACCAGACGATGTCGGCCTTGATGGTGTCAAGCTTCGCGAAAGCACGGTCCACGCCTTCGGGTGTCGAGAGCGTGGCGTAAACCTCGGCTGCGGGAACGCCATCGGCCATCAGCGCGAATTCAAGGACCGCCTTGGCCCCCTTGCGCACGCCGCGCTTGCCGGGGAACTTCGTCGTGTCGAAGAAATCGGCTGCGGTGGTCGGGGCTTCGCCGGTGAACTTGGTGGTGTCATAGGCGTAGATCGTCGCCCAGATGTCGGTCGACACGGCACATTCCGTCACGGCGCCAGGCAGGAAGTCATCCATCGCAGGCGTCCCATCGGCCCCGGCGGGAAGGATTGCGGGGTCGATCACCTCAAGCACGCCTTCGTCGCACAGGCGGATCGCGTCGGCGTATTCCAGGCTGGCGACGTCGACGGTGACGTTGTTCGCCTCGACCATGGCCTTGATCGGGGTGGCCGGGTTGTCGCTGTCGACCATCACGGTGGCAATGCCGGACGCCGTGGTGAAAGGCTTCAGGTGCCCTTCGGTCTGGGCCGCGCCATAGGCGCCACCCCAGGACATCACCGTCACATCGGCCTGAGCCGAAACGGCAAAGCCCGCAAGTGCGGTGGAAAGGATAAGGGTCTTCTTCATTGGCAGTCTCCCTGTTGGTGTTTTGGGTCGTATTGGGTAGGGTCTGACATGCCCCGAGGGGCAGGATGTCAGGGGTCAAGCGCGCGGGCATCCTGCGGGTGCCAGCCGACCTTGATCTTCTGGCCGGGGGTCAGCTTGGCCTGCCCCAGCGTATTGCGCATCTTCATCACAAAATCATCGGCCCCTGCAACACGCAGTACGGCACGGAGGATATCGCCCATGTAGATCATTTCGACCACTTCGGCGTCGATCGTGTGGGCACCGGCGGGCATCATCTCGGGCTTGAACTCCACCCGTTCGGGGCGGATTGAGACCATGGTCTGCTGGCCCTTTTCCTTGATGTTCACCGCCGTCGCGTCGATCAGCTCGCCGGTGCGCAGGCGAACAAGCGCCTTGTCCCCCGACAGCTCTTCGATCGTGCCGAGAAGTTTGTTGTTCTCGCCGATGAAGCCCGCGACAAAGCTGTTGTCGGGACGTTCGTAAAGGTCGGCGGGCGGGGCAAGCTGCTGGATGCGGCCATCGTTGAAGACGGCCACACGGTCCGACATGGTCAGCGCTTCGCCCTGGTCATGGGTTACATAGACCACGGTTATGCCAAGGCTGTCATGCAGGTGCTTGATTTCAAACTGCATATGCTCGCGCAGCTGCTTGTCCAGCGCGCCAAGCGGTTCGTCCATCAACACCAGCGCCGGGTCGAAGACCAGCGCGCGGGCCAGGGCGATTCGCTGCTGCTGACCGCCCGAAAGCTGCGCCGGGCGGCGGTTGATGAAACCGAACATTTGCACCATGTCCAGCGCGCGCTTGATCTTCGCTTCGCGGTCGGACTTTGACATGCCGCGCACTTCCAGCGGGAAGGCAAGGTTTTCGCCCACCGTCATGTGCGGGAACAGCGCATAGTTCTGGAACACCATGCCGATGCCACGCTTGTGCGGCGGCACCTGATTGATCGGGCGGCCATCCAGCCGGATTTCGCCGCTGGTGGCGGTCTCAAACCCCGCCAGCATCATCAGACAGGTCGTCTTGCCCGAGCCCGAGGGGCCAAGCATGGTCAAGAACTCACCTTTGGCGATGGTCAGATTTAGATCTTTGACGACAAGGCTGACCCCATCGTAGCTTTTCTGCACATGATCGAAAGCGACGAAGGCGTCGCTGCGGGGCTCTGACGTCACCCGTGTCTCCCTGAATTCATGGGCGCTTGGCGCCTTCTTTTATGCCGCTGACTAAAGCGAAACCCCGAACTCATTGCAACGCAGAAATCTGCAAATGCCCGCTGGTTGCGCAACTGCGGGAAAATCGGGCAGGTTCGACCGGTTCAGCCAGTCATTTGCACGGCTTTGGGACGGCAATCGGGAAAATCGCCATGGCGAAGGCATCGGCAAACACCCGCCGCTAGGGCCCAATGCAAAGGACGCCGGCCTTGCGGCTGCGCGTCCATGGTGGGTGTCGAGAAGGACATGTCCGGCAGGGCCTGGTGCGGATGAAAGGACTCGAACCTTCACTCCGGTTAAGGAACAGCGACCTCAACGCTGCGCGTCTACCAATTCCGCCACATCCGCGCACTGGCCCTGCCTTGGACGCCCGCTTACTAGCCGCTGCGGCTGACGTTGAAAAGGGGGATTTTCAGCTTTCCTGCGGAAGCGAATTTCCCGGACAGGGCGCGCATGTGATCGCTTGCAGTGGTTGCAATCGGGCCGGCCTTTGCCGCATGTCTGGTCACGCGCAGACAAAGATGGGGCAAAAGCATGGTTGAGTGGCGAACCTTGCCGGGGCTTGTCCCCTACACCGAGACCTTGGCTGCCATGGAGGCCCATGTCGCCGCCATGAACGAAGGCCACGCGGGTGAAGCGATCTGGCTGTTGGAGCATCCGCCCCTGTACACCGCAGGCACCTCGGCCAACCCCGCCGATCTGGTACAACCGGATCGGTTTCCGGTCTATTCGGCAGGGCGCGGCGGACAATACACCTATCACGGACCGGGCCAGCGGGTGATCTACTGCATGCTGGACGTCAAGGCGCGGGGGGGTGACGTGCGCTGTTTTGTCCGTGACCTGGAACGCTGGGTCATCGCCACCCTTGCCGAGTTCAATGTGGTCGGCGAAACCCGCCCCGGCCGGGTGGGTGTCTGGGTCCAGCGTTCCGACCACCCTGCCCCGGATGGCCGCCCAACCGAGGACAAGATCGCCGCCATCGGCATCAAGCTGCGCCGCTGGGTCAGCTTTCATGGCATTTCAATCAACGTGGAGCCTGACCTTGGCCATTTTGACGGGATCGTTCCCTGCGGCATCCGTGACCACGGCGTGACCAGCCTTGTCGACCTTGGGCTGCCCGTCACGATGGCGGACCTTGACGCGGCCCTGATGGCCACGTTCGAAGGGGCCTTTCTGCGGACCTGCGACCGGCCTCAGCACTGAACGCTATCAGATGACGCGGGGTCGCAGGACAGATGCGACCATGTTGCTATTGCATATCAGCCCCCCCCTATCCCATGTTCGGCCCTGTGGAAGTGCCCAAGGGCCCGCCACGTGACATATGAGGACATCATGACGAAGTTCATCCTTCTGGCGGCCACCCTTGCGGCGTTCGGCGCACCTGTCCTTGCTGCCGATCCGGCCGCGGGCGAGGAGACGTTCCGCAACTGCAAGGCCTGCCATTCTGTGATCGCCCCCGATGGGACCGAAATCCAGAAGGGCGGCCGCACCGGCCCGAACCTCTATGGCATCATCGGACGCGGTGTGGCGGCTGATCCTGACTACAGCTATGGCGACTCGATTGCCGCGCTTGGCGCCACTGGGGCGGTCTGGGACACGGCCAGTTTTTCCGCCTACACCGCGAACCCGGCAGCGTATCTGCAAGGCGCGCTTGGCGATGACGGCGCAAAGTCGAAGATGTCGTACAAGCTTGCCGCCGGTGCTGAGGATGTGGCGGCTTATCTGCAGTCGGTGTCGCAATAGGCGCTGATCTTCCGGGGCGGATGCAGACCGTCTAACCACCACAAGGCGCGTCCCCCGACCGGGGCACGCCTTGTCTTTCCGCAGGGCGCGGTAGCGCTGGAAACGCGCCCCGGAATTCTGCCCCCTGCGGCAAAGTCAGACATTGCGACCCGCCCCGCCCAAGGTTAGAACCAGTCAAGGGAACCGGACGGCCTGTTCAAGGGGCCGCCTTCGCACGAAGACAAGACCAAAGCGGGAGACTGCCCATGGCAGACGCAGCCATCCACGGCCATGACCATCACAGACCAGGGTTTTTCATCCGCTGGTTCATGTCGACTAACCACAAGGACATCGGGATTCTCTACCTCTTTGCGGGGGGTATCGTCGGCCTGATCTCGGTCATCTTTACCGTCTACATGCGGATGGAGCTGATGCAGCCGCAGGTGCAGTACATGTGCCAGGAAGGTCTGCGCCTGATCGCTGACCCGACCACGACTTGCACCCCGAATGGCCATATCTGGAACGTGACGGTAACGGCCCACGGCATCCTGATGATGTTCTTTGTGGTGATTCCCGCCCTTTTCGGCGGCTTCGGCAACTACTTCATGCCGCTGCAGATCGGCGCGCCGGACATGGCGTTCCCCCGGATGAACAACCTGTCGTTCTGGCTGTTCATCGCAGGCACCTCGCTGGCCGTCGCGTCGCTGTTCGCGCCGGGTGGCGGGGGTGATCTTGGCACCGGGGCGGGCGTCGGTTGGGTGCTTTACCCGCCGCTATCGACTACAGCCGAGGGTGGCTATGCGATGGACCTTGCGATCTTCGCGGTCCACCTGTCGGGTGCCTCGTCGATCCTGGGCGCGATCAACATGATCACCACCTTCCTGAACATGCGCGCGCCGGGCATGACCATGCACAAGGTGCCCTTGTTCGCCTGGTCGATCTTCATCACCGCGTGGCTGGTTCTGCTGGCGCTGCCGGTGCTGGCGGGTGCAATCACCATGCTGCTGACCGACCGCAACTTCGGCACAACCTTCTTCACGCCTTCGGGCGGCGGTGACCCGGTGCTTTACCAGCACATCCTGTGGTTCTTCGGCCACCCGGAAGTCTATATCATCATCCTTCCCGCCTTCGGGATCATCAGCCAGGTCATCGCCACCTTCAGCCGCAAGCCGATCTTTGGCTACCTGCCGATGGTCTACGCGATGGTTTCTATCGGCGTGCTGGGCTTCGTCGTCTGGGCGCACCACATGTACACCTCGGGCATGAGCCTGACGCAGCAAAGCTACTTCATGCTGGCGACCATGGTTATCGCGGTGCCCACGGGCATCAAGGTGTTCAGCTGGATCGCCACCATGTGGGGCGGGTCGGTGACATTCGAGACGCCGATGCTGTTCGCCTTCGGGTTCCTTTTCCTCTTCACTGCCGGTGGCGTGACCGGGATCGTCCTCAGCCAGGCCGCCGTCGACCGCGCCTATCATGACACCTACTATGTCGTCGCCCACTTTCACTATGTGATGTCGCTTGGGGCCGTCTTCGGCATCTTTGCCGGCGTTTACTTCTGGATTGGCAAGATGAGCGGTCGTCAGTATCCCGAATGGGCTGGCAAGCTGCACTTCTGGATGATGTTCATCGGGTCGAACCTGACCTTCTTCCCGCAGCACTTCCTTGGTCGTCAGGGCATGCCGCGCCGCTACATCGACTATCCTGAAGCGTTCGCCTACTGGAACTATTTCTCGTCAATCGGTGCTTTCATCTCTTTCGCGTCCTTCGTGTTCTTCATCGGGATCGTGGCCTACACCCTGCTTTGGGGCCGCCGTGTGACCGAAAACAACTACTGGAACGAATACGCCGACACGCTGGAGTGGACGCTGCCTTCGCCGCCGCCTGAACACACGTTCGAGCAGCTGCCAAAGCGCGAAGACTGGGACAGGTCGCACGCCCACTAGAAGCGGGACAAGATTTACAGGGAAGGCCCCGGGGCGACCTCGGGGCCTTTTGCTTTGTGCCGGCAAAGGAGTATGCGATGCGGATCGGAGTGTTCCTGGCCACATTGCTCGCCCTCGCCCTTGGCGGCTATGTTGCAATCAACGCCTATTTCCTGGCCCGCAGCACGGCCGACATGCTTGGCTCGGGCTCGCGGTCGGCCAGCTTCACCCAGATCACCGCTCCGACGGACCCCCGGGCCATCGGGTATCGCGGCGATCCGCTGACCGCCCTTGGACTGCCGTTTCAGGCGATGATGATCACCAACCCGCTTGGCCCCGCCGAAGCCTGGCTTATCCCCCCTTCACAGGGCGAGCGTGGCCACGCGATCTTCGTCCATGGCGTGCCGGGCGCGCGGGAAGACGGCTATCGCCACGTGGCCACTTTGCATGAGGCCGGGTTTTCGGTCCTGCTGATCAGCTACCGCAACGATCCTGACGCCCCGACAGCGCCTGGAGGCAGCCACGGCTTTGGCCTTCAGGAATGGCCCGACCTTGAAGCCGCGGTTGCCCAGATGGCACCGGCTGCGGACAGCCCTCCTGTCCTTGTCCTCGCCGATACCATGGGCGCTGCCATCCTTGGCCAGTTTCTTGCGCAAAGCCCGCTTGCCCCCCGGGTCAGCGCCATCGTCCTTGACAGCCCATCCCTCAGCTTCAGCGCCGTCCTCCGCCAGTCTGCTGCCGAGGCAGGCCATCCCCTGCCCAGCCTCATCTCCCCTATCGCCGGGCTTATCCTGCCCCGGCTGACCGGAATCGATCTTGCCGGGGCCGAAGTCGCCGAAGTTTTCGAAGCCTTCCCCGGCCCGCTCTTCATCGCCCATGGCGAAGCTGACAGCATCGTGCCCTTTGCGACCTCCGAAGCCCTCGCCGAAGCGAGGGTCGGTCAGACTCAGACCTTCTGGACCAGCGCAGGGCCGCTTGGCTCTTATGCCGAGGACCCGCAAGGCTACGAGGCGGCGCTTGCCGCATTCCTGGCCACCCTGCCCTGAATGTCCGCGCCGCGACAGTCGTTGCGTGCCCCGCCGCCGCGTAGATAGCCGGCTGCGACGTGCTGTCCCTTCCCTTTGCGGGCGCATGGCCTAGCTTGCGCCCATGCCCTATGAATGGCTTCCTCCCGACGGCGGCACGCATCGCCTGCACCTCTGGCCGCACCGCTCGCTTTCGCAACGTGGCTTCGTCTGGTTCATCAGCCTCACCGCCACGCTTGTCGCGCTGCCGCTTCTGGCCGTCATTGGCTCACCGGTGGTCTGGGCGCTCTTGCCGTTCTTGCTGGCAATGCTGGCCGCCGTCTGGCTTGCGCTGCGCAAGAACGGGCGTGACCGCGACATCGTCGAAGACCTGTGCCTTGCCCCGGACCGCATCACCCTTGCTCGCCACGGCCCCCGCGGCCGCCGGCAGGAGTGGGAGGCCAACCCCTACTGGCTCCGCGTCACCTTGCATGAAACCGGCGGCCCGGTGCCCCATTACCTGACCCTGAAGGCCGAAGCGCGTGAGGTGGAACTCGGCGCTTTCCTGTCCGAAGACGAGCGGATCCACCTGAAGAGAGAGTTGCAATCCCGGCTGAGCGACCTGCGCCAGACCGATCCTGGTCAGCCAAGCTGAACGCAGCCGAAGTCCCGCTCCAGCTGCACCGCAACGGCGCGACCCCAGGAGTCGGTCTGCCGCTGCAGGGTGATGCCGGTGGACAGCGCCGGCGTTCCTTCGTCGATGTCCGTCATGATCTTGGCCACGAAGGCATCGGCAAAGCCGTCGAGGTTCGCCTCGAAGGCGGCATGGGCGCGCGCGCCTTGCGCCTGAGGCGTCTCACCGGCCGGGCCGTGCTTGCAGGCATAGCTGTAGGTTTCCCCGTCGGCCCCCACCACCTGCACGCTGTCGCGCCCTGGATAGAACATCCCGAGGACCGAGGCGATGTCGAAGCCCAAGCCCGCGATCGCAAGAAATACACCCGACAGCACCGACATCATTCACGAACACCCTCGATCAGCCCAGCCGACCCTTCACCAAAGCCCCGACGGCGCCAAAGTCCATCTGGCCGGTGTAGCGGCCTTTCAGCGCTGCCATCACCTTGCCGCAGTCGCGGATGCTGGCGGCCCCGGTCTCGGCCACGGCCGTGTCGATGGCGGCCTCGATCTCGGCACTGTCCATCTGGCGGGGCAGGAATTCCTGGATCACCCCGATCTCGGCCAGTTCCTTTTCGGCAAGCTCCAGCCGCCCGCCCTCTTCATAGGCGCGGGCCGATTCCTGGCGCTGCTTCACCATCTTGCCCATGATCTGCAGGATTTCGGGCTCGCCCACCTCGCCCGCGTCGGCCTCGCCGCGCAAGGCAATCTCGCGGTCCTTGATCGCGGCGTTGATCAGCCGCAAGGTTGACAGCCGGTCAACCTCCTTGGCCCGCATCGCGTCTTTCAATGAGCTTTGCAGCCGGTCACGTAGCAGCATCGGTCGTCCATCCCCATGGTTTTTCCCGAAGTCGCCAGCATACCCGGAAGGGCTGGCAGGCGCAACCAGCGCCACCTTTTGCAAACCGTTGTTTTCATGTGGAAAACCTTTTGGCGCGCAGCCTTGACCCCAGGGTCCCCACCCCTTAGGTTCGCGCCAATTTACCCGGATGGAGTCGTCACATGCCTGCACTGCAGAAGCCGACCGCCTGCCTTGCACTTGCCGACGGCAGCCTGTTCTACGGCCATGGCTTCGGAGCGACCGGGCAGACCGTCGCAGAGCTTGTGTTCAACACCGCGATGACCGGCTATCAGGAAATCATGACCGACCCCTCCTATGCCGGCCAGGTCGTGACCTTCACATTTCCCCATATCGGCAATACCGGCGTCACGCCCGAAGATGATGAGACGCAGACCCCCTCCGCCGCCGGCATGGTGGTGAAGTGGGACCCGACGGAACCCTCCAACTGGCGGGCCACGGGTGATCTCGTCGCCTGGATGACCCGCGTTGGCCGCATCGGCGTGGGCGGAGTCGATACCCGCCGCCTGACCCGTGCGATCCGCCAGCAGGGCGCGCCGCATGTGGCTCTGGCCCATGACCCCGAAGGCAAGTTCGACATCGAGAAACTGGTTGCCAAGGCCCGCGCCTGGAAGGGCCTTGTCGGCCTTGACCTCGCCAAGGACGTGACCTGCGCCCAGTCCTACCGCTGGAACGAACAGCGGTGGGCCTGGCCCGAGGGCTACACCGAACGCGAGGGCCCCGGCCTGCGTGTCGTTGCCATCGACTACGGCGCCAAGCGCAACATCCTGCGCTGCCTCGCCTCCGTCGGCTGCGAGGTCACCGTCCTGCCCGCCTCCGCCACGGCCGAGGATGTGCTGGCCCTGAACCCCGAAGGCGTCTTCCTGTCGAACGGCCCCGGCGATCCGGCGGCGACCGGTGACTATGCCGTGCCGATGATCCAGGGCGTGCTGGCGAGGGATGTGCCCCTTTTCGGCATCTGCCTTGGCCATCAGATGCTCGCCCTGGCGCTTGGCGCAAAGACCCGCAAGATGAACCACGGCCACCACGGCGCGAACCATCCGGTCAAGGACCTGACCACCGGCAAGGTCGAGATCACCTCGATGAACCACGGCTTCACCGTTGATGCCGACACCCTGCCGAAAGGCGTGTCCGAGACGCATGTCAGCCTGTTCGACGGCACGAATTGCGGCATCGCGGTCGATGGCAAGCCGGTCTTCTCGGTCCAGTATCACCCCGAGGCCTCGCCCGGACCCCAGGACAGTTTCTACCTCTTCGAGCGCTTCGCCGCCGCCATGCAGGCCCGCCGGAGCGCCTGATCCGGTTAACTGCCCGTTAACCCGCGGCGCGCATGCTGCGGCTTGACCAGGGTCAGGAACCGCATGGCACGGGCAGAGCGCCAGATCACCGCCGACGCAGCCGCAGGCCCCGTTCTGCCGGTGCCGCAGCGCCCTGCGCTTGGCGCGCAGCTTTTCCGCTCGGGTGTGGTGTCTGCCGATGACATGATCAACGCCCTCGCCCACCAGGGGCGTGAGGCGGGCCGGTTGCCCGATGTCCTGCGTGCGCGCGGCCTCGTGATGGACCGCGACATCCATGAGGCCGAGGCGCGAACCTGGGGCATCCGGGTCATCGACCTTGCCAAGGCCCTGCCCGACCCCCGGTTGATCGATGCCCTTGGGGCGTCCAACTGCCTGCGCCACGGACTCGTGCCCTGGCGCCGCGTCGGCGATGTCACCGTGGTCGCGCTGTCCCAGCCCGAACGGTTCCGCCAGCTTCGCCCGATGCTTGAGGCAAAGCTTGGCCCCGTCACTGCCGCCCTGGCCCCTGCCCGCGCCATCACGGCGGCCATCCACGCCTGGCGCGGACCCCGGCTTGCTCAGGCCGCCGAAAACCGCGTCTCCTCCGCCGAAAGCTGCCGCGACTGGCCAAAGCTGCACCGCGCGCCCCGCGTCATGACCGTGCTTGCCACGTTTGCCGCCCTTGCGCTTGCCGCACCCGTGGCCCTCGCCCTTGCGGTCCTGATCTTCGGCCTCGTCTCGCTGACGCTTCTCGTTGGCCTGAAACTGGCCGCCACCGTCGCCTCGCTCCGTCTTCCGCCCCCGCCGCCCGGCGAACCCGCCGACATCTCTCCCCCGGTCGTGTCCATCATCGTGGCGCTCTACCGCGAGGGTGACATCGCCGCACGCCTCGTCCGCCGCCTGGCCCGCCTCGATTACCCCGAGGAATTGCTCGATGTCATCCTCGCCGTCGAGGCGGATGACCAGGTCACCCTCGACGCCCTCACTGCGGCAGAGCTCCCCCCCTGGATGCGCGTCATCGTCGTCCCCGAAGGTGAGGTGAAGACCAAGCCCCGCGCCCTGAACCATGCGCTCGACTACGCCCGTGGCAGCGTCATCGGGGTCTATGACGCTGAAGATGCCCCCGACCCCGACCAACTTCGCCAGGTCGCAGCGCATTTCCAGCGCTCTCCCCCGGAGGTGGCCTGCCTTCAGGGCGTGCTGGACTATTACAACCCCCGCACCAACTGGTTGTCGCGCTGCTTCACCATCGAATATGCCGGCTGGTTCCGCCTCGTGTTGCCCGGCATCGCGCGGCTTGGCCTCGTCGTGCCCCTGGGCGGCACGACGCTGTTCTTCCGCCGGAATGTTCTGGAATCACTCGGCGGCTGGGACGCCCACAACGTGACCGAGGACGCCGATCTTGGCATCCGCCTGGCACGCCATGGCTACCGGACCGAACTGATCGCCACCGTGACCGAGGAAGAGGCAAACTGCCGCGCGCTGCCCTGGATCAAGCAGCGGTCGCGCTGGATCAAGGGTTACATGATGACCTGGGCCGTCCACATGCGGCAGCCCCGGCTCCTTTGGCGCCAGCTTGGCCCGCGCGCCTTCATCGGCTTTCAGGTCATGTTCCTCGGCTCCATCGCGCAATTCCTGCTGGCGCCGCTGCTGTTGTCCTTCACCCTCGTGGCTTTCGGTTTGTCCCACCCGCTGCTCGATGCACTGCCGCGCTGGGTGTTCTGGGCCATGGCCGCCGTCTTCATCGTGTCCGAGGCGGCGAACCTCGCCGTCGGGATCATCGGCCTGCGCCGGACCCGCCACAAGCTCAGCCTCTGGTGGGTGCCAACGATGAAGCTCTACTTCCCCCTCGCCTCGCTTGCCGCCTACAAGGCGCTGTGGGAATTGGTCTCGCGCCCGTTTTACTGGGACAAGACCACCCACGGCATCTTTGACCACGTCAACGACAAGACCTGAGGGATCAGCGCAGCCGCAACTCGCCCGCGTCCACCCGGAGCCGCGTCTCGAAGGCCCGGCTGATATGCGTCTTCAACGCCTGATAGGCCGCCTCGCCATCCCCTGCCTCGATGGCCGAGACGATCCGGTCATGCTCTTCGAGCGCGACCAGATCTCGTCCCTCGGCCGCGAAAGACGTGTTGGCCATCAGCGCCATCGACCGGTGGACCAGATCCAGCTGCTGCACCAGGAACCGGTTGTGCGAGGCGAGGTGGATCTGCTTGTGGAACCGCTTGTTCGCCCGGCTCAGCGCGCGCGGATCCTGACCCAGAAGCGCGCGGTCGTCCTCCACCATGCTGCGCATCACGCGCACTTCCTCGGGCGTCGCGTGGCGGGCCGCCAGCCGCGCCGCCAGCCCTTCCAGCTCGGTGCGCACCGCATAAAGCTCTGCCAGCTGGTTGTGGTCGAGGCTGGCGACGATCAGGCTGCGGCCGTCCCGCGACAGCATCGACTGCGTCTCCAGCCGCTGCAGTGCCTCGCGCACCGGGGTCCGGCTTACGCCCAGGCGTTCGGCAAGCTCGCTTTCGACCAGCCGGTCACCGGGCTTGTAAAGCCCGGCATCTATCGCCTCCAGGATCAGGGTATACGCGTCCTTCTGCACCGTCCGGCCTTCCTTCGTTAGACATCGAAGGACCGTATCCCGCCTCGCCGGTTTCGATCAACCCTTCCCAAGGGCCGGGGCAAAGGCTAGACCCGGACCCATGCCAAAACAGCACTTCGCCCATGTGTCGACCTGGGTCTTCGACCTCGACAACACGCTCTACCCGCCCCACATGCGACTCTTCGACCAGATCGAGGTCAAGATGACCGACTGGGTGATGACCGCGCTGCGGGTCGACCGCGCCCGCGCCGACCACCTGCGCGCGCAGTATTGGCAGACCTACGGCACCACGCTTGCGGGCCTGATGCAGGAACATGGCGTCGACCCCGCGCCCTACCTGACCGAGGTGCATGACATCGATTTTTCGGTCCTGTCCCCCGATCCGGCGCTGGCTGCCGGCATCCGGGCCCTGCCCGGCCGCAAGATCGTCTATACGAACGGCTGTGCGCCCTATGCCGAAAAAGTCCTTGTCGCCCGGGGTCTGGCGGGCCTCTTCGATGCGGTTTACGGGGTGGAACACGCCGACTTCCATCCGAAGCCCGACGCCCGGGCCTTTGCCACCGTCTTCGCGCAGGACGGCTTAGCCCCGGAATCCGCCGCGATGTTCGAGGATGACGCCCGCAACCTTGCCGTGCCCCACGCGCTGGGGATGCGCACGGTGCACGTCGCCCCCCTGCCCCAACCCGCGCCGCACATTCACCATCACACCGATGATCTGACCGGCTTCCTGGCCCGGCTTCTGGCGTGACGAAGCGTCGCAGCTTCTGACCGCCCTGCGCACCCTATCTCCCAAGCGCAGCAAGACGGAGCCCGCGATGACCGCCACCACAGCCCGCAACTCCTCCCCCCTTGGCCGGGTGATGCGCCGCACCCCCGTCGTCGGTCGCGTCATCCGGGATGTGGAGCGGGAGAGTGACACGATCTACTACCTCCTTGTCATCCTGCTGACCGCCCTCGTGCTTGCGGTCCAGACCTGGGGCCTCGCCGCGCTGGTGCTTGCCGCGGTTGCCTTTGTCCCGGTGATGTTCAGCCTCTTGATCTGGGTCACCCTGCCCTGAGGGCAGGCGGCATTCTGTCCTCTGGCCCCCGCCCGTCCCCCGGCCTATCCTTCGGTCAAAGGGGTAGGCCATGCGTGAGACGACCGATATCCTCATCTCCGGCGGCGGCGTTGCCGGCCTGACCGCGGCCTGCGCCCTTGGGAGCGCGGGGTTCCGCGTGGTCTGCGTCGATCCCACTGCCCCCGTAACCGACGCCGATGCCGAAGGCGCAGACTTGCGCACCACCGCGATCCTGCAACCATCGGTCGCTGTCCTGGAAGCCGCCGGCCTCTGGCCCCGCCTCTTCCCCCAGGGCGCCCCGCTTCAGGTCATGCGCATCATCGATGCAGGCGGCGCCGCTCCCATCGCCCGCCTGACCCGCGAATTCGACGCCGCGGACATCACGGACGGCCCCTTCGGCTGGAACCTCCCGAACTGGCTGCTCCGGCGTGAGATGGTCGCCCGTCTGGCAGAATTGCCGAACGTCAGCTTCCGCCCCGGCGTGGGCTTCGCCCGGATGCTGACCCGCGAGTCCGAGGCGATCATCACCCTCACCGACGGCACCCGGCTTTCGGCCCGGCTGGTCATCGGGGCCGACGGCCGCAACTCCCCCGTGCGCGAGGCGCTTGGCCTTGGGGCCCGCACCATGCGCTACGGCCAGAAGGCCCTCGCCTTCGCCGTCAGTCACGACCTGCCGCATGACAACGTCTCGACCGAGGTTCATCGCTCCGGCGGCCCCTTCACCCTGGTCCCCCTGCCCGACCGCAACGGCCAGCCCGCCTCGGCCGTCGTCTGGATGGAGCGTGGCCCCGAAGTCGCCCGCCTCTCCGCCCTTCCGGTGCCGGAGTTCGAGGCCGAGATGACCGCCCGTTCCTCCGGCATTCTCGGCCCCTTGCGCCTGATAACCCGCCGCTCGGTCTGGCCGATCATCAGCCAGATCTCCGACCGGATGTCAGGCCCCCGCACCGTCTTGCTGGCCGAGGCGGCACATGTCGTCCCGCCCATCGGCGCGCAAGGGCTGAACATGAGCCTGGCCGACCTCCGCACCCTGACAGAGCTTGCGCAGTCCCACCGCGAAGACCCCGGCGTCGCGGCGGTCACCGACGCCTACCATCGCAACCGCCACCTCGAGGTGCAGGCCCGCGTGATGGGAATCGACCTTCTGAACCGCGCCTCCATGGCCAGCGCACCCGGCCTGCGCGACCTGCGCGCCAAGGCTCTGGAGCTGCTTTACGGCACCAGACCACTGCGCCACACCCTGATGCGCACCGGCCTCGGGCTTCGCCCGCTTTCGGCTACGACCAGCGCAGACTGAAGTTTCGTGCATTTTTGCACAGACAAGGCGCACCCCCCCAAGGGCCCGTGATATCTCTGAAACCTGTGAGCAGATCCGGCTCGCTTTCCCCAACGGAAGCACAGGATTTCAAGCGAAGCGCAGCGCAAGAGCACGATCGTTCACAGTTCGGCGACGCGCTGCGATCAATCCGTGATTTCCATTTTCTCCGGGGAAGCCCCAATTCTCACTCACCGCCCCACCACGGGGCAGGCAAAAACAAATTCAAAGGAATACAACATGAAACGCATCGTTCTCGCTACCGCTCTTGTCGCTGCTTCCGCTTTCGGCGCGCTTGCCCAGGAAGCTCCTGTCATGCTGTCCTCGGCCATTCAGTCGCAGATCCTGACGCTGGTCCCGGGCGCTGACCTGTCCAGCCTGAGCAACTCGCAATACGCGCAGCTGGTCACCTTCTTCGCCGACTCTGAAAACCTGCGCACCGCATCGGGTGCCGCTCAGGGCGTCGAAGTGATCCTCGGCGCACAGTGATCGCCAACTGACTGCTCAGTGACGCACAGGCCGGAAGCTCCCTTCCGGCCTGTTCTCTTTCTACAGAACGGCATCGACCGCGCGGCGCAACCGCGAGACCGTTGCTGGCACGTCGGCAAGCTTGTCCAGACCAAAGAGGCCGATCCGGAACGTCCGGAACTCTGCCCCCTCGCCCACCTGCAGCGGCACGCCTGCCGCGATCTGCAACCCCTGCGCCCGGAACTTCGCGCCGTTCTGGACCTCCGCATCGCCGGTGTAGCTGACCACCACGCCGGGTGCCTGGAATCCCTCCGCCGCGACCGAAGGCACACCCTTCTCCGCCATCAGCCCGCGCACCGCGTCACCCAGCGCCCATTGCGCCGACTTGGCCGCCGCAAATCCCATTGCCTTCGTTTCCAGCATCGCATCGCGAAACCCGATGATTGCATCGGTGGGCATGGTCGCATGATAGGCATGCCCGCCGCCCTCATAAGTCGCCATGATCGCGCGCCACTTCTTCAGATCCACGGCGAAGCTGTTCGACACGGTAGCCTCCAGCCGCGCCTCGGCCAGGGGGCTCATGACGACCACGCCGGCCGACGGAGAGGCCGACCACCCCTTTTGCGGGGCCGAGATCAGCACATCGACCCCGGTTGCCGCCATATCCACCCAGACGCAACCGCTGGCGATGCAGTCCAGCACCATCAGCGCGCCGACCTCATGCGCGGCCTCTGCCATCCGGGAAATGTAATCATCGGGCAGGATGATTCCGGCGCTGGTTTCGACATGGGGCGCGAACACCGCTTCGGGCCGCATCTCGTGGATGCGGGCCACCACCTCGTCGATCGGCGGCGGCGCAAAGGCCGATTGCGTGCCATTGCCGGTCTGACGCGCCATCACCACCGTCGTCTCACCTGCGAAGCCGCCGGCGTCGAAGATCTGCGTCCAGCGGTAACTGAACCAGCCGTTCCGCACGATCAGCACCCGGCCCTGCCCGAATTGCCGCGCCACTGCCTCCATCGCATAGGTGCCGCCGCCGGGGACCAGGGCCACGGCACTGCCGTTGTAGACCTCCTTCAACAGGCCCGACACCTCGCGCATCGCCGCCTGAAACCGCGCCGACATGTGGTTCAGGCTGCGGTCAGTGAACACGACCGAGAATTCCTCAAGGCCGTCAGGGTCGACATGGGCGTGCAATCCGGGCATTTCAGGTCCTTTGCGAAACCGTGTGGCGGGCGCGGGCCAGCCAGTCGGGGTTGATTTCGACCCCCCATCCAGGGGCATCCGTCACTGTGGCATGGCCGTCTTCGATCCGGTAGGGGTCGTGCCGGGAAAAGGTCCGCCTTCCGTGGATAGTGGTCGGCACCCGCGATGGAACACGCAACCCGCTCGGGCCGGCCAGCCGCGCCGGATCAGTCTTTCACGACCACCTCCGCCACACCAAGGGGTCCGGGGCGACGTTCTTCGGTCAAAAGCACGTTGGCCTCGACATTCCCCACCCCCGGCAGCGTCATGATCCGGCGGCGCAGGACACGCTCGAAGTCGGCGATGTCGCGGGCCACCACCCTCAAGCGGTAATCGAACAGCCCCAGCACATGCTGCACCACCTGCACCTCCGGGATCGCCGTCACCGCCCGCTCGAAATCCTCCAGGCTGACTCGGCCCTTGGTCGCAAGCTTCACGCCCAGAAACACCGTGACCCCAAACCCCAGTGCCGCGCGGTCCACCTCCACCCGCCGGCCCGCCAGCACCCCCGCCTCCTCCAGCCGCCGCACCCGACGCCAGGCCGCCGGTTGCGACAGGCCGAGCCGCCGCCCGAGCTCCCCGGCGTTCACGCCGCCATCCTGCGACAGCACCCGCAAGATCGCCCGGTCCAGATCATCCAGCGCGATCACAGCGGCACCCCCGCCGCGTCCCTGACGGTGGAGACGAGCATCAGCGCCTCCACCTCCTGGATATGCGGCAGCATCAGGATCTTCTGCCGGTAGACCTCGGCCCAATGCCCCATGTCCCGTGCAATCACGTTCAGGCGCACGTCGACCCTGCCAAGAAAGGTCTCGATCCCGATCACCTCCGCCACCTCCCGCGCCGCGGCGATGAACTCGTCAAAGGCGCGCGGGTTGGTCTTGTCGAGGGTGAAGCGCAAGCTGACCTCCACCTCATAGCCTAGCGCCCGCCAGTCGATCACCGCCGCCTCGGCCCGGATCACGCCCCCCTCGCGGAGCCGCTCCAGCCGCCGCCACAGCGTCGCCACTGTCACGCCGGCACGCTCTGCCAGCACCGCGCGCTCCAGCCCGGGCTCGGCGAGATACTGGCGCAGGATGCGACGGTCGGTATCATCAATCTGCATGAAATCTGCACTGTCCCCGGAAAATCCGCATGATACTTTGCACAATCCGCGCAAATCGTCAAACAACGCAGCCCATTTCGGGCAAATCACCCTATTCTCCGGCCATCATCAACGAAGGGACCAAGCCCATGCGCGTCTATTATGATCGTGACTGCGACATCAACCTTATCAAGGACAAGAAGGTCGCCATTCTCGGCTACGGCAGCCAAGGCCACGCCCACGCGCTGAACCTGCGCGACTCGGGCGCGAAGAACGTCGTCGTCGCCCTCCGCCCCGGTTCGGCCTCTGCCAAGAAATGCGAAGCCGAGGGCCTGAAGGTCATGGACATCGCCGAGGCCGCCAAGTGGTGCGACCTCATCATGTTCACCATGCCCGACGAGCTGCAGGCCGAAACCTACAAGAAATTCGTCCACGACAACCTGCGCGAAGGCTCCGCCATCGCTTTCGCCCACGGCCTCAATGTCCACTTCGGCTTGATCGAACCGAAAAGGGGCGTCGACGTCATCATGATGGCCCCCAAGGGCCCCGGCCACACCGTGCGCGGCGAATACACCAAGGGCGGCGGCGTGCCCTGCCTGGTGGCCGTCCACCAGGACGCGACCGGCAAGGCGATGGAAATCGGCCTTTCCTACTGCTCCGCCATCGGCGGCGGCCGCTCCGGCATCATCGAGACCAACTTCCGCCAGGAATGTGAAACCGACCTCTTCGGCGAACAAGCCGTCCTCTGCGGCGGCCTTGTCGAACTGATCCGCATGGGATTTGAAACCCTCGTGGAAGCCGGCTACGAGCCCGAGATGGCCTACTTCGAATGCCTGCACGAAGTGAAGCTGATCGTGGACCTGATCTACGAGGGCGGCATCGCCAACATGAACTACTCGATCTCGAACACGGCCGAATACGGCGAATACGTCTCCGGCCCGCGCATCCTGCCCTACGCCGAGACCAAGGCCCGGATGAAAGAGGTCCTGACCGACATCCAGACCGGCAAGTTCGTGCGTGATTTCATGCAGGAAAACGCCGTTGGCCAGCCCTTCTTCAAGGCGACCCGCCGCATCAACGACGAGCACCAGATCGAACAGGTCGGGGAAAAGCTGCGCGCCATGATGCCCTGGATCTCCAAGGGCAAGATGGTCGACAAGTCGCGGAACTGAGCCGTAGCGGGGCGCTCGAAAGTCTGGCGCCCCGCTTGAACCCTGTGCAGCGCGGCTCGTTTACTCCTGGGCCGCGCGGGCCGGGTGGCTGGTGGCGCCCCGGTTGGGGTCGCGCAGCGCACGCCTCAGGTTCTCGGGCACCTGGTCCGGCGGCAGAAGGAACCCGACGCCGCCGAACTTTCCATCCCGCGCGAGCGTTGAAATCGGGGCATTGGGGTCGCGCATCCGCTCCTTGGTCCG
>JANPJZ010000318.1:0-19489 GCA_031425795.1 Rhodobacter sp. | reverse complement strand
TTTTACTTTATTCTGGGTGTAGAAAACCGATGGTGACTACAACAATAGCGTTTGTCGATGACCACCCGATCTTGCTGGCTGGGCTTTGCAGGCTGTTTTCGGCCAGTCCGGACATGAGCGTCATCGCCGTGGGCAAGACTGCTGGCGACATCGTCGACATCGCCCGGACGATGCGGCCCGCTGTGATGGTCGTCGATCTGGGCATGCCCGGAAACACCTTGAAAGCGATTGCCGAGGTCACCTCGCAGGATACGGCCACAAAGATCCTCGCCTTCACGGCTTCGGACAGCATCGACTCGGCGATTGCAACACTGGAAGCCGGCGCGTTGGGGTATGTCTTGAAAGGCAGCACGCTTGACGAACTGCGCGATGCGATCGAGCGGGTGCGGGACGGCGAGACCTACATCACCCCCAGCTTTGCAACCAGGGTCGTTGCGGCCCTGCGCAAAGAGCATACCAAACGCCTGGTTCCCCAGGTGACGTTCAGCAAACGCGAGGAAGATGTCCTGCAACTGCTCTTGCGGGGCAACACCAACAAGCAGATCGCGAGCGAGCTCTCCATCAGCGAAAAGACGGTCAAACATCACATGACCGTCCTGATCCAAAAGCTGAACGTCCGGAACCGCGTGGAAGTCTTGCTTGCGGCACAGGAACTTGCAAGCAGCGGTGCCATTGCGGCTCCTACGCAGCTTCTCGGCGATGCGGTTCGGCCCGCAAAGGCGGTGACGCAGCGCAGGGCGGTTTGAGCGAACCCGTCTTTCCCGTTTGAAGAAGCAGATTGTCTGCCGTCCTGCACTGCCGGAACGCTCCATCACCCCATCACTCTTCGCGCAGCGCGCGTTCGTACTGGTCCATCAAGGGGCGCGCGAAATAAGCGATGGCCGTCTGCTCCTGCGTCGTCAGATAAACTTCCACGGGCATGCCGGGCAGAAGCTCCAGACCGGCAAGCTGCGCCATCTTTTCCGGCAACAGCTCGACATTGCCGATATAGAAGGGTTGGGCATCAGGTCCCCCCGCTGTTGTTGCGGCCGAGATATAGCTGACTGTTGCCTGCAATTCAGGTGTCGTGCGGTGGTTGAAGGCGGAAAACCGGACGCGCGCGGGCTGGCCAAGGTAGATCTGGTCGATCGAAGTGATCGGAAGTTGCACCTCGATGCTGAGCTTTGCGCTGTCTGGCACGATCGTTGCCAGAACTTCCGCAGGTGTCGTAACACCGCCAACGGTAAAGACGGACACCTCATTGATCCGCCCGGCAATCGGCGCCCTGATTTCCGTCCGAAGCAGGCGATCCTTTACGGCAGCGATCCTGTCGGTCAGCTCCTGAAGACGGGACTCGACCACCACAAGCTCGCGCTGCGCTTCGGTTCGCGCCACTTCTTCAATGGCAAGGACCCGCATCTGCACTTCGCTGACCCGCGACTTGGACCGGGCAATGTTTGCATCCAGTTCCCCGAGCCGCCCGCGCAACTGCACCAATTCGCGCTTGGTGTCGTCGATCCGGAAGGTCTCGACCAAGCCCGCGTCGTGGAGTTCGTTGATCCGCCTGTAGCTTTCATCCACAAGGGCAAGCTCGTCCACCAGCGCAGCGCGTTGAGCCTTCAAAGCGACGACCTCGTCATTTATCTGAAGTATTCCAAGTTCGAGCTGCTGGCGCTGGTTGCTGCGGTTTGCAATATTGCCGGCATGCAGGCGGGTTTCTCCGGCAACAATCTCGGCCAGAGCAGGATCCTCTGACCGGAGGCGTTCGGGGAAGACAATCATGGGGTGACCGTCACGATCAGCCAGCAGCCGGGCGCGGCGCGCCTCAGCCTCGTTGATCTGCGCTGTCAGAATCGACAACTCGGCCCGTGTCTGCGCGTCATCAAGGCGAAACATCACCTGCCCGGCTTCGACGACGTCACCTTCCCGCACAAGGATCTCGGCGACGATGCCGCCATCGAGGTGCTGAACTTCCTTGAGGTTCTGGTCGACTTGCACCGACCCGGTCGCGATCACCGCACCAGCCAGTTTGGCGGTGAACGCCCAACCCCCTACCCCGCCCAAAAGAGCGACCGCCAGGACGAGGCCAAAGATGACCCGGCCGCCAAGCTTGTCGAATGACAGGCCTTCACGGCGTCCCGAAGCCTGGTGAACAGTCGTATCCATCGTCAACTCCATTCTCCCCAGGCGTCAGCGCCAGACTTCAAGCATGAATTCACCGTCGAGCGCCAAGGTCAGATCCACGGTATTGTCGCGGTCAAAGTCCACTTCAACCACGGTCCGACGGTACTCTTCGGCCCACTCGTGAAAGTAACGGATCTTCGGCTGATCGGCGTTAAGCCGATCGGCGAAGTCTTCGAACAGATCGTCTATCCGGTCTTCAAGTGCGCTCTGGGCCCGACGAATCTCAACTCCTGAGCTTTGGCCGTAAAACGAAAGCCGGTCGTCCATGCCGAAATCGGTGACCCGGAAGTTCCCCTGCTGGCGGTCCACCGTATCACCTTGCACAAAGGTGAAGACGTCCGCACCGCAGTTTCCCGTCAGTGTGGCACTGCCGGTTTCCGCAATGAAGATGTCGTCGCCTGAACCACCGACGAACGCCTCGATCCCGCTGAACGCATCTTCCCCTATTTCAGCGCTGGTTGCGATTTCGAGGATCAGGTCAATCGTCAGATCTTCGCTCATTGTGGCATAGCTGAGCAGGTCGACGCCCTCACCGCCATCGATCACGTCGTCGGCGCCATCGCTGTCACCGGAAAATCGATCATCCCCGGTGCCGCCGACCAGAGTATCTTCGCCCATCCCGCCGACAAGCTGATCGTTGCCTGCCTCGCCCAGCAGAACGTCGTTGCCGCGCCCCCCGTCGATCACATCGTGCCCGTCGCCACCCGAGGCGAGGTCCGCACCATCGTCGCCAAGGACCGTGTCATTGCCCGCCTCACCAGAAAGCACATCGTTGTCAGCGCCTCCGTCCAGGTGGTCGTCCGACTGGCCACCGAAGAGCACATCCTCGCCCACCCCGCCTGCCAGCCGATCCTCGCCTTCATCCCCGAACAGGACATCATTGCCCATATCGCCGAAGAGTTCGTCATCGCCCGTACCGCCGGCAGCAAGATCGGCCCCGTCACCTGCCGACAAGGTGTCATCCCCATCGCCACCCAGAAGAGTGTCCATGCCGAGACCACCATCGATCAGATCGTTTCCAGCGTCCCCCTGAAGATGATCATCGCCGGCTTCACCGAAAAGCCGGTCGTCGCCGTCGCCACCGTAGACCCAGTCAGCATCTGCCCCGGCCGCGATCAGGTCATTGCCTTCCTCGCCGTAAATCGTGTCCCGGCCGGCGCCGCCGGAAATGTTGTCATCTCCGAAGCCGGCAAAAACGACATCGCGGCCGCCGAATGCTGCAAGGTCGTCGTCGCCCCCATGGCCAAAGATCCGATCCCGCCCTTCGGTGCCAAGGATGAGATCTGCATCCCGCGTCCCTTCGAAGACGTTCTCGACCACGGTCACAGTCGCGGTCTGCGAGACGGCCTGCAGCCCGTCAGTAACCCGATAGGAGATCTGCACCGTCCCAAGCTCCTCGGGGTCGGCGATGTAAAGCAAGCCACCTGACCGTGGTTGCAGTGTCCCGACGGGCGCGCTTGGCTGTACGACGAAAAGCGGGTTGCCGTCGGCGTCGGCGCTGTTGGCAAGCAGCCCCGACATCGCGATTGCCATCGCGGTCCCACTGCCGACCTCACCAAGATGGACCGGACCCGTATTCTGGGGCGCGCGGTTTCTGGGCACCGCGGCGGCCGCAGGGTTCGGCGGAGGAGCTTCAGTCAAATCGGGGTAGTCAGGTCCGCCACTGACCACCGGGTTGTCATCCCCAAAGACGACTGAAAGCGGAGCGCCACCCCCCGCTTGGACGGAAGGCGGGTTGGACGGAAATGCCGGCAGGACCGAGTTTGCCGGCTCGTTCGTCGGAACGAAGACGTTCGAGATTTGCCGCAATGGCGCGAAGACGCCGGTTTCGAACGGGCCGAACACAACCGGAAGGGTCATGGTCGCACTGTTCTGGTCTTCTGCCGGCGCAGCGGCGGGGCCAAGTCGGCTGACGCTGACCGCAGGCGCTGCCCCACCCTGGGCCGGGACTGGGGCTGGCGCCGCTTCGGCCATGGGCATCTCGTACCACAGGAAGGATCGCAGGTAGACGGCAACGCCGATAAGCCCCGCCACAAAACCCGTGATCAACCCGCCTCCCTCAACCGCGGGCTTGCGCAAGCCGAGCGGGTCCGTCGCATCGACTGGCTGGTGGGAGGTCCGCGTTCCCTTGACTTCGATCATGACGCCTTGCCCCCTGCATCCCCACCGCCAGCCACCTGCTTGAGCCGCCTGGACGGGTTGGCCCGCCGCAGGATGGGCGCTTTGGACGGATTGCCACCGGCAGCAACCTCCGTCGGGGCGACGGGCCGCGGGTTCATGATCTGATCGCGCGGGCCGAAGGCGGTCAGCTTGCCACGCTGGATGACCCCAACCAGGTCGCAGGACTGAAGCACCGAGGGCCGATGGGCGATGACGATAGCAATGCCGCCGCGGCGCTTGATGCCCTCGATGGCGGCGGTCAGGGCGGCCTCACCTTCGGGATCGAGGTTGGCGTTCGGCTCGTCCATCACGACAACGAATGGCTGCCCGTAAAGCGCCCGCGCCAGACCCAGCCTTTGCCGCTGGCCCCCCGAAATTGCCGTGCCCATCGGCCCGAGGTGCGTGCGGTAACCATCGGGAAAGCGCACGATCATCTCATGCACGGCTGCCGCGCGTGATGCTTCCACTATGGCGTTGGGGTTTGGCGACGGATCCAGGCGCGCGATGTTCTCTTCCACCGTCGCGTCAAGCAGCGCCACCTCCTGCGGGAGATAACCGACATGCATGCCGCGGTCGGCATCTGCCCATTGCGCCAGCTCGGCATCGTCCAGTCGAACCGATCCCCGCAGAACCGGCCAGATTCCGGTTATCGCGCGCGCCAGCGTGGACTTGCCGCCGCCGCTGGGACCAATGATGCCCACGGCCTGACCGGCGGACGCCTCGAACGTCACATCACTGAGGAGGACCCTGCCACTCGCCGGCGCAGCCACCGTAATACCCTCGATCTTCAGCGACCGTACCGGGGCCGGCAACTTCATCGGGACGGGCTGGCGATCAAGCACCTCGACGGTATCGGTGATGCGCTTCCAGGACCCGCGCGCCGCGACGATCTGCTTCCAGTTGCCGATTGCAAGGTCGATCGGGGCCATGGCGCGCGACGATGCGATGGTGGCCGCGATGATCGCGCCGGCGGACAATTCGCCCTGGATCGTGAGGTAGGCCGCGAAGCCCAGGACGGCCGATTGCAGCAGCATCCGCAGCACGCGGGAAACGGCGCCGAACGTACCTGAGACATCGCTGGACTGGGTTTGCAGTTCCAGATGGCGTTCATTTGCCTTGTTGAAGCGATCCACCGCGCGCGACGCAAAGCCCATCGCCTTCAGCACCTCGGCGTTGCGCGCGTTCGAGTCGGCAATGGCGTTCCGTTCGACGGTCGCGACCAGCGTCGCGTGGCTGGACTTGCGGGTCCGCAGTTCGGTCAAGATGGCAACGAGCGTGAGAACCAGCGCGCCGCCCAGGGTCAGGGCCCCAAGCAACGGGTGAAGCAGGTAAACGAAACCCAGAAACAGCGGCACCCAGGGCAGATCGAAGATCGCTGCTGGCCCCTGGGATCCAAAGAACGTGCGGATCGTATCGACATCCCGCCCGCGCTCAAGCGATTCAGAGGTGGAATAGCCAAGCCGGGGCATGTCGATTGCGACCTGGTGGGTAAGTGGCGCGAGCCGCCGGTCCAGCCGTGCCCCGATGCGGACAAGCACCTGGGAGCGGATGATGTCGAACATGCCCTGGAACAGATAAAGCCCGATCGCGAGGGCGGAAATCACAAGCAGGGTTGGCACGCTGCCACTGACCAGAGCACGGTCGTAGATCTGCAGCATGTAGAACGAGCCGGTCAGGGCGAGAATGCTGATGACTGCCGAAATGAGCACCAGAAACAGGACGAGACCCCTGATCCTGCCGATGGCCTCCGCTGCGGCCCCTCGGGTTTTCTTGTTGCGTGACGACATCCTATTTCCTCACGTGCTGAAAATGTTGTCCGTGGAAGGTGGTCTGGTCCAACCGCATCCTTGCGAACGCCTCTGGACCAGACCGTGCCGTTTAATCACATCTGGAAATCATCCACCGTCAGAGCCTGATGACCGCGGATCTTGAGGGTGAAGTCGGCCCCAGCGTCACCAGTGGTATTCCCCTGGATCACGGTGAAATCGCCGTCGCTGGTCGTTTCCTGGCTGAAGGCCAACTGGCCAACCCCGGTGAAAGCCCCTGACACAAGGGTAAATGTGCCGTTGCCAGCGCCGTTACCGTTCGCATCGATCTGCGACAGATCAATTCTGTCGCCAGGCTCGAAGCTTGCGATCAAGTCACCGTCTGCGTCCTCCGAGGTGAGGAAGGTGTAGGTGTCATCCCCGTCGGCGCCGTCCATCACGTTGGCTGCTCGACCAGCGGTGATGACGTCATCCCCCGCACCTCCGACAAAGTTCTCGATGTTCCAAAGTACGTCGATGCCGCTGGCGCTGCTTTGCGCCATCCCCCGCCCGTTGGCACCCGAGCCGAGATCGACCATGACATTCGCAAGGATTGCCGACATGTCGAGCGTATCCGTGCCTGCACCACCCGCGACATCGTCGCCGTAGTAGACGTCGTTGCCATCGCTCATGGTCGCGCGGAACACATCGTCACCCTCGCCGCCAACCACGAAGTCGTTTCCGGCCCCGGCCTCGATGAAATCGTCGCCAGTTTCACCGAAGACCCTGTCGTCCCCCCCATCGGCGAAGACCATGTCGTTGCCGGCGCCACCAAGGACATTGTCCGCGCCAGTTCCCGCAAAGATCATGTCGCGGCCGCCAAGCCCCATGATGTTGTCAGGGTCGGCCGTGCCAAACAGGGCCTCGCCAGCCGCCGTACCGACAACCACGCCCGATGCAGCAAGTGGCGGGACCGTAGTGTCATCATCCGCGTCCGCATCATCTTCGTCCGCGTCACCATCTTCGTCAGCGTCACCGTCTTCGTCAGTGTCGCCATCTTCGTCAGTGTCGCCGTCTTCGTCAGTCTCGCTGTCAGTGTCACCGTCTTCGTCCGTGTCACCGTCTTCGTCTTCTTCATCTTCTCCCGCGTCACCGTCATCTTCTTCACCGGTTTCGCCGTCTCCGCCCTCGTCGGTGTCACCACCGTTTTCGGTCTCACCGTCAGTGTCATTGTCGTCGTCGTCTTCGTTGCCTGCGTCGTTGTCTTCCTCCGCCTCGTCATTGACCGCATCGAAGATCGAAGCATCGAGGCCGGTAAGGCTGGTGTTGCGGGCGATGATGTTGGCGAAGGTAGTGTCTTCACCGAAGGTCCCGTAGAAGTCGAAGTTCTCGAACCGCTCAAGGTAGTAGAAGCGGTCACCCTCCTGCAGGCGGTCGAACTGTTCGTGCAGCACCACCCAGAAGGTCTGGCCGACCATCCCTCCGTTGATGTGTTGCTCGGCCAGGCCGCCGACCCAAAGATCGACCCGGTCAATGCCCTTGACGATCTGGGTGCCGTTCGGTCCGTCAAGCAGCTCGATGTCCGGGTTGACCGCAATGAAGGCCGCGATGTCCTCGGGGGATGACAGCACCAGATCGGGGTACGCTTCCTGGAACTGGGCGATGACTGCATTGCTCAGTCCATTGCGCGCCTGGAAATCCGCCCAGCTGGTGTAGGGCGACAGGTCGCCGGCAAAGCCGACCGCCTGAGAGATGTACATGTTGTCCGAGGCCGCAAGGCTGGCCCGGACCTGGTTCAGGGTGCCAAGGCCCACATCCCATCCCCGAGCGACGTTGAAAGCAAACAGATCAGCATTGATGCGTACCAGGTCATTGCGGACCGCATCGACGATGTTGAAGTCCACCTCCTCCGCAAGCTGGGTCGCGGTACCTTCCATGATCGCAGCCACACCATGCTGGGCGTAGCCGGGTTGCGGCACATAGCCCGGAGGCAAGGGCGAAGTGAAGGCGGAAGGATCGTTGGTCGGGTTAAGGAAAGCGTCGAAGAGCGGCACTTCGATCGGTTGCCCGTCCTGACCCATGACGCGGAGGGTCTGCCCGATCAAGGAATGGCCGACGCGGTAGACGGCCGCTGCAAACTCGTGGCTGATCCCGGCGTCCACGGCATCGTTGTAGCCGTCCCAGCCATGATTGTCGAAGCCACCGTCGGTGCTGCGGATGCCACCGATCAGCTTGTCGGCGAACTCCTGGAAGACGACCCGCTGGTAATCGCTTTCATTCAGCATCTTGGCGGCCTGGTAGACTTCTTCCGCCGTCCCCACGAAACCCTGTGCAATCAGGTTGTCGACATGGAAGTTGTGGTTGCGCGCCCAGATCGTGTGCACCGAGGTCAGGGCAAAGTTCTCGTTCGCCCGGCCATCCCCGGCGACCCGGTGATCAAGCAGATTGATGAAGGGATTTGCATCCAGCAGCAGCGGTTGCCCAGACCCGAGGAAATTGCTCGCAAGTCCAGCGACCATGCTCCCGTTGATGGCCCCGGCTCCGTCCACCAGTCCTGCATAGGCCGTCCGGAACGCAACGGCCCCCCCTGCCAGACCGGGATCGACGAACACGGTGTTTGCCTCCCAGTGATGCAGGATCAGATCCCGCAGCGTGGGCAGCAGGCTGAAATCCGGATCGGATGGATCTGGTTCGCCTTGTATAAGGCGCATCCCGAAGCCCTGCGCTCCGTCGCTTTCGCGCAGGAACTGCCCAACCAGCTCATGGCTGCCGTAAGCCTGGTTCTGGTCGACGAAGGGCGAGGTCATGTTCATGTGCTGCGGCACGCCATCCGCGTCGATCATGTCCACAGCCGCGCGGGTAAGGTCCGCGGGATTGTCCGACGTCGGGCTCCGCCCGCGGCCCGGGCCGCCAATCTCGATCATTCCGTTGGCCGAGCTTTTCGGCAGGAAATCGAGACCGTGGTCGAAGTACTGACCGAAAGCCATGAACAGGATGTTCGCCTGCGCAGCACTCGGCGCGAGACCTACTTCCTGCTCGCCCAGAATGTTGGAGATTTCCCTAGGATCGAGACCTTCGAAAATCGGGTTGATGTCGCGGTTTCCGGTGGCGGGGTTGTAGTCGCCGTACCGGGCGTCCGTCAGCCGGATGAAGTTCTGACCGGCCGTGCCGAAGAGCGGATTGTCAAGGTTGTTGCCCTCGCCGCTGAGGGTACGGACCCCGGCAGCCCCGGCGGTGTCGTCGTCACCATTGAAGGCCGGGCGACCCTGGACCAGGTTCTTCAGGCCCGCCAGATCGCTTTCGGTCAGGAAGAACCCAGGATTTGCGGCGTCATCGTCCGTTCCCAGACCCGGCACCGTCGGCATCGCGGCCGAGCCATCAAAGGTTACCGAAGCGCCACCCCGGCTGACCGTGATCATGCCGTTCGCACCCTGGGTCATCGTGGTTACGCCCGTACCAGGCAATTCGATGACATCCTGTGCGCGGATGTTCCCGACGATGGTGTCGTTCCCACCGGCAGTACGGAACACGATCCGGTGGGCGGACGAGAGGTCCTCCATGTTGACGGTGTCATCCGCTGCCGTGCCGTTGATCGTGATCGTGCTGTAATCAAGGCTCGTGGCCGAGAAGTCACCGATGATTGTGATCGTATCGCCTGCGTTCAGTCCACCGCCGTCGTTGGCGCTGATGTTGGCGGTGTTGATCACGATTTCTTCGATGGTCGCGATTTCGGCTACGACCGACGCTTGGTCAATGCCGTTGCGGAAGATGATGATCTCGCTGGTCTCTTCCAGAACCACAATCCCGCGTGTCTCGGCCTCGGCCCGGGTCATGATGGTGAAGGACGAGCTGGCGTCGGTGTCGGTGACTACCAGCGTATCGGTGCCAAGATCCCCCTCGATGATGTCCTGGCCACCTGCGCCGGTCGCAAAGTTGACTGCAAGGACGTCATCGCCGTCGCCACCGATCACACGGTCTTCGCCATCTCCGCCGTCCAGGGTGTCACTGCCGATGCCTCCGCGCAGGCGGTCTTCCCCGGCAAGGCCGAACATCATATCAGCTCCGCCGTTGCCTTCCATGTCATCTTCGCCACCTTCGCCGTTTATCGGAGACGAACCGAATGCAACATCGTCCCCCTCCGTACCTTCGAAGTCGTTGTCCTGACCGGCAATACCGGACCAGTTCCAGCCAACAGGGCTGGTCGGAGCGGATACGGCTGACCGCGCCTCACCTCCAGATGTAAACGAAGCCGCCACCCGCAGCAGGAGGCCGGTCTGCGCGCCCGCTTGCACATCTGCCAGATCTTGCGGGGTGAAGGTCGTGTCGGTCGCACCCGCGATATCCGTCCAGACCACGCCGTCCTCTGACACCTGCCACTGGACAGCAATGGTGCCATCAATCGCATTGGCTGCGATTATCCCGGACAAATCGACGGTCAGCGCCTCGCCCTCCAGCGGAGTGCTGTCGCTGATGGTCGGAACGCCAACCGCAACAACACCACCGGTCACCGAGTAGTCACCATCGCGAAAGCGCAGGACCTCGACGTTATGAAGCGTGTCAGTGCCATCATCGAGAAGCACATCCGGGTTGTCGCCGAACCCTGTGTGTGACACCCGCACCATCCCGTCTTCCATCAGCGTGATCGTGTATTGGTCGCGGTCATCGCCGAAGACGGCAACATCGACATCATTTGCGTCGCCGCCTTCAAGGATCTCCCGAACGATGTGCATCTGCGATGGCACGACCGTCCGCGCGACCAGAAGTTCGAACAGGCTTTTCCCAACCCAGGCCGCGTCGACGCCATCTGTCGTTGTGAAGATATGCTTCAGCGTATCGACCGTCGCGATTTCGTTGGCTTGGGTATTCTCGGCTCCCACAGCGGTGAGCCGGATCCGGACGTTCAGCCAGCGGTCGCCGTCAAGGATATCGTCCCCGCCGCCGCCGGTGATGATGTCCGATCCTCCACCGCCAAGCAGGATGTTGCCCTGTTCCCACGGCTGTCCGTCGGTCAGCGAGACAATTGCATCCAGCCCGTCGATGCGGTCGATGCCGGCTTGATCCAGACCGTCGTTGAAGAAGACGCCTTCGTTCCCGCCCGCGACGTTCACGCTTTCACCGGCGACGCGGTCATCTCCCGTCAGGCGGTCGTCAAGCTCCCACCCGGACAGCGCTTCGACCTTGTCGAAACGGTCGCGCAGGATGTCTTGCGCGTCGGTGGTGAAGATCTTGATCTTGAGGTCGGCGTCAGCGGCGATCGCTGATCCCTTGTAGATCGACCAGTCGAAGCCGAACATGCCCTCGTTGCGCATCACGCTTTCGCCTTGGACCATGATGTCGTCGCCTGACTCGGCGTCGAAATCCTGTTCCTCGGAGCCCGCGAACATCACGTCGTGCCCAAGAATGGCGCTGTTGAAGAACAGTTCGGTGTTGTCCCCGGCGATCCCGTCAAACCCGTTCCCGCCTTCGATCCAGTCATCACCTTCATTGCCCATCAGGAAGTCGGCGCCTTCACTTCCCATCAGGAAGTCATCGCCGGCCCCACCGAAGATCTCCGAAGCATCGGCGCCAAGGAAAATCACGTCCTTGCCCGTTCCGCCCATCAGGATGTCGAGGCCACTGGACGTGCCCATCACGTCGTCGCCCTCTTCGCCCTTGAGGAAGTCTGCCTCATCGCCAGCGTCCAGGATGATGTCGTTTCCGGCACCGCCGTTCACGAGGTCAACCCCAAAGCCCGATTGAATGAAGTCGTTGCCCGCGTCGCCCCAGATGCCGTCATCCCCGTCATCGGTGATGATCGTGTCATCGCCGGCCGTGCCTCCGACCACGACGTGTTCGCCGCCGGTAAACCGCAGGTAGTTGGTTTCGACTTCAACCGTACCGGGGTCGTCCCGCACCACCTTGCCAAGACCCATCGCTTCAAGCAGCGGGTCAATTCCCACCGGGTCCGCTCCGGCCTGGTTCAGCTGGTTCACTTCCAGAACAAAGTCATAGCGCGCGAAGGAATCCACCCCGATGTGGCGGTCGATGACGTCGTCGGCCGTGCCGCGGATGCCGTCTGCGCCCGGATCGGCAAGGCTGGTGTTCGCCATCAGCATCTTCGAAAACGAGTTCTGCTCAAGCTCGTTCAGGAAGTTCTGCCCCTGGGTCCGGGACAGGTAATAGAACCGGTCACCGCTTTGCAGCGCTTCCATCTGCGCCTCGAAGATCGCGGTGAAGGTCGAACCCAACATGCCTCCAAACGGCATGATCCGTTCGGCCAGGCCACCAACCCAAAGATCGATGTCGTTCAACCCCGACGTTTCGGCCGTCCAGCCGCCGCGGCTGTGCAGGAAGTCCATTCTTTCGGTGAAAGTGTAGTCCCCTCCGCCAAAGACGAGTTCAAATGCGACGGCCCGCTTTGCCTCCAGCGTCGTTGCATTGACGATGTCCTGATGCGTGCCATAGGCGGCGATCAGGTTGACGATCGTCATCGGGTTCTTGAGGTTGGCCGCAAGGTCAGCCCAGCTTGTGTAGGGCTTCAGCCAGCTGGACCCGGTTTGCGCGAACAACTGCTCGCGTGTCTCATTGAACGTGGGCATGCCGGTATCCCGGCCCCGCGCTATGTTCAGCGCCGCAAGGTCAAGCGGCAGGCCGACAAGGTTGTTGCGCAACGAGCCGACGATGAACTCGTCCATCGCGCTGCCACGCTCGACCGTCATGCCTCGGATCACGGCCGCGGCGGCCTCGTCGTCAGTGATGGTCTGCCCGTTGTTGTCAACGTTATAGGCAACCGGATTGAGGAACGACGTGATCAGCCCCATATCGTCCGAAGTGCCGTCAGCAAAAGTCCGCGGCATGGAGTCGGTCAGCATCGAGTGGCCGAACCGATAGACCACGTTGGCGAACTCGGCAAAGATCGCGGGGTTTATGTCGGTTACCGCGTTGAAGACGAACGGGTCGATGTTCGGATGGATCTTCCGGGCAAACTCCTCGAAGACCAGGTGCTGATACTGCATCTCTGTCGCGAAACGCGCGGCCTGGAAGACGCGCTCACCATTCCAGTCAAGGGACTGGAAGAAGGTCGACCCTTCGAGATACGCAGCCTTGTCGACTGCGGCATCAAGCCCGGACAGAAACGCCGAGAGTCCGTCAGCGTCGGCAGGCACGTCAAGCCATTCGTTGATGAAGGCGAGGTCCCCGGATGTCAGGACCGTAAGCTTCTGCGCCGCGACCTGACGGTTGTGTTCGGAATGGAAGACATGGTGAACTGCGGTCAGCCCGATGTTCTCGTTGCCGCGCCCGTCACCGGTGATGAAATGCCGGTCAAGCAATTCGTTGTCATAGCGGCCGCTGCCGACCGCAGTTTCATCGGCGTCGATGCGCCCATTCCCGTTCACGTCGTTGACGATGTCGTCGGCATCGGCGGTCTTGCCGGCACCCGGTGCCGCGAGGTGCGCGATGTCGTCAAGGAAGGCGTGGCCGATCCGAACCGCGCCGGCATCAAACGTGTTGACCGGCGCCTCCAGACTGCCTTCGATGGTGATATCGTCGGCAGTGTTGGGAGTGCCGTCTTCCCCAAGACCGACCACAATGAGCGGCAGGCCGTTCGGGCCCCGGATGAATGCGCCATAGGGATCGGTGCGCAGAAGGGGGATATTCAGAACGTCGCCGTCCGTCAGCTCAATACCCAACAGATCGCGCGCCTGTGCCTTGACGTCGGCCCAGGTGGCCAGCCCGCCGCCCGTGCCGTCCAGAAGCTTTCCGGTTGCCACCGGACCGTTGGGGCCCACCTCGTACTCCCGAAGGAACACCTGGTGCGATGCGTGCGATGTATAGGTCTGGTTCTGATCGACAAAGGGAGTGGTGACGTTCGCGCCTTCGTGCACGGTGTCGTCGGAAGTGCCCATGATCCCGTCGGCGCCGGGTCCGGCGGTCGGCGTGGCGCGGGTGAGGACCATGAAGGCGCGGTCATTGCCAACCTCATCGCCGTTCCCGGCGATCCCATCCGGTCCATGGGTTCTAAGCGGGTCATCCTCCTGCAGCGGGATATACACGGTCCCGTTTCCGCCCTTGCTGACCAGATCAAGGCCATGGTCGAAGAACTGACCAAAGAAGGTCATCCAGGCATTGAACGGGGCCGAAATTCCGTCGTCCGGGGCGATGTTCGGCAAGGTAGCAAGATCGATGTTGTCGATTCTGATCTCGTTGGGGCCAAGCTCGGCCTGGCCCGGCGGCACTGGAATCGCATCGTCCCCGTGGCGCAGGTGGAACGCCGCAAGCGAAGCGTCGTTGGCAAACCAGGCAGCGACCGCCGCCGGATTGCTGATCGACTGGTCGACCACCAGGTTCGAGATGATGCGTGGGTCGGCGTCGGCCACGTTGCCAGTATGCCCGCCGTTGTTGAAAGGCGAGGTCGGTGCTCCGATCACACCGTAGTCGGTATTGGTCACCACCGGCGCGCCGGGCGGACCAAAGGCCATCGTGTCGCCATCTCCGTCATCCCGCCAGTTGGGGTCCAGGAGACGTGGCATCGGCTGATCTGCCGCGCCCCATGTTTCCCGACCTTCAACAAGGTTGTTGTAGGTGCCATCGACCGTACGCAGACCGAACGGGGTAAGGGGATCGGACACGGCCAGCAGCGCCCCAGGCGTGCCGGCCGGCACCACGTTGCCCTCTGCATCCACCCAGATCTCGGTCAAGGCCGTTCCGTCGGCATGGGCCTCGCTTATCTTGATCTGGCGGAGAATGAAGCTGAGATCGGCAACATTAAGCTTTACGGTCATGACAACATCTCCGTGTGTCCCGGCGCAGCGCAGCGCGGGATTTATGTTTGAAATGATGAATTTGGTCGCAGCGAATTGGCCCCTTCTGTCCTTGGCAAAGCGTCCAGACCGGGCCTTGGGCGAATGATGGCATAAATGCGGCAGGGCCGGAATTGTCGAAAGTCCCCCGTCGCATCGGACCGAAAGTAGAGAGCCTTTTCGCGCCCAAGGTCGGATTCCTGCTGGGACCAAAGTCTGATGTCAGGGGTCAAGCGAAGGCCGCGCCAACCATTAAAATCTTGTAAACACATTCAAAATGTGGGATGCAGCACTCAGCCAATTTAACTCGCCCTGGCTGAGGCCGACCTCAACCAAGAGGTTAGTGCTCGGGAATTTCCGTGGGATGTCCGAATCGTCCTGCTAAGGTCAGGGCTTCGTCGGTGGGCCGCTGGGTATGAGTGCCACAAAGTTTCTTGTCTCCCGACTTCGGGCCTTTCCCCTGGCCCTTACAGCCCTGACCGTCGTCACGATGGTCGGAACCGGGCACTACATCGTCAGCAGGTTCGAAGCGACCCTTCTGCACAGCTATGCCGAAATCGCCGAAATCTATGCGGATCAGTTCCTTGAACCCTATGCCAAAGCCTATGTCGCCAGAAGCGAGGCAGCACAGCCCAGGCTGAAGGAGATCGAGGTCGCCCTCGCCCGGCGTCTGGATGCACGTTCGACGATCGTGCTCAAGATCTGGCTGCTTGACGGACAGCTTGTCTACAGCAGCGCAAGCAGTCAGGACCTGGCAAACCACGACCCGACCGAGTTGAACGAAGCGATACTCGGGCAAAAGGTCTCGCACATCGAAACTGGTGCTGACGGCAAGTCGGGGGGCCCGCTGCCCCTGCCCTATGTCGAAGTGTACCTGCCGATCCATGACCCAGCCACCGGGACGCCGATCGCCGTCGGCGAAATCTACGTGGACGCCCGGGAAATCATCCAGGACATGGCGTCCTTCGAGCGCATGGTCTGGTTGGCCATGACGACGGCGATGGTGGCCATGCTGGGAATGCTGGCCTACAGCACGCGACAAAGCCTGGATCTTCAGCGCCGGCTGACGGCGGAACATGCCCTGGTCAATCAGAACGATCTCCTGCGAAAACAGGCGGAGCAGGCCCGGTTCGACGCGTCCCAGGCAAACGAACAGGTATTGAACTTCGTCGGGGCGGAAATCCATGATGGCCCGGTGCAGCTGCTCGGCCTCGCCTCCCTGATGGGCGATGGCAATGAGGCTTCCGGAAAAAGCGGTCTGACAGCATCAGGTCTGGTCAGACAGGCCGTCGCCGAACTGCGCAGGATCGCTGCCGGTCTCATCCTGCCGGAACTTGAACGGCTTGATCTGCTGAATGTCATTAAACTCGCCATCTCCCGGCACCAGGCGCTCACGGCCGCGCCTGTGGTTCTTCACGTCGATCCCGCCGCGCGCTTTCCCGAGCTGGATGGGCCAAGGCGCATCTGCATGTACCGTGTCCTTCAAGAAGGCCTGACGAACGCCACCCGGCATGGTGGCGCGGACAGCCCGATTGCGGTGTCCCTGAAACTGGACGAAAGGTTTCTGTTTGTCGAAATCACCAGCCCCGTCCCGGCTGCGCTCGTCCTGGCTTCGGACAACTCCGGACAAGGGCTCGGCCTTCAGGGAATGCGGCGCAGATTGGAGGCTTTCGGTGGGTCCGCACAGCTGGAGCCGAGCGGTGAAAGGCAGATCCTTTCTGTAACCCTGCCGTTTTCCCAGTCCGGTCCTTCGGGTGCATAGCGGTGGCGGCATCAGCACGCCTGTCAGCCTGGATGGAAAGAACGCTTACGCCAGGCGCGCCTGACCAACCTTCACCCGGCGCAGCGGGATCGAGCTTTCGATCGATGCCACTCCGGGCAGCTTGGTGAACTTGCCGACCAGAAAGCGTTCAAACTCGGGCAGGCCGTTGGTTGCGATGCGCAGCAGATAGTCGCGGTTGCCGGTCATCAGCCAGCAATCCACCACCTCGGGGAAGGCGCGGATGGCGGCTTCGAACTTTGCCAAAGCCTCGTCCACCTGCCGGTCCAGCTTGACCGAGACGAAGACCGAAAAGCCGTATCCAAGCGCCCCTTCATCGATCTGCGCGGCGTAGCCGGTGATGATGCCCGCCTCCTCCAAAAGCCTGATCCGTCGCGCGACGGGAGACGGACTCAACCCCACGGTGTCGCTGATGTCGTTGATCGTGGCGCGGCCGTTGCGCTGAAGGGCCTGCAGGATCGACATGTCAAGCTGGTCAAGGCTGACGGTTTTCATCACGATTCCTTCATTAATTGCCGATCCACGGCAACTTCGCTCGAAAAGCCCTCCAAGAACGCGGAGATCCCCTTCAGGCTTGACGATACACTGAGGCTTGGGCAACTGACAGGGCACCAGTGGCATGACCGTACTCGACATGCAGCACCTGAAGACAGTCGAGCAGCGTCTGCTGTGGCTCTCGCACTGGATGATCCACCACGCCAACCACATCCGCCCCAAGGTCGACGGGATCAAGACCGGCGGGCATCAGGCCTCGTCCGCTTCGATGGTGTCGATCATGACGGCGCTTTACTTCCACGCCTTGCGGCCAGAGGACAGGGTCGCAGTCAAGCCACATGCGGCCCCGGTGCTGCACGCAATCCATTACCTGATGGGCAGCCAGACCCGCGAGCGGATGGAGAATTTCCGCGGCTTTGGCGGGGCGCAAAGCTACCCCAGCCGCACCAAGGACTGGATCGACGTGGATTTCTCCACCGGCTCGGTCGGGCTGGGCGTGGCGATCACCGCCTTTGCATCCCTGGTTCAGGATTACCTGACGGCCAAGCCTTGGGGCGAAAGCCTACGACCCGGGCGAGTGGTGGCGCTGTTGGGCGACGCCGAACTGGATGAGGGCAACGTCTATGAGGCGCTGCAGGAGGGCTGGAAGCACGGGCTGCGCAACTGCTGGTGGATCATCGACTACAACCGCCAGTCGCTGGACGGTGTGGTGCATGAGGGGCTTTGGAGCCGGGTCGAGCGGATATTCGAGGCCTTCGGCTGGGATGTGGTGCGGGTCAAGCATGGCCGCCTGCAGCGCGTCGCCTTCGAAGAGCTGGGTGGCGATGCCCTGCGCCAGTGGATCGACGATTGCCCAAACCAGCTTTACGCGGCGCTGACCTTCATGGGCGGCGCGGTCTGGCGCGAGCGGCTGATGAACGATCTGGGCGATCAGGGCCCGGTCTCGGCCTTGCTCGCGCGGCGCAGCGACGCCGAACTGGCGGCGCTGATGGAAAACCTGGGCGGCAATTGCGTGGCGACCCTGGCCGAAACCTTCGCCACCATCGACCACGACCGGCCGGTCTGCTTTCTGGCCTATACCGTCAAGGGCTGGGGGACGCCGATTGCCGGCCACAAGGACAACCACGGCGGGCTGATGACCACGGCGCAGATGGCGGGTTGGCAGGCGCATATGGGCGTGCCGGAAGGTCAGGAATGGGACCGCTTCGCCACGGTCAAGGACCCGGCCGCGCTGCAGGCCTTCCTGGACCGGGTGCCGTTCTTTCAAGGGCCCCCGCGCCGTCAGGACGACAGCACCGTGGCAGTCCCCGAGATCCCCCCGGTGCCCGAGCGGGAAATCTCCACCCAGATGGCCTTTGGCAAGATCCTGGACGATCTGGGCAAGGGCGACAGCGATCTGGCCCGCCGGATCGTGACGACCTCGCCGGATGTAACGGGAACGACCAACCTTGGCCCCTGGGTCAACCGGCGCAAGCTGTTCGCGCGGAAGGCCCGCTCCGACACCTTCAGGACGGAAAAGATCGCGTCCACCGCGAAATGGGACTTTGCACCCGAAGGCCAGCACATCGAGCTTGGCATCGCCGAGATGAACCTCTTCCTCCTGCTGGGTGCCGCCGGACTGTCGCATGCGCTGTTCGGCAAGCGGCTGATCCCCATCGGCACGGTCTATGACCCCTTCGTGGCGCGCGGACTCGATGCGCTGAACTACGCCTGCTATCAGGACGCGCGCTTCATCATCGTGGGTACGCCCTCCGGCGTGACACTGGCGCCGGAGGGTGGGGCGCATCAGTCGATCGGCACGCCGCTGATCGGCATGGCCCAGGACGGGTTGGCCGCCTTTGAACCTGCCTTCGCCGACGAGTTGGCTGTCATCCTGCACTGGGCCTTCGGCTACCTGCAGCGGTCGGGCGACGGTGATCCGGACGAACGCACCTGGCTGCGGGATGAGACCGGCGGATCGGTCTATCTGCGGCTGAGCACCAACCCGATCGATCAGCCAGGTCGGCGGGTGGATCAGGCCTTTGTCCAGGGGGCGATTGATGGGGGCTACTGGCTGCGCAAGCCCGGGCCGAACTGCGAGGTGGTCATCGCCTATCAAGGCGTCGTCGCCCCCGAAGCGATCCGCGCGGCAGGTGTGATCGGCGACAGCCGGCGCGACGTCGGGGTTCTCGCGGTCACCTCGGCCGACCGGCTGAACGCCGGGTGGACGGCTGCGCAGCGGGCACGGGCGCGGGGGCGGCGGGATGCCCGGTCGGCAGTCGAGCGGCTGCTGCAGGACCTGCCGCCGCATTGCCATCTGGTCACGGTGATCGACGGCCATCCGGCCACGCTGGCCTGGTTGGGCGGGGTTTGCGGGCACAGGACCA
>JANPJZ010000317.1:0-14775 GCA_031425795.1 Rhodobacter sp. | reverse complement strand
TCCGTCGACCATCCGTTCGGTGGACAGCAAGGGCTTGCCGTTCAGGCGCACCAGGTTCGACTTGCCGCCATGGCCGATGTGAAACTCATGCGTGGTCCCGTCATAGGCCACCGCCGCATGGTTCTGCCGCGAGATCGCCATGTCCCCAAAATCCAGCGCAACCGTCTGGTCAACGCCCCGGCCAATGTGCGAAACACCCTGCGCAAGCGAGAAGGCCGCACCCTTGCCGGGCCCATCCTTGACCACCAGCCAGCCAGCCGGGAACATCACATGACCCATGCCGGGTGCCGGCGGGGTCGAGGGGATGACCGGCTTCTCGCCTTCTTCGAAGAGGGGCACGACCGAAGCTGGCTGCATCTCGAAGCCAAGGATGCGCGTCTTGGTGCGCGTCGGGCGGCGGCGCTCCGGCTCGGCGGCGGGGGCAGCAGCGCGGGGGGGGGCGACCTCACCCTCGTCCATGTCCCAGATGTTGACGGCAGAGCCGGTCACGCCATCGGGCAGAGAGGCCTTGGCCTTGACCACACGGCTCGGACGGGCGGCGGGCAGATCCGGGTCCGGCTCTGGCGCAGGGGGCGGCGGCGGGGCCGCGGCGGCAAGCGCCTCGCGCAGGCGCTTGACCTCAAGCTCGGCCAGGGCAGCCATGACGGGATCGGACGCGACCTCGGCAGGCGCGACAGGTCGTGCCGGTTCATCGACCGCCTTGCCAAAGATTGAGCGCAGAAACTTCACGTCTTTCTCTCCAGATCCTGTTGAGCCTGCATTCCCGCCTCAGTCCGAAACCGGCAGGGTGAAGGAACCAACGGTTACCTCTGCATCACGTTGAATGGCGAATGTGTAAGTTGCAACTTCGTTGGCCGTCTCGCGCAGCAGAATTTCCCGCAGTGCGGTAGCGGTGCCCAAGGTCTCACCCGTTGCGGAATAGGCAAGCAGCACGTCACCCGGCAGCAGGCCGGCGGCCCCGGCATTGCTAGCGCCCTCTGGCAGGCCGGCCACCACCGTGCGGATGCCGGTGGGCGTGGTCTCGATGTCGAAGCGGTATCCGCCGGCAAGTTGAAGTTGGTCCACGACCGGGAGCGTGGCCATCTTGTTGACGATGTCGCCGCCGGGGCGGTCCTCGAAGCCGAAGATCACGTTCAGCTCGGTCACGGTGGACAGGTCGGCGTCTGCGGCCATCAGGCCGGGGATGGTGTCAGCATCCTGAACCGGGGTGCCGTTGACCTCCACGATGCGCTGGCCGGGCTGGATCCAGCCGGGCGACCACGGCGCGCGCGCGGCGACGCCGGCCAGATTGCCCGGAACTGCGGCATAGGGGAGCCGGACAACCCGGCGCAGGGCAAAGGGGCCGTCCGCCTGCGCCGTCACGGCGGGAAGACCGGCCGCGCCGCCCTGCGTCACGCCCAGCCGGGCCCAGAGGTCGGTTGGCACGGCGGTCACACCGGCCAGAAGCAGCGCAGCGGCCACGGCGGGGACGGTGACCGCGCGCAGAAGAGCGCGCTCCGGGCGCATCGCGGTCTGAACGACCGGAAGCGTCACAGGACGCGTCACCGGGGGCTGTGCGGCAGGGGCCGCAACCGGCGCGGCGTCGGTGATCACATCGGCAGGCAAGGCCGCTTCGGCTGTTGGGGCCATCGGGAGCGGGGGCAGAGCCGACGGAGTGGCAGCAACCGGGGCAGCAGCAAGCGGGGCGCCGGCATCGGGGTTCAGCATGGCCAGCCATTCCTCGGCCGACTGCAGCCGGTCCTTCGGAAAGATCGCCATGGCCTTGTCGATCGACGCGAGAAACACCGCCGGATAGCCCTTTACCCGCCCGACGAGCGAGCGCTGGGGGTCGCCGTCGCGATTTGCGATGGCCGACAGCCGTTCCTGCGAGGTCTTCGGCGCCTCCCCCGAGACGAGGTGGCTGAAGGTCGCCGCAAGGGCGTAGAGGTCGCTGCTGGGGGTCTGCTTGCTGCCGCTGATGTAGAACTCCTGTGGCGAGTAGCCGTCCTTCACCACGCGCAGTCCCGAAAGCGCCCGGCTTTTCCGCGTCACGTCCTTGCGGGCGGCCCCGAAGTCGATCAGCACCGGCTCGCCTGTCGTGGTGTCCAGAAGGATGTTGTCCGGCGAAATGTCGCGATGCAGGAAGCCCTGCCGGTGCACATAGCCAAGCGCATCAAGCATCTTGGTCAGCGCCAGCATGATCTGCGCCGGCGGCAGTTTGGGCGCCTTGCCCTCGATGGTGTCCAGGAGATCCGGGCCATCGACCCGGTCCATCGCCATGTAGGCGGTCTGGTTGTCCTGGAAGACCTGGTGCACCTTCACGATGTTGGGGTGGTTCAGCTTCGACAGGTTCAGCGCCTCTTGCAGGAAAAGCTGCACGATGGAGCGGAATTCGTCCTGACGCTGGCGCGAGCGGGCGCTGACGATGCCATCGGTGCGGCGGCAGAAGGCGCTGGGGAAGCATTCCTTGACGACGACGCGACGATCCAGGGAATCACGGGCGATATAGGTGATGCCGAAGCCCCCGGCGTTCAGGAAGGATTCGATCTTGAATTGGCCAAGCAGCAACCGTGCCCCGGGCTTGAGTTCGTCCGCGAAGCTTTCGATGCCGACGTCTTCCATCTGAAGCGCTGCAGCAGTCATGTTCTATCCCATCTCCGTCAGGTCACCTTGCCCCCAAGGCACTGCGGTCATTCCCTTGTGATAAAGGCTGAGTTGGGCCAAATCGTGATGCCGGTTCGTTCCTTTTTTGCCACATTCCCAAGGCGCACGCGGAAAGGGCGCCGGGCGGAACACCTGCATAAATCGGCATTTCTGCCCCTCAGCGCCATTTGACCGCTGGGCTGGGCATTATCTGCGTCATGGCAACAATCGCGCCCTTCCGCCCGCTGCCAAGGTTTTGCCACATCCTCCCTGCGACCCCGCGCGCCGCACCTGCCCGCGCATCGCGGGCGATTCTCCGCCCCCGGCCTTGCCCTTCTTCCGGCAGCGTGACACGACGGGACCATGCTTGAGATCTTCGTGAAAACGTTGCCGTTCTTTGCTGTGATCGGGCTGGGTTACCTGTCCGGCCGCGCGCGGTTCTTCACTGAAGAGGCAACCGCCTACCTTACCCGCTTCGTGTTCTACTTTGCGCTGTCCGCCATGCTTTTCGGGTTTGCGGCCAATCTGGACGTGGCCCGGATCTTCAGTTGGCCCTTTGTCTTTGCCTATCTCCTGGGCACGACGGCGATCTGGCTTGTCGTGGCATTCGCCGCACTGCTGCGTGGAACGGCGAAGGAGGAAGCCGTGTTCGAAGCCCATACCGGCGTCATCGGCAACGTGGGTTTCCTTGGAATTCCCATGCTGGTGCTGCTGCTGGGGCCGCAGGCGGTGGGGCCGGTACTGCTTGTCCTCGCTGTCGATCTGATCGTGTTCTCGTCGATCCTGACTATGGTGATCACCGGGCTGCGGGCCGGGCGGGTCAGTCTGGCGACGTTCCGGGTGCTGGCGGTCGGGCTGGCGAAGAACCCGATGATCGTGTCGGTCGTGCTGGGCATCCTGTGGGGGGGCACGGGGCTGGCCCTGCCCGCGCCGGTAAACGAGTTCCTGACACTGCTGGGCGCCGCCGCCACACCATGCGCGCTTTTTGCCATCGGAGCCTCGCTGGCCGGTCGCAGTGCCGAGCGGGTGCAGATCGCCGCCTGGCTGTCGTTTTCCAAGCTGGTGATGCACCCGCTGGCGGTGGCCGGTGCGTGCTGGCTGCTTGGCGTCCAGGGCTTTGCGGCAGGCGTGATGATTGCCGCTGCCGCCTTGCCCGTGGCGGGCAATGTCTTCATCCTGGCGCAGCACTACGGTGTTGCGCCGCAACGCGTTTCAACGGCGATCCTTCTGTCGACGGCAGCTTCGGTGCTGACGGTGACAGGGGTTATCGCGCTGGTCAGCTAGGGGTATTGCGATGAAAACCATCTCGGAAAATCGGGCTTACGGCGGGGTGCAGGGGGTCTATACCCATGCCTCGGCCGCCTGCGCCTGTGACATGACCTTCGGGCTGTTCCTGCCCGCGCAGGCCGAGGAGGGGCCGGTGCCGCTGCTGTGGTTCCTGTCCGGCCTGACCTGCACGCATGAGAACGCGATGGTGAAGGCCGGCGCGCAGCGCTGGGCGGCCGAGGCGGGCATCGCGCTGGTCTTTCCCGACACCTCGCCGCGCGGCGCCGGGGTGGCGGACGACCCGGACTTCGCGCTGGGTCAGGGGGCGGGCTTCTACGTCAACGCGACCGAGAAGCCCTGGGCGCCGCATTACCGGATGTGGGACTACGTTACCGAGGAGCTGCCGCGCCTGCTGTTCAACGCCTTTCCGCTGGCCGAGGAGGTGCAGGGAATCACCGGCCATTCGATGGGCGGGCACGGCGCGCTGACCATCGCGATGAGCTTTCCGGGGCGATTCAAATCCGTTTCGGCCTTCGCTCCGATCTGCAACCCTGTGGCGAGCGACTGGGGACGATTGCAATTCAAGGCCTATCTCGGCAAGGATGAATCGACGTGGTTTTCGCATGATGCCACACTTCTGACAAAGAAGCGCGGCTTTGACGGACCAATCTTGGTGGATCAAGGAACGGCAGACCAGTTTCTGGACAAGCTGAAGCCGGAAGCTCTGGCCGAGGCAATGGCAGCCACCCGGCAGGGCGGCACTTTCAGGATGCAGAAGGGCTATGATCACAGCTATTTCTTTGTCTCGACCTTCATGGAAGACCACGTCTCGTTCCATGCGGAGGCGTTCCTGGCATAGCGCCCTTGCGCTGGCCCTGGGCTTGACCCTTGCACAGTCGCCGGCAGCGGTGCTGGCCAATGCAACGGATGTGGTGCTTGACACCAGCTCCTCCTCGGCCCCCAGCGGGTCGGCCACGGCGACGGCGAAAGAGGTTGTCGCCATCATGAACGCCGCACGGGCCAAGGCCGGGTGCGGGCCGCTGAAGATCAACGCGAAGCTGATGGCGGCAGCGAAGACCCATGCCACCAACATGGCGGTGAAGGATTTCTTCGGCCACGCCAACAAGGATGGCAGCAAGTTCTCCAAGCGGGTCAAGAAGCAGGGTTACGTCTATCGCCGGGTCGCTGAAAACATCGCCGCCGGGATGGATACCGCCAGAGAGGCCGCTTACGGCTGGCTTGGCAGTTCGGGGCACCGCAAGAACATTCTTGACTGCAAGCTGAAGGATACCGGGGTTGCGGTGGCCTATCAGGCCAATGACAAGCCGATCATGGGCAACAGCAAGCCCTTCTACTACTACTGGGTGCAGGTCTTCGCCTCTCCATGACGCGGCGGATCTTCATCGATGCCGATGCCTGCCCGGTCAAGACCGAGGCCGAGCGGGTGGCGACGCGGCATGGCGTCAGGATGGTGCTGGTGTCGAACGGCGGCATCCGGCCTTCGCAGAACCCCCTTGTCGAAAGCGTCTTCGTCGCCGCCGGCCCCGATGAGGCTGACAAGTGGATCGCCGAGGCCTGTGGGCCGGGCGATGTGGTTGTGACGGGGGATATTCCACTGGCTGCGAAATGCGTGGCGGCGGGGGCGCGGGTGGTCAAGCACAACGGTGAAGAGCTGACGGCGGCCAACGTCGGCATGGCGCTGGCGACGCGGGACCTGATGGCAGACCTGCGGTCGGCCGATCCGTTCCGGCAGGGTGGGGGCAAGCTGTTCTCCAAAGCGGACCGGAGCCGGTTTCTGGATGTGCTGGACCGGGTGCTTCGCTAGGTGTCCCGGGCAGGGACATCCGGGGTAGTCACATGTTCTCAATGGGTTGCTGGAATCGGGTCACCAATCGTTAACCCTGGTTGACGCAAGCGGCCCGAACCACCTCAAGCCAGTCACAAGGCCCCGCTCGCCCGACGAAGGGCCGCGCCGGGTAACGTCGGGGTAATCCGCCCCCGCCGCTGCGATGTCGCGGGCAGGACAGACGGAACCACAGGCAAGGGATTCTCTGCCCGCATGGCACGGTCTCAGGCCCTGACGGGCATCCTATTCGCGATTGGCGGCACGCTGATCTTTTCGGTCAACGATGTGGCGATCAAGTTCCTATCGGGGGGCTATGCGCTGCATCAGGTGATCCTGATCCGCGCCTTCGTGGCGATGGCGATCATCCTGTCCTTCATCGCCGTAAGCGGCACCGGGTTCCGCCAGCTGGTCACCCGTCGGCCCCGCACGCACCTGCTGCGGGTCGCGATCGTGATGGTGTCGAACGTGACCTTCTTCGTCGGTCTGGCGGCGATGGAATTGGCCGATGCCGTGGCGGTGGCCTTTGTCAGCCCCATCGTGGTGACGTTGCTGTCGGTGGCTTTCCTGAGCGAGAAGGTGGGGTCACGGCGCTGGATGGCGGTGATCCTGGGCATGGTCGGCGTGCTTATCATGCTGCGCCCCGGGGCCGGGGTGATCCAGCCTGCCGCGATTCTGGTGCTGATCTCGGCCATCCTTTACGCCTCGGGCAACCTTTTGGCGCGGCAGATGGGCGGCACGGAAAGCGCGATGACCCTGGGGTTCTACGTGCAGGCGGGGTTCATCGTGGTCAGCCTTGCGATGGGGTTATGGGTTGGGGACGGGCACATGGCGACGGATGATCCGCTTTGGGGGTTCCTGTTCCGCCCCTGGGTCTGGCCGCCGCTGGGCGACTGGCCGATCTTTGCCGCGACCGGGCTTGCCGTGGGGATCGGCGGAATGATGGTGACACAGGCCTACCGGACGGCAGAGGCGGGGCTGATCGCGCCCTTCGAATATGTGGGGATGCCGCTGGCCATCTTCTGGGGTGTGCTGGTCTTTGGCACCTTCCCGGACCTGACTGCCTGGGTGGGGATTGCACTGATCTGCGGATCTGGCCTTTATACCTTGTGGCGGGAGACGTCCCTGAACCGAGGGCGGAGACGGAGAAGCGATGCAGCCTGAGGCGGTGATCTTCGATATCGGCAATGTGCTGACGCGCTGGAAGCCCGAAGCGTTCTATGACCGGGTGATCGGCGAGGACCGTCGCCGTCTGCTGTTCGCCGAGGTCGACCTGCACGGAATGAACGAGATCGTCGACGCGGGCGGGCTGTTCCGCGAGACGATCTACGGTTGGGCTGACCGGCACCCCGGCTGGGCCCCCGAAATCCGCATGTGGTATGACCGCTGGATCGAGCTGGCGAGCCCGCGGATCGAGGGGTCGATCGCGCTGCTCCGGGCGCTGCGGCGCAGGGGCGTGCCGGTCTTCGCGCTGACGAATTTCGGGAGCCACTCCTTTGAGGAAGCACGGACCAAGCTGGATTTCCTGGGCGAGTTCGACCGGGAATATGTCTCGGGGCGGATGGGCGTGACGAAGCCCGATCCGCAGATCTATGCGATGGTCGAGGCGGATTGCGGGATCGCCCCGGAGTGGCTGCTGTTCACCGACGACAAGGCCGAGAACATCACGGCGGCGGCGCGACGGGGCTGGCGGACGCATCAGTTTGAAACCTGGCAAGGCCTGGCGGCACGGCTGGTGGCCGAGGGCTTGCTGACACCCGAAGAGGCAGGGCCATGACAGTCGAGATGATCCCCTTTGCAGCCGAGGCGCATCTGGATTGGCCGGGCCTTCTTGCCGCGTTCGAGGCCGGACACCGGCTGCCAAAGGCAGAGATCGCCGACCTGTTCCTGTACCGGGGCGTGGACACGATGCTGGACCGGGCCGCCTGGATCGACGGGTTGGGCGCGCTGGTGAAGGTTGGGACCATCGTTCCGGGCAATGCCGGGCGGGGCAAGCCTACGGTCAACGGGATCGTCAACGTCTTCGACGACGTGACGGGCGAGTTGACGGCGCTTCTGGACTTTCATCTGGTGACCAAGTGGAAGACGGCGGGGGACAGCCTTCTTTCGGCGTCGCGGCTGGCGCGCAAGGACAGCCGGCGCATTCTTCTCGTCGGTGCAGGCGTGGTCGCGCGATCGATGGTCGACGCCTATTCCAGCCTCTTTCCGGGCGCCGAGTTCACGGTCTGGAGCCGGACGCGCAAGACGGCCGAGGGCATGGGCCTGCCGGTTGCCGATGATCTGGAAGCGGCGGTAAAGGCGGCGGACATCATCTGCACGGCAACGCTGGCGCGGGAACCGCTGATCAGGGGCGACTGGCTGCAGCCGGGCCAGCACCTGGATCTGATCGGGGCCTATACCCCGGCGATGCGCGAGGTGGATGACATGGCCATGGCGCAGGCGCGGGTCTTTGTCGACTCGCGGGCGACCACTCTCCACCACATCGGCGAGATCATGGCACCCATCGCCTCGGGTGCGATCCGCGAGGCTGACATCATCGCGGATTTCTACGACGATCCGGCGCTGTTCGCGCGGCGGTCGGCGGAGGAAATCACCATCGCCAAGAACGGTGGCGGAGCGCATCTGGACCTGATGACGGCGACCTATATCGCCAGGGCCTGGGCTGCCCGCGGCTGATCCGCTTTCATGAGAGGGACGGCGGATCGCTCCGCCGCCCTTTTGGTCGAAATCAGAACGCGCCGGTCAGAGCCGCGTTCAAGGCGCCACGGCGCGGGTTGAAGATCGAATCCGCAACGCTGTTCAGCGGTGCCTCGGTGCTCTTGCCGCCCAGCGGGAAGGTCAGGCCGATCCGGACCGTGTCGAAGGCAGAGCTTTCGTCGCCACTGGACTGCTCGGTGCGCGCCACTTCCAGGGAGACGCTTGAAGCGACGCCTGCCATCTGCGTCAGGTCATAGCCCGCGCCGAGGCCCATGGTTGTGATATCCAGGTCAGCCTGGCCAAGCGTGGTGCGGCTTACACCGCCGAAGATGGAAACCTGGTCGTTGATGCCATAGGTCGCCGCGATGCCGACCATGTCGATGTCGACCGCCTCACCGGAGGCGTCGATCGTGGCACGGAGGAAAGCGCCGCCGATGTTCAGCTTGGGCTGGACGGCGTATTTGGCCGTCAGTCCGATATTGCTGATGTCGGCGCCAAGATCCGGACTTGTCGTGGTTTCACCAAGGAAGGCACCCAGTTTCAGGCCTTCGCTTTCATAAGCGCCAGTCAAGCCAACCGACCGAAGCGAAATGTCGATGGGCGATGCATCGGTGCCCAGCGTGAGCTCTTCGACATAGGCCCCAAGGGACATGCCATTTGAAAAGCGGTAGCCAAGATCAAGGCCGACGAAATCCCCCTGGATATCGTCTTCGGAATCGTCGCTGCCAACGTTGATATATCCGGCCGATACGCCGAACATAATGCCATTGTCGAATAGAAGATTGAGCCTGCCGTCGAGGCTAGCCGACGCAAGGTCTTGCGAAAACTCGGAATCCTCGTGGGAACCAAAGCCAAGCGTCACGCCACCCGAAATGTCCTGAGCCATTGTCAGGCTGGGTGCGGACATGGCTAGAAGGAGCATCGAAATGCTGTATTTCATGAAAGAATCCTTGATTATTGGCCGATGTAATCGGCAACTTTTCAGAAATTAAGACTTTATTAAGCGACGCGAAGCGGCGCAAGTCTTGGCGGGCATATCCGTGATTGCCCAGCTGCTGCCTGTTGCAGATTGGCACCCTTTAAACTGGGGTGCAAATCCGCTGTGTTTGATTATATCCCTTATAATGCTGGCAATATGGCCCATTTGCATTGGAGGGTCTGCTGCTTATTCAGCTAGGTGACAGCCGCCCGGTCCTTCAGGCCGGCAAGAACATCCGCCGCAATCTCGAAGGACCGGAGCCGCGCGGTTTGATCGTGGATCATCCCGGTCACGATCACCTCGTCCGGACGGTAGGTGTCCAAGATTGCGGCGAGCTGCGAACGGACGGTCGCACGAGAGCCGGTTGCGGAAAATGACAGCGTCTGGCGAACCTGCGCCATGACCTGTGATGGGATTCCGCGATCCACGTCCTCTACCGGGCGGGGAAGCTTGCCCGGACTGCCGGTCAGCATCCGCGCAAATGCAAGAAGCTGCGAGGAGCGGAGGAATTCAGCCTCGGCGTCGGTTTCAGCGGCGCAAACTCCTGCCGCAAGCATCACGTAGGGCTCGGGCAGTCTGGTGGATGGCCGGAAGGTCCTGCGATAGATCGCCAGCGCTTCACCCAGCATCGCAGGGGCGAAGTGCGTAGCGAAGGCGTAGGGCAACCCGAAATGGGCCGCAAGCTGGGCCCCGTAAAGACTGGAGCCAAGGACCCAGACCGGGACCTGCGTGCCTTCACCTGGAATGGCGCGGACGTGCTGTCCCGTGGCCGACACGTCGAAGTAGGCGATCAGCTCCTGCACATCCTGGGGAAAGCTGTCTTCGGGTGCCAAGTGCCGCCGGAGCGCCCGGGCGGTGGGCATGTCGGTCCCCGGGGCACGGCCCACGCCAAGGTCGATCCGGTCAGGAAAGAGCGTCGCGAGGGTTCCGAACTGTTCGGCGATGACAAGGGGCGCATGGTTCGGCAGCATGATGCCGCCCGCCCCGACCCGCATGGACCTCGTCGCGGCAGCAACCTGACCGATCACGATAGCCGTCGCCGCGCTTGCGATGCCGGGCATGTTGTGGTGTTCGGCCAACCAGTAGCGGTGGTATCCCCACCCCTCTGCAGCTTGGGCCAGCGCGACAGTCGCCGCCAGTGCGTCCGCAGCGGTCTTGCCCTCCGGGATCGGGGACAGGTCGAGAAGCGAGAAGTTTTGCATGTGGGCCTCCGGGGAGGGTTACCTAAGCAGCCGGGGCGGAGAAGCCAAGTGCGCGTCACGCCAGCGTGTGGCGCGCTGCGATGCGTCTTTCACCAGCGGCCTGCCCGGGCCGCCGCCTGACCTTCTCTCGCCGAGGGCACTTCGGGCTGCAGGGGTCGAAGAAGCGCCGACAGCGCCAGGGCCAGAAGCAGCGTGAACAGCACTGCAAAGACGGTGTCGGAAAGGAAGTGCCGGCCGGCGGCAACGCGCTGCAACGCGACGGCCGGCGGCAGGCACCAGGCGGCGGCCAGCAGGACGGTCGACACGCCCTTGTGCAGCCGGTGCTTCAGGTGAAAGCGCAGAAGAACAAGGGCCAGCGCCGTCGCCGTGGCGCCCGAGACTTCCCCGGAGACGAACGAGCAGTTGCGCGCGCAGATGTCGACCAGTTCGTTCGGTGGGGTGAAGTGAAAGGCGCCGCCGAATTCGGCAGTCTGGGCAGGTCTTGCCCGTCCCCAGAGCGGCTTTGTCAGCATTTCCACCATCAAGCCCGGACCAAGGATGTAGAGCATCACGATAAAGCCCCAGGCGCGGGGCGGCAGACCAAATGCCCGACCGGCAAGACCAAGGGCAGTGCCGAAAGCGGCTGCCATGCAAAGCACGATGGCGGCATTCCAGATGGCCAAGCGGAACGCTTCGGTAAGTGGATTGCCTTCAATCAGGAACCCGTTCGCCGGATCATGGAAGGCGTCTGAAACGCGAAGATCGATTTCCGGCCAGATCGCGAAGACAGCGAAGCTGAGGAGTATGCACCCAAGCATCCGGGCTGCCTGGCGGTCTGCGTTGGTGGCGATGGGGACCTGCTTTGGCAGGGCCGGAGGCTTCGAGACATTACCCAGATCAGACATGGCGGTTGCCCTGCCATCGCGAACGGCCTGCGCCATGGAACCGTGGCAGGGAAGCGACCGCCCAGACCCAGCCGGTCCCGGCCTGCGTCTGCGACGGGGTGCCCCGCCCAAAGGCAGAACGCAAAGGATCGGTCGGCGTCATTGGTGCTGCACCAGGGTAAGCGTGTGAGTGGGGTCATGTGACCTGTCGCACCGGTGCTGCACTCTCGCCTGGTTTGGTACCAGCCGCTCTGCACGAACGGACGTCCTGTTTGCATGAACGCCGATCATGGCGGTTTGAAATGGAGGGGCGGTCGGCTAGCTTTCGGAAAAGAAGCGCTATCGAAGCAGGTTACCTTGTCCAGCAGACCACCCTTTCCGCTGCTTGATGACCTTGTGGCCCGTATCGACCCCCGGAAGTCCTGGACAGGGTATCTGGTTGCCGCAGGGGCCGTCCTTTCCTTCGGCCTTGCCCTGAGCGAGCCTTCGGCATCGAGCGGGCTTGGCCTGTTTGCGCGGATCGTGTTCTGGCTGGCACATGTCGCTTCCGCCCTGTTCCTGTTCGAGCTGGCGCAGATCACCCTTGGCCGTATCGCGGTGTTCGAGCGCTTGCCCCCTCTCTTGCTGGTCACTGCGGTCGGTGTGGTCGGCGCGGTCCTGTTTTCGGTCTTCAATCTTCTGCTGCTGGACAGGATTGCGTTTCTGGACACCGATCTGATGAACCGTGAGCCGATCTCCATCTCCGGTCTGCTGGACGAGCTGCGCGACAGCGGCGCGACCTCCGTTCTGTTCTGGGTGCTTCTGAACAGCCCGCGCCTGATCATGATCGCGCAGCAGAAGGATGCGGATGATGCGGGCGACGCACTGGCGGTTGGAGCACTGGCGGCCGGTGGCACACCGACCCTGCCTGATGTGACCCGGCCGACGTCCGAGGCGCGCACGCCGTTGCTTGATCTCTTGTCGCGCCTGCCCCGGCGCATCGGGACGGATATCGCCGCGGTTTCGGCCGAACTGCACTATCTGCGCGTCTACACCCGCAGTGGAGAGGCCCTGGTCCTGATGTCCTTCGGCCGCGCCGTGGAAGCGCTTGGCGTGATCCCCGGACAAGTGATCCACCGCTCGCACTGGATCGCGCTGGCGCATGTCGTTGCGCTTGAAACCGACGGGGATCGCGTGATCTGCCGGCTGGACACAGCTTTGGGATTGCCGGTCAGCCGGACCTACCGTGCAAGATTGCGTTCTTCCATTGCGAGCCGTGACGAGCGACGGGTGCTTCAAGCCGCCGAGAGCCTGGCGCCGGCGCCGAACCGTTCGAACGATCCCGGTGCTCCCTAAGCTGGAAGAGCCGCGCGCGGTGCATGACCGATCAACCCGGTGATTGGGCGGAAACGCACGCATCGGGCGCACATTGTCGGGTGGCACAGAGACCCGTGTGGCCGCGACCGAGGCAACGGTGTAGGGCAATGGTCCCGGGTGCCCATGCAGTATGGCACCTGGCGCACCCAGCCTTTGATTGGATCTTGCCATGCCAGGACCCGAGATCTTCTGGATCGACGACCTCGCACCCCGTGGTGCGGTGCTGCAGGCGAAGCATCGGACCGCAAGGTTGACTCTGGCGCGCTTCAGCCATGACCATGCCGAGGAGGTTCTGCTAAAGGCGGTCCCCGAGGATGCCTTCGTGGCCATCCTCCATGTTGGCGACCGGCCGGGACATCAGTCGGTCTTCGACAGCCAGCATCATGCGCAGGGCGCAGGGCCGAACACGTCCTTCAATTTCGCCGACATGCGGACCGCGCCAAGCTGCCGGATCAGGGGCAGGCTCGACAACCTGCACCTGCACATCCCGCGCGCCGCGATGGATGACCTGGCCGATGACGCGGACTCGCCGCCGATCGACCGGCTGCAGGCAGGGGATGGCTGGGACACGGTCGATCCCATGCTCGACATGATCAAGCACACCTTGCTCGGGGCCCTGGCGCAGCCTGGCGAGACCAGTCAGCTTTTCGTCGACCACATGCTGCTTGCTCTGCATGTGCATCTTGCCCGCACCTACGGTGGCTTGCGTGACGCCGAACGCAGGCGGAGCGGCGGGCTTGCGCCGTGGCAGGAGCGTCTGGCCAAGGAGCTGATCGCGTCCAGCCTGACCGGTGACCGGACGCTGGCGGATGTCGCCGACGAATGCCGGATCTCCACCACCCACTTTGCCAGGGCGTTCAAGGTGTCGACGGGCATGACTCCGCATGGCTGGCTGCAGGCGCGGCGCATTGACCGGGCGCGGGACCTTCTTGCGACGGATCTGAGCCTTGCCGAGATTGCACTGGACTGCGGCTTTGCCGACCAGAGCCATTTCACCCGCGTGTTCAGCGGAATTTCCGGGACTACGCCGGGGTCATGGCGGAGGAACCGTCTCGCGGCCTGAAGGGGCTGTCGCGCTTCACCTCGCCCACCGTGACGGGATCGTCCAAAACATGCGTTCCTCGTGCAATCGGACCTGAGCCGAATGCTCTATTCCACGACCAACGCCGGGACTTCACCGGGCGTCGAGATTGGAACTGATATGACAAGTTATGAGAATTCCCTTGGCCGCCGCAGCTTCGTCGCGGGGGCGGCGCTGATCAGTGCGGCCGCATCCGTGAGACCTGCTCTGGCCGAAACGCCCCAGTCGGCCGCTGCATTGCCACACTACACGGCCGATTCCGCTGAGTTGAACTGGTTTGCTACGGTGCCGGGCGAGCAGATGGCGATCCATGTGCCCGGCGGGCAGGTTGGCGGCCGCTTTTCGGTCGTCGAATCCATCGCGGCACCGGGTGCAGGCGCACCTCCCCACATCCCCCGCAGCGCCGACGAGGATTTCTTCATCCAGCAGGGCGAGATGCATTTCGTTTGCGACGGCGTTGAATTCGACGCGCCAGCCGGGACCAGCGTTCTGATCCCGCGCGGCGTGGCCCACGCCTGGGTGAACCTTGCCGACACCCCGGTGCGTTCGCTGGTCACCTTCACGCCCGGCGGCATCGAGGAGATGTTCAAGGAACTCGCCGCAGTGTTCCCGCACGGCATCGAAGAACTTGCCGCCCGCTATGATACCGTATTGATCTCATAGCAAAGCGCTGCCGCAGCGTTGGATCGGAGCGGCGCCGAGGACTGGACACCCGCCGCTCCTTTTGATGTGGGTTGGCATCAAATGCCACCATACATTGAGAGAAGAAGGTTGTGGGGGCAAGGTGCCCGATCCGGACCTTCACCGGACTGCTACCTCGACTGAGGTCGTGATTTCGCAACTGTCAGTTTTTGGCTTGCCGGTCT
>JANPJZ010000316.1:0-6256 GCA_031425795.1 Rhodobacter sp. | reverse complement strand
GCGCACGCAGATCATGGAGAAGGGCGAAAGCGGGCTCTACGACGACGCCAAGCGCCTGTCCCGCGTCGCCATCGCGCACCCCGAAGGCTTTCCACTGGCGGTCGCCAACATCTATTGCGATCTGGCCGATGCCATTCGCGGGACGGCGCGCGACGGTCTTCCTACTGCCGCCGCCGGGGTGCGGTCGATGGCGGCAGTCCATACCGCAGTTGCTTCGGCCAAGACAGGGGGGCAATGGCTGGACGCCCGACCGCCGATGTTCCGCTAGCGCAGGGTGCGCCGCTCGATCAGGCGGCAGGGGAACATGCGCACCTCAAGCGGGCGATCCGGAATCTCGATCGTCTCTACGACCAGCTCGATGGCCGCAGCGATGATTTCGGCCACGGGCTGGTGGATCGTCGTCAGCCCGATGTTCTGCCAGCGTGACATCTCCATGTCGTTCAATCCGATAAGCCCGATATCGCCGGGCACCGACAGGCCTGCGTCCTGCACCGCACTCATGGCGCCGACGGCGAGAAGATCGTCCCCGCAGAAATAGGCCTCGGCCGGGTCGGACCGCAACAGCTTCTGCATCTCGGCACGGCCTGCTTCGAAGGTGTAGTCGGCGGCGTAGCTGACATCGACCTTGATGGTGGAATGGTCGTGCAACGCGGCCAGGAAGCCTGCTCCGCGATCCTGGGTAGAGCTTGCGGCCTCAGGTCCGCCCAGAAATCCGACATGGCGGTGGCCCCGCGCGATCAGCGCCTCCGCAGCCATGCGACCGCAGGCCATGTTGTCGATGCCGGCGACATGGACGGACGGCGCATCAGACCTGCGCCCGAAGGCATGGACAACCGGAAACCCGGCCGCCTTGAAGGCTGCGGCAAAGCTGGCCGGCAAGGTCGAGGAGGCCACGATCACCCCGTCCACCGAATATTGCCGCAGCATCCGCACCGATTGGGCGGGATCGGTGGCCGAAGTCAGGTTGACCAGCAGCGGACGAAGGCCGCGCGCTTGAAGGCCGCGGGTAAAGAGATCGAAGACTTCAAGGATCAGCGGGTTGTGAAAGTTGTTGACGATCAGCCCGATCAGCTTCGTCCGCCCGGTGGTCAGGCTTGAGGCCAGCGCATTTGGTGCATAGCCCAGGTCATCCGCCGCCTTTTCCACCTTGGCACGAGTCTTGGCTGACACCGAGGCGCCGTCGGTGAACGTACGGGAAACAGCGGATCGCGAGACCCCTGCCCGTTCCGCCACTTCCTTCAAGGTTACAACCATCGCCAATCCCCGGAACCCGCAAACATACCGTCAGCATACATGGCGCGTCGCGGCTGGACAGCCCGTTGCAGTGGGACCTGGTTCAGTAGGGGCGGAGGCTGGGCAACACGTCTTCGTTGGAAGGAGTCACGCGGCTCTGCGAAGCGGCCCGTCAGAGGTTTATCAGGCGTGCGTGACGAAGAGGTCGGTCACGGCAAAGCGGGTCACGTCGATCAGCCCCTTGTCGGAGATGCGGAGTTCGGGGATCACGACCAGCGCAAGCAGCGAGTGCTGCATGTAGGCGTTGTTCAGCGAGCAACCGCAGTCAATCATCGCGGCCACGAGGGCTTGCGCCTTGTCGGCAACATCGCCTGCCGGGCGGTCGGACATAAGGCCTGCAATCGGCAGTTCAACGAGGGCCAGTTCCTTCCCGTCGCGCCAGAGCGAGACCCCGCCCCCGACCTCGGCCAGCCGGTTGGTGGCCAGGGCCATCTGCTCCCGGTCGGTGCCGACGACGATGATGTGATGGGAGTCATGTGCAACGGTAGAGGCGATGGCGACCCTGCCCTCATAGCCAAAGCCTGAAACGAAGGCATTGACCACCTGCCCGGTCGCCCGGTGCCGTTCGACCAGCGCGATCTGGGCCACGTCACCTTGAGCTTCGACCCGGCCGTCGGCCACGACCAGATCGGCCGTCAGGGCCCGCGTGGGGGCCTGGTTTTCCACGACCCCGATGACACGGGCGGTTACGTGCCGTGCGCCTTCTGGTGCGGGAACGACAAAGTCTGCAGCAGTCAGATTGCGGGCAAGCCGAACCGTCGCGCGGGCATCGTCGGGCCATGCGAAGTGCGGACAGCTGACCGTCAGACGCCCGGCCTCGGCCACCTTCGCACCCCGCGCAAAGACCGCGTCAATCGGCAACCCCCGCAGGTCCGAGGTCAGGATCACATCCGCCCGCCGCCCGGGCGCGATCGAGCCCAACTCCCGCTCCAGTCCGAAGTGGGTGGCGGTGTTGATGGTCGCCATCTGGATCGCGATCAGCGGGTCACAGCCGCAGGCGATGGCGTGGCGGACCGCGCGGTTCATGTGCCCCTCATGCACCAGCGTGCCAGAGTGGCAATCATCCGTGCACAGGATGAAGTTGCGCGGATCAAGACCCTTTTCAGTGATCGCTGTGATCTGGCTTTCGATGTCATACCAGGCCGAGCCCAGCCGCAGCATCGAGCGCATGCCCTGCCGGACCCGGTCGACGGCGTCGGATTCCCGCGTGCCTTCATGGTCGTCCGCCGGGCCACCCGCGACATAGGCGTGGAACGGAATGCCGCGATCGGGGCTCGCATAATGCCCGCCCACCACCTTGCCCGCGCGCATCGTGGCGGCAATCTCTTCCAGCATCTGCTGACTGCCGCTGATGACGCCGGGATAGTTCATCATTTCGCCCAGACCGATGATACCGGGCCAGAGCATCGCTTCGGCCACATCATCGGGGCCGATTTCATAGCCCGTGGTTTCCAGTCCAGGGGCCGAAGGGGCGCAAGAGGGCATCTGGGTGAAGATGTTGATGGGTTGCAGCAGCGCTTCGTCATGCATCATCCGCACGCCGCGCAGGCCAAGGACATTGGCAATCTCGTGCGGGTCGGTGAACATGGTCGTCGTGCCGTGCGGTATCACGGCGGCGGCGAATTCGGCCGGTGTCAGCATGCCGGATTCAATATGCATGTGCCCGTCGCAAAGGCCGGGTATCAGAAACTGACCGGTGGCATCAACAACCTCGGTCTCAGACCCGATGCAATGGCTGGCATCCGGCCCGACATAGGCAAAGCGCCCTTCGGCCACGGCAACCTGCCAACCGGGCAAGACCTCGCGGCTTTGAACGTTCACAAGGGTGCCGCCCCGGATGACAAGATCAGCGGCTGCACGACCGGCGGCGACGGCGACAAGGCGGGGGGCACAGTCGGCCCAGGACAGGAGGGGCATGCGGGTCATGCCGTATTGGACCTTATCGGAGGCAGCCGTTCAAGGATCATCTCGCGATCGATGCGCGCCAAGATCGGCGGACAGTCAGCTGGTGCGCAGCGGTGGCCCCGCACCTTGCGGAAGAGCTGAGTCGCCTGCCCTTGGGGCGCGCTGCGCCCGGTGATGGCCAATTTTCAGGCAAATCGCCGCAGGACTGCCCATTGTTCAGGCAACGGGCCAGTCGCCGGTCTTTCCCCCTGCGCGCCCCATTGCCGAGCCCGGGTGGTGCGGCATCGTTGGAAGTGAGTTGATGGCTAGGGTTCCGGCGCTTTCGGGCGTGTCTGGTCCGAGAGCTATCACCGCCGGGAGAGACATCCCCGGCGGCGCACGGCGGGACAAAAACCCGGGAGACCTCGTCAAGCCAAGGGATTGGCGGCGAAGGGTCGTCCATTTCCCATCGAACAGGAAAGGAAGACCCATGATCTCTCGTCGCTCTTTGCTTTTGGCCGGCGTATCGGCCCTGGCACTGCCACTGGCACGTCCCGCTCTGGCGCAAGCCCGCACCGATTTCCGTGTCGCCTGGTCGATCTATGTCGGCTGGATGCCTTGGGGGTATGCCGCTGATGCCGGCATCGTCAAGACCTGGGCGGACAAGTATGGCCTCACGATCGAGGTCACCCAGTTCAACGACTATGTAGAGTCCCTGAACCAGTACACGGCAGGGGCCTATGACGCCGTCACCGTGACGAACATGGACGCGCTGTCCATACCGTCCGCCGGCGGAGTGGATACCACAGCAGTGATTGTCGGCGACTTTTCGGCTGGCAATGACGCGGTCTTCCTGAAGGGCTCTGGCGGCCTTGCCGATCTTGCAGGCAAGAAGGTCAACCTGGTGGAATTCTCCGTCTCGCATTACCTGCTCGCACGGGCGCTGGACTCGGTCGGTCTGTCCGAGGCGGATGTGACAGTCGTCAACACCGCCGACCCAGATATGGTCGGAGCCTTCCAGACCGAGGATGTGGCCGCGATGGTCACTTGGAACCCGATGGTCGCGGAAATCGAAAAGCTTCCGGACGCGACGAAGGTGTTCGACAGCGCCCAGATTCCCGGCGAGATCATCGACCTGATGGTAGCCAGCACCGCAGCGCTGGCCGAAAATCCGGATTTCGGAAAGGCGCTGGCGGGCATCTGGTATGAGACCGTGACGGTGATGGCCTCGGACACGCCGGAGGGTGCGGCGGCCCGGGCGGCGATGGGGGCGGCCTCGGGCACAGATCAGGCGGGGTTCGAGGCGCAGTTGGCTGCAACCAAGCTGTTCGACAAACCCGCCGATGCTGTGAGTTTCACCACCTCGCCCGACCTCAAGGCGACGATGGAACTCGTGCGCGGCTTCCTGTTCGACAAGGGACTTCTTGGTTCAGGTGCGCCGTCCGCAGACGTGATAGGGATCGAACTGCCTGGCGGCGAGGTGCTGGGCGACCCCGCCAACGTCAAGCTGCGCTTCACGGCCGACTACATGCAGATGGCCGCCGACGGCACGCTATAACGGTCGCAAGATGCGGCTGATCAACATTCACTCCGGCAAGGGGGGGCGGCTCTTGTTGGCCGCCCTGCCCTTCTTCCTTCTCGCGCTGGCCTATCTGATCGGTTCGGCGCTGCGATTGGCCGAGAACCCCGGCGACAAGCTTTTGCCGGCTCTTTCGACCATGGGCCGGATGATCGAGGTCATGGCTCTGACACCCGACAAGCGGACCGGGGATTATCTTCTTTGGACCGATACGGCCGCCAGTCTTTTCCGCCTGTGGAGCGGTCTTGCGATTGCCACGGCCATCGCGCTTGTGCTGGGTCTGCTGATCGGGGTGCTGCCGGTGGCGCGGGCGATCCTGGCCCCGTTCGTGGCCTTCCTGTCGCTGGTTCCGCCGCTGGCCTTGCTGCCGGTGCTGTTCATCGTACTTGGCCTGGGAGAAGTGTCGAAGATCGCGCTGATCGTCATCGGCGTCGCTCCGATTCTGACCCGTGATCTCGCACTTACCGCCGTCGCCCTGCCCCGCGAGCAGATCGTGAAGGCGGAAACGCTCTCGGCCTCAAGCTGGCTGATCGCATGGCGGATCGTCTTGCCGCAGGTGATGCCAAGGCTGATCGACAGTTTGCGGCTGCAGCTTGGCCCCGCCTTCCTGTTCCTGATCGCCGCCGAGGCGATTTCTGCCGAGGGCGGGCTTGGCTACCGCATCTTCCTCGTCCGTCGCTACCTGTCGATGGACATCATCTTTCCTTATGTGATCTGGATCACGCTCCTTGCGGTCGCGATGGACCTGACACTGCGCCTGCTGCGCCGCCGCCTGTACCCCTGGGCCGAGCCGGAGGCAGCGCCATGACCGCTCTCACGGTGCACGGACTGTGGAAGGAATACGGTCGCCAGGTCGTCCTGGAGAACGTGAGCCTCACCGTTACCCCGCGCGCCTTCGTCGCACTGGTCGGCCCCTCTGGCTGCGGCAAGACGACATTTCTGCGCCTCCTGCTTGGGCAGGAACAGCCCACGCGCGGCTCGATCCTGATGGACGGCGTCCCCTTGCCGCGTGAACCCGGGCCGGACCGTGGGGTGGTCTATCAGCGCTATTCGGTCTTTCCGCATCTGACGGCGCTGGAAAACACCATGTTGGGGCGGGAATTTCAGGCCGCCCGGTTAAGTGGGCGCGTCTGGGGCACGGCGCGGCGCAGGCTGGCAGAGGAAGCGGCCGCCTTGATGGCCGAGGTCGGGCTTTCGGGCTCTGAATCGAAGTTTCCGGCCCAGTTGTCGGGTGGCATGCAGCAGCGCCTTGCGCTGGCCCAGACGCTGATGGTGCGACCGAAGCTCCTGTTGCTGGACGAGCCCTTCGGAGCGCTCGATCCCGGCATCCGGACCGAAATCCACGGCCTGATGCGCCGATTGTGGCATGAGCACGAGATGACCGTTGTCATGGTCACCCATGACATGCGCGAGGCCTTTGCCCTGGCCACCCGGGTCATCGCCTTCGACCGCCCGCGCAACCGCCCTGAAGAGCAGGAGCGCTACGGGGCCACCATCACC
>JANPJZ010000315.1:0-2887 GCA_031425795.1 Rhodobacter sp. | reverse complement strand
AGCAGGTTCGAATTCCGGTAAGCGGCAATCAAGGCATCGGTCAGGGTCTCGGCCCCTGCCATCGGCGCAGCCAGAAGGCCCGCCATCGCCACTACCATTGCCCGACACAAAGCGCGCATCGCGTCCGCCTTTCCAAAGCCCGCAGATAAATGCGGGCAATCCAATCAATGAGCCGACCGGGCAAGACCCGGGCCGGACAGGAGTTTTGACCTACAGCGCGAAACTGCGGGTCTTGCGAAATCCGGCAAGGACCGGAGCAGCAGCGTTGAACACCGACCGCCAACTCATGCGCCCGTCACTCTTGAATCCAACCATCGCGGTGCCAAGCACCCCGTCCATGAAGACCGCACCAATGCGGCCGCCGTCCTTCAACTGCGCCAAGATCGCCTCGGGCAGGGTTTCCACCCCGCCCTGCACCGTGATCACATCATAGGGCGCATGCTTCGGCGCACCCTCTTGCAGCGGCCCGGCCATCACTAGCGCATTGTCCACGCCTTCTTCCGACAACAGACGCTGGGCATCGGCCGCCAGCGCCTCATCGGCCTCGACCGCGACGACGGTATCCGCCAGCCGCGCGATCACCGCTGCCGAATAGCCAAGCCCGCAGCCCAGGTCGAGAACAAGTTCGTTCGGCTGAATATCAAGAGCGTCCAACAGCTTGGCCAGCGTCCTTGCCTCAAGCAGGACCCGCCCTGACCCGATTTCGAGGTTCTCTCCGACATAGGCCGCCTCGCGCCGGTCACCGGGCACGTAAAGCTCGCGCGGGACGGTCAGCATGGCGTCGATGATGGGGAATTTGGTGACGTCAGAAGGGCGGACCTGCGTATCCACCATCATGATGCGGCGGCTTGCGAAGTCGCTCATTCTGAACTCACCGGTTTTGACAACTGCAGACTGTGTCTTGCCATAGAACCTATGGCGTCGCAACCGGCGATCAAGTCCTTTTCACCTGACGGCTGAACGGGCTGCACAACGCCGCTCATGCGCTGCGCAGCTCGTCTTCAACCGATCCCTGTTGCCAGGTCAGCGCCCGCTCGCCCAGCTTGCGGAACTTGGTGGACGCCTGTGTCAGCCGCCCGCGCCATTCGGCATTGGGCACCTGGCCCTCGGTGACCGTGAAGAAGACCTGCAACATGCAGGCCACCGCAAAAGGTTCGATCAGCGCGGCCTTGACGGCCCAGGCGAAGACGATCGCGAAAACGAACATGCCGGCACCGCTTTCCCCGGGAAGCAGCCAGACCACCGCAGCCGCCGGGGCCAGCATCACCAGAAAGACCAGCGCGGACAGCACCCAGGTCACCAAGGTCAGCCAGGCCGCGTTGACCAGCATCGGCTTTGCGTTCTGCGCGTAAAGCACCAGCCCGTCATGCGCCGCTTCCCAGGCGTTTTCTGATCTCGTGCGGATCGCGTGGCCCAGGATCACCTCATCCACCAGCCCGACCGCCATCCGCAGATAGGCCCGGAACACCGCCATCAGCCGGTCAAGCCCCGGGATCGGCATGAAGGCCAGCACCCCCTGCAGCAGCCCGGTGATCACCCCGACCACCCCCTTGATCAGCTGGTCCAAGGCGAAAAGCGCCGAGGCCTGGCCAAAACGCGCCGTCACGACGTCTTGCGCATGGGCAATCTGGCCTTTGCCGCCCGGCACCGGCTTGCCTTCCATCAGCTCGACCATCACCGCGATGTGCCCGGCCTTCACCAGGTAAAGGAGGTAGTCCCGCAGAAAGAAGATGACCCCCACGGTCAGACCAAATCCCAGAGCCCCGCCCCAGAATGTGCTGGTCGTCTGAAACTCGACATCCCCGAAAAGACCGACGCCATAGCCGATCCCGGCCCCGGTACCGGTCACGATGACCAGCGCCGCGCTGATGGCAAAATACACGACCACCCGGAAGATCACAAAGGGCGCAGTCTTGACCATCAGGCCCAACGCCTTCGCGATGCTGAAATCCCACATGAACCCACCCCGGCTGACCCCACGTCACCCTGACCGCAGGACCCGCCGGAATGCAAGCGTCACATCGCGCGGGGCCGCGACATTGGCACCGGTTTCTGTGCCAGCTTCGCAGCCAGCCCGCGCAGCACCTCTGCAATGTCCAGCGCGGTCAACCCAGCCTCGGCATACATCTCCGCGGGACTTGCCTGGTCGATGAAGCGGTCCGGCAGCGTCATCGTGCGCACCAGACGGCCCCGGTCCAGCCCGCCAGAGCCTGCCAGATACTGCAGCACCTGCGCGCCAAAGCCGCCGCTTGCCCCCTGCTCAATCGTCACCAATGCACCGTGATCCTCGATCAGCCGGTCGATCAGGTCAGTGTCCAGCGGCTTTGCAAAGCGCGCGTCAGCCACGGTGACGGCAATTCCTTCCGCCGCCAGCACCTCTGCCGCCGCCATCGCCTCGGAAAGCTGCGTCCCGAAGGATAGCACCGCCAGCGTCCCCCCCTCACGCAGCACCCGGCCCTTGCCGATCACCAGCGGCACGCCTTGCGCAGGAAGCTCCACCCCAGCCCCCTCGCCCCGCGGGTAGCGGAAGGCGATCGGGCCCGAGTCATGCGCCACTGCCGTGGCGATCATGTGGACAAGATCAGCCTCATCCGCCGCCGCCATCACCACCATGTTCGGCAAGGCGGCGAGGAACCCGATGTCGAAAGCCCCGGCATGGGTCGCGCCGTCCTGGCCGACGAGCCCGGCCCGGTCGATGGCAAAGCGCACCGGCAGGTTCTGCAGCGCCACATCATGCACGATCTGGTCATAGCCGCGCTGCAGAAAGCTGGAGTAGATCGCGCAGAATGGCCGCATCCCGCTTGCCGCAAGCCCTGCGGCAAAGGTCACGCCATGCTGCTCGGCAATCCCCACATCAAAGACCCGCCCCGGAAACCGCTGTTGCATC
>JANPJZ010000314.1:0-7040 GCA_031425795.1 Rhodobacter sp. | reverse complement strand
CGACCAGCCATCTTGGTGGCTTCCACCACAGCCTCTTCGATCACCTCTTGACGGGCAAACGGGTCGTCGGCCACCGCGAGTTCCACCGCCTCCAGCCGCTTCACCTCATCGCGCAGGCGGGCGGCTTCTTCGAATTCCAGGTTCTCAGCCGCCTTGCGCATTTGCAGGCGCAGCGCGTCAAGGTGGGCCGCAAGGTTCTTGCCCACCATGGGTTTGTCGACCTTGGTGGTGATGCGGGCCTGATCGGTGTCGCCGACCCAGGTGCCGAACAGCACATCCTCCACGTTCTTCTTCACGGTTTCGGGGGTGATGCCGTGTTTCAGGTTATAGGCCACCTGCTTTTCGCGGCGGCGGTTGGTCTCACCAATGGCACGCTCCATGCTGCCGGTCATGCGGTCGGCGTACATTATGACCCGGCCTTCTGAGTTTCGTGCGGCGCGGCCGATGGTCTGGATGAGCGAGGTTTCGGAACGCAGGAAGCCCTCCTTGTCGGCGTCGAGAATCGCCACGAGGCCACATTCCGGGATGTCCAACCCCTCGCGCAGCAGGTTGATGCCCACCAGCACATCGAAGGCGCCCAGCCGCAGGTCGCGCAGGATTTCGATGCGCTCGATGGTGTCGATGTCGGAGTGCATGTAGCGCACCCTTATACCCTGTTCGTGGAGGTAATCGGTCAGATCCTCGGCCATCCGCTTGGTGAGCACGGTGGCGAGGGTCCGCAACCCGCGCAGCGCGACCTTGCGGATCTCGTCCAGAAGGTCGTCGACCTGCATCTCGACCGGGCGGATCTCGACCGGAGGGTCGATCAGGCCGGTTGGGCGGATGACCTGTTCGGTGAAGACGCCGCCGGTCTGCTCCATCTCCCAGGCCGCGGGGGTGGCGGAGACGAAGACGGATTGCGGGCGCATCGCGTCCCATTCCTCGAACTTCAGGGGGCGGTTGTCCATGCAGCTGGGCAGCCGGAAACCGTGTTCGGCCAGGGTCATCTTGCGGCGGAAGTCGCCCTTGTACATGCCGCCGATCTGGGGGACCGAGACGTGGGATTCGTCGGCGAAGACGATGGCGTTGTCGGGGATGAATTCGAACAGCGTCGGCGGCGGTTCGCCCGGCGCGCGGCCGGTCAGGTAGCGGGAGTAGTTCTCGATCCCGGCGCAGCTGCCCGTGGCCTCGAGCATCTCGAGGTCAAAGTTGGTGCGTTGTTCCAGCCGCTGGGCTTCCAGCAGCTTGCCCTCCCCGGTAAGCTGCTTCAGCCGGTGGAAGAGCTCATCCTTGATGCCTTTGGTGGCCTGGGCCAGCGTGGGGCGCGGGGTGACATAGTGCGAGTTCGCGTAGATGCGGATCTGCTTGAAATTGTCGGTCCTGGCCCCGGTCAGCGGGTCGAATTCCACAATCGATTCAAGTTCCTCGCCAAAGAACGAAAAGCGCCAGGCGCGATCTTCAAGGTGGGCGGGCCAGATCTCCAGACTGTCGCCCCGCACCCGGAAGGAACCGCGCTGGAAGGCCGCCTCAAGCCGCTTGTACTGCTGGGCCACCAGTTCCGCCATCACGCGCCGCTGATCATACATCTGGCCCACGACAAGGTCTTGCGTCATGGCCGAGTAGGTTTCGACCGAACCGATGCCGTAAATGCAGGACACTGACGCGACGATGATCACGTCATCGCGTTCCAGCAACGCCCGGGTGGCCGAGTGGCGCATCCGGTCGATCTGTTCGTTGATCTGGGATTCCTTCTCGATATAGGTGTCTGTCCGGGCGACATAGGCTTCGGGCTGGTAGTAGTCGTAGTAGCTGACGAAGTATTCCACGGCATTGTCGGGGAAGAAGCCCTTGAATTCCCCATACAACTGCGCGGCCAGGGTCTTGTTGGGCGCCAGAATGATGGCGGGGCGCTGGGTCTCCTCGATGATCTTGGCCATGGTGAAGGTCTTGCCGGTGCCCGTAGCCCCCAGCAGCACCTGGTTGCGCTCACCCGCAAGGACACCTGCCTTGAGCTCGGCAATCGCGGTCGGCTGATCGCCTGCGGGCTGGAACGGCGTGGACAGCGTGAACGCCCGCCCGCCCTCAAGCTTCGGCTTCGTCAGGACGTCGGGCCGGGCTTCGATGGCATTGGAGTTGTTGTGCGGCATCACTGCTCACTTCACGGCTGGGAGGGATTCGCGGCCTGACAGAGTTGATCCGTTTTTGTTCCGATTCAAGCGGTGTCGCACCGATTGCCGCGAAACCGTTGCCGGAGCGGCAGGAAGCGGCTAAGGCACGGGCGCAAGAGGTGCAGTATGGCTGGCAAGATCGATACACGTGCGGTGGGCCTTGACGTTGGGCTGGCGTTCATCCGCTGGCTGACGGGCGCCGAGAACCTGCATTACGGGCTATGGACCGGGCTTGAGGTGAGCGCCGGTAATCTGCGGACGGCGCAAGATGCCTACACTGCAAAGCTGTTCGGCCTGCTGCCAGAAGGGCCGCTTCGTATCCTCGACATCGGCGGAGGTGCGGGTGAAACGGCCAAGAAGCTGCTGGCGCTTGGCCACTCGGTCGACATTGTGGTGCCGTCGGCATTTCTGGCTGACCGCTGCCGGAAGAACGCCCCGGACGCGAAAGTGCATGAATGCCGGTTAGAGGAGTTTGCCGGCAAGGGGCCGTTTGACCTGTGCCTCTTTTCGGAAAGCTTTCAATATATTCCGATGACGGAAAGCCTGCCGAAATGCCAAGCCCTTCTGACACCGGGGGGCATTGTGGTGATCGCCGATTGTTTCCGGACTGACGCCTATCGGGGCAGGCATGTCCATGGGCCGCAGCCGGGCGGTGGGCATGGGCTGGCAGGGTTCCGCGCTGCGGTGGTCGGCTCCACGTTTACGATTGCGTCGGAAGAGGACATTACCGATGCCGTCGCCCCGTCGATCGATCTGGAACAGCAACTTTTCAACGTGATCGGGCACAGCGTGACCCGTGTCTCCGAGGAAATCCACCGCAACCGACCCGCAGCTTTCTGGACACTCAAGCGCTTCGTCAGTCTCTTTCTGTCCGGTAAGCGCCGGGCAAACCTGATGCGGCGCCTGAATTGCAGCGACCGCAACTCTACCGTGTTCCGACAGTTCAACCGATATCTGATGTTGAGGCTGACCCTAGGTTAGGCGAATTTGGGCGCGCCCATTACACCTTTAGGTTGAAAATTGTCGCCGAATCAGGCACGGTGACAGGGCAAGCAGCAACTGCGCTGTCGGCTGATCCCACCCCACCCCACCGCTCCCCGGATCAGCCGACAGCTTTTTCTTCCCACCTCTTTCCCGCAGGTCGGACTTGCGCTTTCATGCGCGCTTGGGAATAAGGGCTTGAAGCTCAGGAGGATTGCGATGCGTGCCCGGATCTATCAGCCCGCCAGAACCGCGATGCAGTCCGGCACCGCCAAGACCCATCTGTGGGTGCTTGAATTCGGGCCCGCTCTGGACCGTGAGGTTGATCCGCTGATGGGCTGGACCTCATCTTCCGACACCCAGGCTCAGGTGCGGCTGCGGTTTGACAGCCGTGAGGCTGCCGTGGCCTATGCGCGGGAAAAGGGCATCGAGACCGAGGTTATCGAACCGAAGCCCCGCAGTTCCAATATCCGCGCCCGCGGATATGGCGAGAATTTCGCAACCGACCGCAAGGGCGCCTGGACGCACTGATCAGCCGCCGGTTCCAAGTGTCTGCGAACCGATCCAGATATCGCTGCCAACTTTGAAGATGTAGTCATGATCCATCACGCTGCCAGCAGCGTCGTAGCGGATCATCACGCCATTCTTTACCTCATAGCGGCCGGTGTCGCTGTCCCCGGATGACACCGCAAAGCCGGCGCCATTGTCGAAGCTGCCGAAGGCACCGCCGATCGATTCACGGCTCCAGCTGCCGTCGGGATGAAACTGCGTGAAACTGGAGGACGACATTCCGCCCGCTGCCACCCCGGGAGAGAACCCGCTGAAAAAGACGCTGGACACTGACCCATCAACCTTGGTGCCATCGGCAAGGGGAGCGACCTCATGGACGGTCAGGCTCCCGTCGGTCAGGCCGTCAGGCTGAACATCCATTTCCTCAACCTCGCCCGAGGCATAATGCAGCACCAGTCTGCCATCGGCCTCGGTATAGCTGCCCCAGTCCATGTCGGCCTCTTCCAGCAGTGTCGCCCGGTCCAGTGGCAGGATACCGGTCCGTGGCGTGCCATCGTAGAACAGCCCATCCGGCCAGAAGGTCAGCCAATGGTGGTCGATTTCCATTTGCATCATGCCGTCGAGGCCCATCATCCAGTAGTTGGTCGTGCCCCACCATACGCCGCTGCGCCCACCCGGCTGCGGATCGGGCAGCAGCGGCTGCGCCCCTTCCGACACAAAGCGCAGCCCCTCGACCATGGGCATCACATCACGCTGAAAGACCTGCATCGTCGCGGCAAGCTCTTCGGAGCCGCTTGCAGGGCCTTCGAAGCCCACCAGCTCCATCCGGCCGAACAACTGGACGGCGATCAGCATCTGAACATCGCCATCGACGGTCTGCCCCAGCATGGCCCCCGGACGGCCCTTTATGTTCATCACGTCCGAGGCCGTCATCTCCGTGATTTCCGGAGGGTCGGTCTCGTCCTCCTCGACAAAGCGGCGCGACTGGCTGGCAACCCAGTCCACTACCTTGCCGCCGCTGCGGGCTCCTGACGACAGATAGACCCGGCAGAATTCACATTCATCTTCGGGCAGGTCGGACCACAGGATCAGCGTCCCGTCCTGCCAGCGCGCCCCGCTTTCCCAACCGGGGGGTATGTCAAAGACCAGATTGCCGTGCTGGCGCGTTTCCGCAGCCAGCGGCAGGGCAAAAGGGACCAGAACAGCGGCAAGAAGCGAGCGCATGGCATCCTCCGGACTTATGCCGAAGGATTGCAGATTTTGCAGCGCAGACCAGTGGGGTATGCCGAATTGGAGCGGCGGTGCGCTTGCCAAGGAGCCCGAGGCACGGCACCAAGGCCGCTGGAGGAATGTCATGCCGATCATCATCGCCGAAGAACACCCGCTGACGCCGGACCTGGACCTCTTGTTCCAGCGTCACACCGAGGACATGCATGCCGATACGCCGCCTGAATCGATTCACATGATGGACAAGGGCGCGCTGGCGGGGCCGGGCATCCGCTTCTTCGTGCTGCGTGACGGTGGCGAGGCGCAGGCGATGGGGGCCTACAAGCGGATCGACGCAAGCCATGCGGAAATCAAGTCGATGCATGTGCTGCGCGAAGCGCGCGGGCGGGGATTGTCGAAGGCGATGCTGGACCATCTGGTGGCCGCCGCCAAAGCCGATGGGTTCACCCGGCTGAGCCTGGAAACCGGAGTGCAGCCGACCTTCGTCGCCGCGCGGGCGCTATATGCGCGGGCCGGGTTTGCGGACTGCGCGCCGTTCGAGGGTTACTGGGATGACCCGAATTCGGTGTTCATGACGAAGGTGCTTGCCTGATCTTTTTCCGTGTCGCAAAAGGCGGAGGCGGGGCTCATAGCTCAACTGGATAGAGCAAGGACCTTCTAAGTCCGAGGTTGGGGGTTCGAGTCCTCCTGGGCCCGCCATTTTCCCAAAGCGGCTCGTCGAGCACTTCGTGTACTCCTCGCAACGCTGCCGACGAGTGCACAAGGTGCTCGAGGAGGGGGGGCTGGCATCACTTCGTGCTGGGCGCGCCACCTTCGAAGCGGTTGCCGTGGCGATAGTCGCAAGGGGCCTCCTGCATCTGAAGGTGCAGGCCGGTGCCGGTAAAGGGATGCGCCCGAGCCAGGTCTTCGTCGAAGTCGATGCCGAGGCCGGGGGTGTCGCTTGGAATGATGTAGCCATCCTCCCATCTGATGGTGTTCTTGATCAACTTCAGGTGGAAGGCGCCACCGGTTTCGATCGTCTCGGCGATCAGCAGGTTCGGGATCGAGGCGGCGAAGTGGACGTTGGCGGCCCATTCCACCGGGCCGGCGTAAAGATGCGGGGCCATCTGGGCGTTGAACACCTCGGCCATGGCGGCAATCTTCTTCGCCTCCCAGCTGCCGCCCACACGACCGAGGGCGGGCTGCAGGATCTTGACGCCACCTGCACGGAGAAGCGTGCCGAATTCGGTCTTGGTGGTCATGCGTTCGCCAGTGGCGAGCGGGACGCGGACCGACTTTGCCACCTCGGCGAATTCCAGAAGGTTGTCTGGTGGGATCGGTTCTTCATACCACAGCGGGTTGTAGGGTTCGATCTCACGCCCCAGCCGTATCGCGCCGGGGGTGGAAAACTGGCCATGGGTGCCGAACAGCAGGTCGACCCTGTCGCCCACCGCCGCGCGGATCGCCTTGCAGAAGGCAACGGAGCGCGTGATGTCGGACATGGCAGGTTCATGCCCGCCGCGGATGGTGTAAGGGCCGGCGGGGTCAAACTTCACGGCGGTGAAACCCAGGTTCATGAACCTGACGGCGGCGGCGGCGGCGGCATCGGGATCGACCCAGAATTCAGCCGATTCCTGGCCCGGTTCGGGGTAGAGGTAGGTATAGCTGCGGATGCGGTCGTTGATCTTGCCGCCCAAAAGCGCCCAGACCGGACGGCCCCGCGCCTTGCCGACGATGTCCCAGCAGGCAATCTCCAGCCCTGAAAACGCGCCCATCACCGTGGGATCGGGGCGCTGGGTGAAACCCGAAGAATAGGCGCGGCGGAACATGAGTTCGATATTTTCGGGGTTCTCGCCCTGCATGTGGCGTTCGAACACATCCTCGATCACCGCCAGCATCGCCTTTGGCCCGACGGTGGACGCATAGCATTCGCCATAGCCGACAATGCCGGTGTCAGTGGTCAGTTTCGGGAAGATCCAGTAGCGCCCGCCCCAGCCCGGAAAGGGTGGTGCTACGACAAAGATTTCGAGGTCTTTCAGCTTCATGGCGCGGTTTCCTTGACTGAGGTTGGGGGGGGGGGTTGACACACCCCCCCCCCCCGGCGGGTGTTGGGTGGTATAGTTATAGAGGCAAGGTTGTGTGTGGGACCCCCCCGGGCCACAACGCGGGGCGAGGTGAGGGCGGGCGGCCGCCGCC
>JANPJZ010000313.1:0-7397 GCA_031425795.1 Rhodobacter sp. | reverse complement strand
GCTTCACAGCCGCACCCGACGTGATCCTCCTTGGCCGCGAGACGATCTACCGCAACGGCCAGCGCGTCGGCTGGCTTTCCTCCGGCGGCTACGGCCACACTGTCGGTCAGGCCATCGGCATGGGCTACATCCGCCATCCGGACGGCGCGACCGAAGACTTCATCAGATCAGGCACTTACGAGCTGGAAGTCGCCTCAGAACGCGTGCCCGCCCAGGTGCACTTGGCCCCGCTTTACGATCCGCAGAACACTCGCGTCAAAGCCTGATACTCTCATTCTTCGTCAACAAATATCCCACGGGGGTGCGGGGGTGTGAAACCCCCGCTTCTACCCGTCAAACCGCGTCGCACCCCGGCGCTTTTCATCCACCGGCTGCGTCAGGATCGTTGCCTGATGCGCCCGCTGGTCGCAGTTCGCGCGCGGACAGATCCGGCAGTTGATCCCGATCGGAACCATCCGCGCCCCTGCGACGGAAAACGCCTCGGCATAACCGATCTCGCCCGCATGCTCGATCATGCAGCCCATCGCCACGGCCAAGCGGTTGTCCTGTGCATGCCGGATCCAGGTCGGCCGATCCACGGTGCGGGAAAAGACGAAATACTGTGATTTATCTGGCATTTCAACGAATTGCGGCACTATCTTCCCGGGCGTGCGAAAGCTGGTATGCACATCCAGCCGCGGACAGGCCCCGCCATACTCTGCCAGGTGAAAGTCGGTCGCGTTGAACCGCTTCGTGACATTGCCCCCCTTGTCGATCCTGAGGAAGAAGAACGGCACGCCCTGCGCCCCCTCGCGCTGCAGGGTGGTCGCGCGGTGGCAGGCCTGCTCGAACGACACCCCAAACCGCGTGGCAATATGGTCCAGGTCGTATTTCGTCGCCCGCGCCTCGGCCAGGAAGGCCGCATAAGGCATCAGCACCGCCGCCGCGAAGTAGTTCGCCAACTCCACCCGCAACCGCGCCACGCCGCGCGCGTCGGCAATCCCGGCCCGGTCGATCAGCCCGTCCAGCAGCTCCCGCTGTTCCAGGAGACCACACATATGCACCAGCTGGAAGGTCCGGTTGGTGTGGTCCAGCGCCTCGGACAGCAGGATCTCGCGCCGCCCCTCGTCATACTGCCGCAGCGTTCCCGGCAGGTCCTCCACCCGCGCCAGCCGGACCGAGATCCCGAGCTTCTCCCGCAGGCGCTGCTTCAGCGCCACATAGATTTCATCCCGTTCCACCGGCGCAGTCCAGAACGCCTCCGCTGCCTCCTCCAGATCGCGAAAGTGGTTGCGTTGGCGACGGAATACATTGTGCACCGCCGCTTCCGGCGTCGCCGAGATTGCCCGCACATCGCCTTCGTTCAGAGACAACAACTGGTCGGTCGCCGCCTGCCAACTGCGGTGCAGCCGCAGGAAGGCGCTCGCCAGATCTGGCGCATGAACCAGTGCTGCGCGCAGTTGCGTGAGGTCTGGTCGGGTTTCAGCAAAGACCGGGTCCTGCAAGGCCGCCCGCAAATCCGCCAGCGCGCCCGAGCCATCCTCTTCAGCAATCTCGCGCCAGTCGACGCCATACGCCTCGAACAGCTTCAGCATCACCTGGACCGAAACGGAACGCTCGTTGTTTTCGAGAAGGTTCACATAGGACGGGCTGATCCCAAGGGCCCGCGCCATCGCCCCTTGCGTCTCGCCCCGCTCGGTCCGCAAGCGCCGCAAATGCGGGCCGATGAAGGTCTTTTGCATACCGATGCACACCTGTCATGGTTTGTGAGATTTACAATATTACACTTATTCCAATCTGTAAACTTTCGCGTTTACAGCGCGACCCGCTTTGCTTTTGCACATCCGCCGATTGGTGGCAGGAGAGGCCTAACGAAATCGGGAGGATCATCATGCGCACCGGAACCAATCACCTTTTCATCCCCGGCCCCACCAATGTGCCGGAAGACGTGCGGATGGCCATGAACGTGCCGATGCAGGACCAGCGCGGCCCGGACTTTGGCGCCATGACCCTCGGTATCCTTGCCGACCTCAAGACCGTGTTCCGCACGACGACCGGTCAGATCATGCTGTTTCCTGGCTCAGGGACCGGCGCATGGGAGGCGGCGATCACCAACACCCTCAACCCCGGTGACCGGGTGCTGATGGCGCGGCACGGTCAGTTTTCGACATTGTGGGCCGAGATGGCCACCCGGCTTGGCCTGACGGTCGATGTGATCGACGTCGCTTGGGGGGCAGGGGCCCCGGTGAACGAGTTCATGCGCAAGCTTGCCGCGGACCGGAAGGGTGAGATCAAGGCCGTCTTCGTCACCCATAACGAGACCGCCACCGGTGTGACCAGCGACATCGCCGCCGTCCGCCGTGTGCTGGACGATTGCTTCCACGACGCGCTTCTTTTCGTCGATGGTGTTTCCTCCGTCGGCTCCATCGACTTCCGCATGGATGACTGGGGCGTGGATCTTGCCGTCACCGGCAGCCAGAAGGGCCTGATGTGCCCCGCTGGTCTCGGCATCCTGGGTGTCAGCCAGAAGGCGCTGAAGGCCTCGGAAACCGCCACCATGCGCCGCGCCTATTTCGAATTCCGCGACTTCAAGCAGACAGTCGAGACCGGTTACTTCCCCTATACGCCCCCGACGCAAATCCTCCACGGCCTTCGCCGCGCCTTGGACCGGATCAACGCCGAAGGCCTGGACAACGTCCTTGCCCGTCACGCCCGCCTTGCCGAAGGCGTGCGCCGTGCCGTCGCCGCCTGGGGGCTGACCCCTTGCGCCGAACACCCCTCCCTCGCTTCCAACACCGTCACCGCAATCCGCGTGCCGGATGGGGTGGACGCCCGCGACGTGATCCGCATCGGGTATGAGCGGTACAACACTTCCTTCGGCTCGGGCCTGTCGCGCCTTGCGGGCAAGGTCTTCCGCATCGGCCACTTGGGCGATCTGAACGAAGGCATGTGCCTGACCGCGATCTCGGTGGCCGAGATGGCGCTGGTTGAGGCGGGGGCCGATATCGAGTTCGGCTCTGGCGTCGCCGCCGCTCAGGCCTGGTACGCCCAAGGCCGCACCGCCCAAGCCGCACTGCGCATGGCCGCTGAATAACCGAATAGGAACAGATAGATGAGCCATACTCTTCACCCGCTGCGCAAGCAGCGGCTCCAGCGGTCTGAACTCGCGGTGCCGTCGTCCAACCCCTCGATGATCGACAAGGCCGCCGATGGCCCCGCCGATTACGTCTTCCTTGATCTGGAGGACGCCGTCGCCCCGCCGGAAAAGGAACAGGCCCGCAAGAACTGCATCCAGGCGCTAAATGACATCGACTGGGCGGCCAAAGGCAAGACGGTTTCAGTCCGCATCAACGGCCTCGACACCCATTACATGTACCGCGACGTCGTGGATGTGATGGAACAGGCCGGAAGCCGCGTCCACACCCTCCTTGTCCCCAAGGTCGGCGTCCGCGATGACCTCTACATGGTCGAAGCCATGGTCAACCAGATCGAACAGGCCAAGGGCTACACCACCCGCGTCGGCCTCGAGGCGCTGATCGAGACCGCGCTTGGGATGGTCAACGTCGAAACCATCGCCCAATTCGGTGGTCGGCTGGAGGCGATGCACTTCGGCGTCGCCGACTACGCCGCTTCGATGCGCGCCCGCACCACCAATATCGGCGGGTTGAACCCGATGTATCCGGGCGACCAATGGCATGCCGCGATCTCGCGCATGGTCATCGCCTGTCGCGCCTATGGCCTGCGCGCCATCGACGGCCCGTTCGGCGATTTTTCCGACCCCGACGGCTACAAGGACGGCGCCCGCCGTGCTGCCGCCCTTGGGTGCGAAGGCAAATGGGCGATCCACCCGTCGCAAGTCGCTCTTGCCAATGAGGTCTTCAGCCCGACCGAAGCCGAAGTCACCAAAGCCCGCCGCATCATAGAGGAACTGAAGCTGGCCGAGGCGCAGGGCAAGGGTGCCGCCAGCCTCGACGGCAAGATGATCGACGCGGCCTCCGAAAAGATGGCGCGCAACCTCCTCGCCGTCGCCGAAGCCATCAGCGCACGCTAGGGCAAGCCCCTGCGTCCAAAGCACAATCGCTTCCCCTCCCCCTCGTGGGGAGGGGAGAGGGGTGGGGGGCTCCCCACCAGCCCATAGGGAGGACTCAGATGGACATCCACGAATACCAGGCCAAGGAAATCCTCGCCCGCTTCGGCGTCCCCGTCCCGCGCGGCGGCCTCGCCTACAGCCCAGAGCAGGCCGGCTACCGCGCCCGCGAACTTGGTGGATCTGCCTGGGTCGTGAAGGCCCAGATCCACTCCGGTGGCCGGGGTGCCGCAGGCGGCGTCAAGCTTTGCCGCGATGAACACGAGGTCAGCGCCTTTGCCGCCACCCTTTTCGGCAAGCAGCTGGTCACCAAGCAGACCGACGCCAACGGCAAGGGCGTCTACCGCCTCTGGGTCGAGGCCGCCTCCGACATCGCGCGTGAGATGTATCTCGGCTTCGTCCTCGACCGCAAATCCGAACGCATCATGATCGTCGCCTCCGCTCATGGCGGGATGGAGATCGAGGATCTCGCCGAGGCCGACCCCGACTCCCTGCGTCGGATGACCATCGACCCCGCCGTCGGCCTGTCCGAGTTTCAGGCCCGCGAACTGGCGTTTCAACTCGGCCTCAAGGGTGGCCAGATCGCCCAGATGGTGACCATCCTGAAAGCCTGCTACCGCGCCTACCGCGATCTTGACGCCGTGATGGTCGAGATCAACCCGCTGGTCATCACCGGTGCGGGCGACCTCGTGGCGCTGGATGCGAAAATGTCATTCGATACCAACGCCTTGTTCCGCCGTCCTCAAGTCGCCGAACTCCGCGACCGCAGCCAGGAAGACCCCCGCGAATCCACCGCCGGGGATCACGGCCTAAGCTACGTCGGCCTCACCGGCGACATCGGCTGCATCATCAATGGCGCTGGCCTCGCGATGGCGACAATGGACATGATCAAGCTGGCCGGGGGCGAACCCGCCAACTTCCTCGACATCGGCGGCGGTGCATCGCCCGAACGCGTGGTCAAGGCCTTCCAGACCGTTCTGGCCGACCGCAACGTCAGCACCGTCCTCGTCAACATCTTCGCCGGGATCAACCGCTGCGACTGGGTGGCCGAGGGCGTCGTCCAGGCCTACCGCCAACTGGGCCTGACCCTGCCGGTCGTCGTCCGCCTAGCGGGCACAAACGTAGAGGAGGGCAAGCGCATCATCGAAACCTCCGGCCTCCCCCTCATCTCCGCCGACACCCTCGCCGAGGCCGCTGCAAGAGCGGTCGCCGCCAAAGCCGCTTGAGGTAACCACCATGGCCATTCTCATCACAGAACATACGCGCGTCATCGTCCAGGGCATGTCCGGCCGCATCGGCGCGTTCCATGCCGCCGACATGATCAAGCACGGCACCAATGTCGTGGGCGGCGTTACCCCGGGCCGGGGTGGCGAAACCCACCTTGACCGCCCGCTTTTCAACACTGTCCGCGAAGCCGTTGAAGCTACCGGCGCTGAAGCAAGCCTCGTCTTCGTCCCGCCCCCCTTCGCCGCCGACGCGATCATGGAGGCCGCCGATGCAGGCATCAAGACCGCCGTCTGCGTGACCGACGGCATCCCCAGCCAGGACATGATGAAGGTGAAGCGCTTCCTGAAACGCTACCCGGAAGAACGGAAGATGCGCCTGATCGGCCCGAACTGCGCCGGGATCATATCGCCCGGGAAGGGCTTCATGGGCATCATGCCGCCGCACATCTACATGCCCGGCCGCATCGGCATCGTCGGCCGCTCCGGTACGCTGGGCTATGAGGCCGCCAGCCAGATGAAGGCCCTCGGCATCGGAGTCTCGACCTCGGTCGGCATCGGGGGCGATCCGATAAACGGCAGCAGTTTCAAGGACATCCTGCAACTCTTTGAAGCAGACCCGGAAACCGACGCCATCATGATGATCGGCGAGATCGGCGGCCCGCAGGAGGCCGAAGCCGCCGCCTTCGCTCGCGATCACATGAAGAAGCCGGTGGTCGCCTATATCGCTGGCCTCAGCGCACCCAAAGGACGCAAGATGGGCCACGCCGGCGCGATCATAAGCGCCTTCGGCGAATCCGCGCAGGAAAAGGTGGAGATCCTGGAGGCCGCCGGCATCACTGTCGCCCCGAACCCGAGTGCGATGGGCGAGACGATGGCGATGGTCCTTTCGAAGCGACAGGCCGCATAACCCCGCCCGGGCCCCCCCGTCCTCATGAATTGCCTACGTCGAGCCTAGACCCCGGGTTCACGCCCGGGGCTGGGTCTCGCTTTGACCAGCCACCGCCCGCGCGAGCGCACAGAACTGCTCCAACCCGATCTCCTCGGCCCGCGCTGTCGGGGGGATGCCGACACTTTCCAACAGACCCTCGACGCCCGGACCCATGCCTTTCAGCGACGACCGCAGCATCTTCCGCCGCTGCCCGAAGGCCATGGCAGTTATTCGCTGCAACACTCCGAAATCACACGGAAAACGCGGATGGGGCAGGGCGGTCAGCTGCACCACCGCCGAATGAACCTTGGGCGCGGGCGTGAACGCCTCTGGTGGCAGGGTCATCACGATCCCCACCGAACAGCGCCACTGGGCCAGCAAAGCCAGCCGACCGTAATGCTCCGTCCGTGGCTTCGCCACGATCCGCTCCGCCACTTCCTTCTGGAACATCAGCGTGAGCGACGACCAGTAAGGCGGCCAGGCCGCCGACAGCCAGCGGATCAGGAGTTCCGTCCCCACATTGTAGGGCAGGTTCGCCACCACCTTGATCGGCGGGGTGAGATGCGCCAGCACGTCCACCTCCAGTGCGTCGCCGACGATCACCTCCAGCCGACCGGGCGCACTGGCCGCAATCTCCTCCAGCGCGGGAAGGCACCGCATGTCCTTCTCGACCGCAAGCACCCGGCGCGCGCCCTCGGCCAGCAACCCGCGCGTCAGACCGCCAGGACCAGGCCCCACCTCCAGCACATCGCAGCCCGACAAGTCCCCGGCTGACCGGGCAATCTTAGCCGTAAGGTTCAGATCCAGCAGAAAATTCTGCCCCAGCTGCCGCTTGGCCACCAGATCATGCGTCCGGATCACGTCGCGCAGCGGCGGCAGCCCGTCAATCGTTCCCAAACCCTGCCCCTGACATTCTTCGTCCAAAAATATCCCACGGGGGTGCAGGGGTGTGAAACCCCCGCTTCCGCTCTCACCGCCGCGCCGCCATCTCCCGCGCCATCCGCAACGCCGCCAAGAGGCTCGTTGCATCCGCCATGCCGCGCCCGGCGATGTCATAGGCTGTCCCATGGTCGGGCGAGGTCCGCACGAAGGGCAGGCCCAGCGTCACGTTCACCCCACCGGCAAAGTCGATGGTCTTGATCGGGATCAGCGCCTGGTCGTGGTACATGCAGATCGC
>JANPJZ010000312.1:0-27782 GCA_031425795.1 Rhodobacter sp. | reverse complement strand
GGGGGCGACTGGTATTCGCGACCTGCTCGCTGCTGCAGGAAGAGGGCGAGGGACAGTTGGCCGCAGCGCTGGCGCGGCATCCGGGGCTGGCGGCGGAGCGGGTGGATTTGGCGGGAGTCGAGCCTGCCTGGTGGTCGGAGGCCGGGGGGCTGCGGCTGCGGCCGGATTACTGGGCTGACGCAGGCGGCATGGACGGGTTCTTCATGGCGCGGGTTCGGCTGGGGTAGGTTTGCCTTTCTGGCCGCCGGGGGTTTCACACCCCCGCACCCCCGTGGAGTATTTTCAAAAAGAGCAGCGCAATTTTCGTCAAAGTTTCAAGGCTTTGGGGGAAAGAGGCGGTAATAGAGGGCGTCGGGCAGGAAGTTGCCGCCGCGGAAGAGCCAGCTGAAGATGGTGGGAAAGCTGATCTTGAAGCGGGCGGATTGCATGTGGCGGAACATGATTTCGGCAGCGGCTTCGGGGTCCATGATGAAGGGCATCGTGAAATCGTTCTTTGCGGTCAGCCTTGTGCGGATGAAGCCGGGGTTGGCCAGTTGCACAGCGATGTCGGACTTGCGCAGGTCGGCGTAAAGCGATTCCGCCAGCACCATAGTCCCCGCCTTTGACGCGGCATAGCCGATGGCCCCGGGCAGGCCGCGGAAGCCGGAGAGGGAGCCGGTGATGACCAGATGGCCCCGGCCCCTGGCGATCATGCCGGGCAGCGCCGCGCCCACGACGCGGATGCAGCCGGTGAAGTTCACATTGGCCATCGCCTCGGCATCTTTGGCGTTCCACTCTTGCGCGCGCATCGGCCAGTAGACCCCGGCAAGGAACACCATGCCGTCGATGTCGCCAAGCTGCGCAGCGGCGGTGTCGACGCTGTCGGTGGAGCCTACGTCCATGGCAAGCGCGGTGGCTTTGCCGGGAAGCGATGCGACCGCAGAGGCGAGGGTATCGGGGCTGCGAGCCGAGAGGATCAACTCGGCCCCGGCGGCGCTGAGCTTTTGCGCGAGCGCGAGACCCAGCCCCTCGGACGCACCGACCAGCCAGTAGCGTTTGCCTGCGAAATCCCTCATTCGGCGGGGGTCAGGTCGGGGCTGGGCACGCGGCGCATGGTGGCAACCAGCTCGGCCACCTTGATGCCGAATTTGCGGAACTGGGAGCGGTTCATGATCGTGCCGTTGTCCATCAGGTACATCCAGTCCACCACATCGAGGACATGGCCGCCCGCTTCGGGCCTCAGGCGGATGCGGTAGCGCAGCATGACGCCGGGGCCTTCGACGCGGCCGGAACCAAGCCCCACCACATCGGCGGCAGTGGCGGTGATGTCGCCGGAGTTGGCAAGTGCCAGCGTCCAGGCGCGGTGCTGCACGGTGCCGCTGTCATAGCGGAACACCTCGCTGAGGGTGCCGATGTTGCCTTCCCACTTGCCCTCCATGTCGGCGACAAAGCGCGAGGCGACGCGGCCTGTGGGGCCGTAGATCATGCCTTCGCACTGGATCGGGCCGGAGAGGTGATGGCGCAGGTCGAACTGTGGGCCGAGGCCGGCGTAATCGGCGGGTTTTTGCGCCTGGAACGAGGCGTAGCGACTGCGCAGCGCCATGAGCGTGATGACGATGACGGCACCCAGCAGGGCGGAGAGGGCGGAGATCACGGGTTTGGCTCCTTGCCAGGTTCGGGGGCATGCGCAGGCATCGGCGTCAGCACAAGCAGCATGATGGCCGTGACTTTCAATACGCAAGGCAGGGCGGCGTAGATCAATGTCAGCGTCCGCAGGGCGGATTCGCTGTTTTCCAGGCCGGGCCGGAAGCCTGCGAGGTCCAGCGCGGGCAGAAGGGTCAGCGCCGCCAGGGCGAGAGAAAGCTTCGACACGAAGGACCAGAGACCAAATGCGGCGGCCTCTCGCGTGCCGATGCTTGCGAGGCGCTGCGCGAAGATGGCGGGAAGAAGCGTGAGGTCGGCCCCAAGGGCCGCGCCGGAGGCCGCGCAGATCAGGGCGAAGGCGATGCCCTCACCCGTGCCAAGGGTGAAAGTCCAGACGAAGGCGAGGATTGCCAGCGTCATGGCGGCAAGCAGCACCGGGCGCGGCCCGTGGCGGCGGGCAAGCAGGCTCCACCCCGGGGTCGAGACGGCGGCGGCGAGGAAGAAGAGAAGGAGAAGGGGCCCCTCCCAGCCGGGCAGGCCAAGGCGGCTTTCGACGAAGAAGAGGAAAAGGGTGGAAGTGACGGCGACGGGGGTCGCGTTCAGGAGAGCGATGAGGAGGAGGCGGCGGGCAAGGGGATCGGCCAGCACGGGGCGGAAAAGGGCAAGGGGGCTGGGCGTGGGTTCGGCCGCGTGGCCCTGCCACTGGCTTTGCATGGTGAGAGTGGCGGCGATGCCGAGGAGGGCAAAGATGGCTGCGAAAGCGGTGAAGGGGCTGTCGGTCGCCGCGGCCAGGGCCACGGGGGCCACGGCGGCCATGCAGACGCCGAGGAGCGAGCCACCCTCCCTCCACCCGGCGAGGCGGATGTGGCCACCGGGGCCGAGGGTCTCGGCCTTGGCGACGCCTTCGGCGTAAAAGCAGATGGTGAGGAAGGAAAACGCGCTGAAGAGGCCGGTGAGGCAGAGCGCGAACCACCAGAGCGGCGGGATCGGCGGCGTGACGGCGAAGAGGGCGGCCATTGAGGCGACAAGCAGGACCACGGCGATTGCGACGCCGGTCTTGCGGTGGGGGCGGGTGGATTCAGCCAGCCAACCAAGGGCGGGGTCCTGCACCACGTCGATCAGTCGAAGGCCGGCGAGGACGAAGCCCATCGAGGCGAGAGAGACGCCGTAGCTGTCAACGTAGAACTTTGGCGCATGGATGTAGATCGGCAGGCCCGCCGTCGCGATCAGCGCGGCGAAGAGTGACCAGGCGTAGAGGCGGGGGGTCATGGCTGGCCGGCGGGGTGGCTGCGGCGACCGTCAGATGGAGCGCGTTCCGCGCAAGCCTCTTGTCTCGCCTCTGCGCGCAGGCGCGCAACCGGCTCGGACGAAGAGCCTCCGGCGGGGATATTTGGGCAAAGATGAAAGGCGGGGCGGTGCTGCGGGGTCATCGCGAGACGTCTTCGCCGGGGGGGGCCGGGCGCGCGTTGAACTTCACCCGCTTCAGCGCCAGTTTCAGCGCTTGCCAATGGATCAGCGCCAGCACCCGGCGCGAGCCGAAGGGACGGCGCAAGGCGGAGGCGAGGATGCCGGCATTGGTCAGCGGCCTGCGCGGGCCGATGAGGTTGGTGAAAAGGCCGCCGGTGGCGGTGGTGTAGTCGATCCAGAGGGCGACGCGGTCAGGCCGGATGTCGAAGCGGAAGGCGTAGGTCCCCTCCACCGGCTGGAAGGGCGAAACGTGGAAGATCTTCTGCGCCGTGATCGTGTCTTCCCGGGTGATCGGCGCGCGGTCTTCCCGGTGGCAAAGGTAGGAATGGCGGTCGCCGTAGGTGTTCGAAACCTCGGCTATCACGGCGCGGAGATGGCCAAGCTGGTCATGGGCCAGCCAGAAGCTGACCGGGTTGAAGACATGACCAAAGAGCCGGGGCTGCGCGAGGAGAAGCAGGCGGTCGGCGGGAAGGTCGTGCCGGGCCAGAACCTCTTTCGCCCAGGCGGCGCCCCTGCCCTGCCCCGGTGCGCCGCCGTGGTCGGCATCCTGCAGCGACATCAGGTTGGCGCGGTTGCGGGAGAAAAGGCGCGGGCCCTGCGGTTTTTCGGGATCAAGCAGGATGTAATCGACCGTGTAGCGGAAGTCGTTGCGGACCGGGCCCTTGCGACCATGGAAAGTTTCGGCCCTGATCCGCTGGACCTGCATCAGGCGGCAAGCCCGAAGACACGGCGTTCGGCCATCGCATTGACCACGTCGAGGGCGGACGCAAACCCGTCCTCGTGAAAGCCGTTGCGCATCCAGGCGCCGCAGAACCAGGTGTTCCTTCCGCCGTTGCTAGCGCGGATGCGGTCTTGCGCCGCAAGGGCTGCAACGTCAAAGACCGGGTGGTGGAAGGTGTTGACGTCGTGGATCAGCTCTTCGCGGATCGGGCGGCTGGTGTTCAGGGTGACGAACAGCGGATCGTCCTGCGGGATCGGCTGGAGCGAGTTCATCCAGTAGGTCAGGTCGATCTTGTCGCCCGCGCCAGTCTTCGGCTCGACATAGGACCAGCTGGACCAGACCTTGCGCGACCGGGGCATCAGGCTGGTGTCGGAATGCAGGACCGAATGGTTCGGCTGATAGCGGATGGCGGACAGGTTTGCCGCCTCGGCGGGGGTCGCATCGGACAGGAGGCGAAGCGTCTGGTCGGAATGGGTGGCAAAGACAACGTCGTCGAAAAGCTCCCACTCGTCGCCTTCGGCGCGAACCAGGACTGCGCCTGCCTCACGCCGCACGCCTGCGACGGGGGTGCGGGTGCGGATGTGAACCCCTTGCGCCCGCATTGCGGCTTGCAGGCGGTTCACATATTCGATCGAGCCCCCCTTGACCGTGTACCACTGGTGCTGGCCGTCGAAGTCCAGAAGCGCATGGTTGCGAAAGAAGCGCACCAGTGCCTGGGCCGGAAAATCCAGGATGCCCGAGGTGGGGGTAGACCAGATCGCGCCGGAAAACGGGGTGATGTAGTGATCGCGGAACCAGGGGCCGGTGCCCATGCGGTCCAAGAGGTCACGGATCGTCATGGCGGGGTCGCTGGCCATGGCCTCGGCGTTGCGGTTGAAGTGCATGATGTCGCCCAGCATCCGCAGGAACCTCGGGTCCACCAGATTGCGCCGCTGCGCGAAGATGGCGTCGACCGAGGCCAGCCCGTATTCCAGCCGCCCGCCCTTGATCGAGGCGCCAAAGCTCATGCTGCTTTCGCAGACGGGGACGGCCAGCTTTTCAAAGAGACGCACAAGATTGGGATAGTTCACCCGGTTGTAGACGATGAATCCGGTGTCCACGGGCTGATCCTTGCGCTTGCCTGCAAGGACAGTGCGGGCGTGGCCGCCAAGCCGAGGCTCGGCCTCGAAGAGGACGACGGAGGCGGTGTCGGCAAGAAGATGCGCGGCTGCCATGCCCGATATGCCCCCCCCGATGACTGCAATGCGGCGTGGGGAGGAACCAGCGGACTCGAACGGCATTCAGGCAACATCCTTCCTGTTGTTGCGGTACTTACGCAGGGCAGCCTTGGTCGGATCACACTGCAGAGGCGCGCCCAGACTGTCAAACAAAGTTGACAGTCTTGCCCTTGACGTCTTTTTCCGATGATCCATTGCGCCGCTAAGTGATCTGGCAGGCGGCGTGACGCGTAATGCTGTCATGATGCTTGAGGCCACAAGACCCGGTGAGGCGGAGCAATCCGGCCTGCAGTATGGTAGTGCTGCGGCCGGGAACGGTGTGTTCCGCAAGAAGGATCGTGTGGTGACGGAAGACGGAACGGATTGGGCAGACCTGCTGATGCAAGTGCGCGACCGTCAGGACAGAGCGGCGTTCGCGCAGCTTTTTCGACACTTCGCCCCGCGGGTGAAAGGGTTCCTGATGAAGTCGGGCGCTGGCGCGGCACTTGCCGAGGAATGCGCGCAGGATGTCATGGCTACGTTGTGGCAAAAGGCGCATCTCTTCGACCCGGCGCGGGCGTCGGTGGCGACCTGGGTCTACACCATCGCGCGGAACAAGCGGATCGACGCGTTGCGGAAAGCCCGCCGTGCCGAGCCGGAAGAACTGGACTGGGGGCCAGAGCCTGAACCCGATCAGGCCGAGGTGATGGAAGCCCAGCAAGATACCGAACGGTTGGGCCAAGCCTTGGCGCAACTGCCTGCGAAACAGCGTGCCTTGATCGAAAAGGCGTTCTACGGCGACCTCTCGCATAGCGAGATCGCCGCCGAGACCGGCCTGCCTTTGGGAACCATCAAGTCTCGCATCCGGTTGGCGCTCGACAAGCTGCGCCACCACATGACGTGAAGGACGAACTGGAAATGACGATACGGCACCATCTTTCGGACCAGCTCCTCATGGGCTACGCGGCGGGTCAACTGCCCGAGGCCTTCAGTCTGGTCGTGGCCACGCATGTGTCTCTGTGCGACGAATGTCGGGCGCGACTGGGTGCGTTTGACGCAGTCGGCGGCGTGCTGATGGAAGAGATCGACGAGATTTCGCTTGGTGAAGCGGCACTTGAGCTGGCGCTGGCCCGGATCGACGGCCTGCCACAAGCCACCCGGGCCGAGCCTTTGAAGGCTGCGGGCATCATTCCCGCACCGCTGGCCGATTACATCGGTGGCGATCTGAGCGCGGTGCGTTGGCGTCGGATCGGTGGCGGGGTCAAACAGGCCATTCTGCCGACGGGGCCCGATGCCTCGGCGCGGCTGCTGTTCATTCCGGCGGGGACGGCGGTGCCGGACCACGGCCATCGCGGGATGGAACTGACACTGGTGCTGCAGGGCGCCTTTGCCGATGACAACGCGCGCTTCAACCGTGGCGACATCGAGATTGCCGACGAAGAGCTGGAGCACACGCCGGTTGCCATGGCGGGCGAGGATTGCATCTGCCTGGCGGCGACCGATGCGCCGCTGCGCTTCCGGTCGATGCTGCCGCGTCTGGCACAGCCGCTGTTTCGCATCTGATACAAGGTCAGGGTTTGGGGTCTAGCGGTCAGGCAGGCCTTGAAACCGGACTGAAAGAACGGGCCAGTCGCCGGTCAGGGTGACTGGCCCGTTCGTTAGCACAAGGTCGTCCCGCTGCAGCCTGCGCCCGTTCACAAGGACCGGACCAAGCGCGTAAAGCGCAAGCAGCCCGCCCTCGGGAAAGCGGTCATTCTGCGCCAGCAGGACCTGCGGCCTGGGGAGGGCGCGCGCGGTCATCACGTTGAAATCATCGGACTGCTGACCGCCGGTTTCGGTTGCCATCAGCGCAACATCCCCGGGGAAGGCCACCGGCACCAAGGGTTCGCACCGGATATCATGCCCCGCACCAGTCAGCCGGAAACCGGGGCCGGAAAGGACCGTGAGGTTCCGCTCGATCCCCGGAAACAGGGAAAAGGGGCCATCCTCGACGACAGAGGCGCGGGACAGCCGGGCGAGAAGTTGGCCATCCGCCTCGAGGCGCCACATCTCTACCGTGATGCCACGGCCGTTCTTCCAGGGCTGAGGGGTATAGTCGGCGGGGCTCAGGTGGCGCATCATTCCGCTGCGGTCGGTCCGATGACCTTGACCGGATCATCCGGGGCGATCTCCTCGAAGTCGAAGTTGTCCAGCCGCCGGGCGCGCTTGCCGGCCTTCTCCGAGGAAATCTTGATATCCTCGATATCCTTTGCCGCCTGCCCGAAGTGCCGGTCAAGGCTTTCCACCCGGACACCCAACCGCTCCACATCACCGTAGAGCAGCGCAAGTTCCTTGCGGATCGCCCCGGCCTGTTCGCGCATCCTTGCGTCCTTCAGAACCGCCCGCATCGTGTTCAGCGTGGCCATGCAGGTGGTGGGCGAGACGATCCAGACTTTCACGGCAAAGCCTTCGCGCACGATCTCGGGGAAGTTGGCGTGCAACTCGGCATAGACGGCTTCGGACGGCAGGAACATCAGCGCGCCGTCCGCCGTTTCCCCCTCGACGATGTATCGTTCGGCAATCGCGCGGATGTGGGCGCGGACGGCAGTCCGCATCTGCGCCGCCGCCTCCTGCACGCCGCGCGGGGTATCGGCACGGCGGATGGCCTCGTAAGCCTCCAGCGGGAACTTGGCGTCGATGACGATGGGGCCGGGCGGGTTCGGGAGATGGATCAGGCAGTCGGCGCGCTTGCCGTTCGAAAGGGTGGCCTGCATCGTGTAGGCGTCCTTCGGCAGGGCCTTCTGCACGATGTCATGCAACTGGATTTCCCCGAAAGCGCCACGGGTCTGCTTGTTCGACAGGATGTCCTGCAAACTCAACACGTTGCCCGACAGCTTCTCGATATTGGCCTGCGCCTTGTCGATGGTCTCCAGCCTTGTCTGCAATTCCCCCAGACTGCGCGCCGTGCGGGTCGATGTGCCGTGCAGCGCCTCGGTCATCTGGCGCTGCACCTCGGCCAGGCGCTGTTCCATCACCTTCAGCATCGCCGACTGGCTGACCGCCTGCGTCTCGGACACATGGTGCAGGCCGCCTGCCAGTTGTTGTTGGCCGTCGCCGATCTGCTGCATCCGGGAGGCAAGCCAGGCCACCTCGCGCATCAGGGGTTCGGCCGTCGCCGCCGACCGGCCCGCCGCGCGCAGGATCAGCACCAGAAGCAGCACCAGCCCAAGCGCCACACCCCCCAGCAGCAGCATCTCGGGGGCGTTCCAGGCGTAGGTCTGGCCGAAAAGTGTTATCATCGGCGGCCGAAGAGGCGTTCAATATCGTGGAGGCTGAGTTCCACATAGGTCGGCCGGCCATGGTTGCACTGGCCGGAAAGGGGCGTCGCCTCCATCTCGCGCAGAAGGGCGTTCATCTCCTCGGCGCGCAGGTGGCGGCCGGAGCGGACAGAGCCATGGCAGGACATCCGGGAAAGGATCGCGTCAATCCGGGCCTGCATCAGCGTGCTGTCACCCACATCGGCCAGTTCATCCAGGATATCCCGGCAAAGGGCGGCACCGTTCACCGGCCCAAGGATCGCCGGGGTTTCGCGAATGGCGATGGCATTGCCGCCAAAAGGTTCGATCCCCAGACCGACCTTGGCCAGCGCGGGCGCATGGTCCAGCAAGCGGGCCGCGTCAGTCGGCGAAAGCTCCACGATTTCCGGGATCAGAAGCGCCTGCGCGCGGATGCCCGTCTCTGCCATCTGGCGCTTCAGGCGTTCGTAGACGAGGCGCTCGTGTGCTGCGTGCTGGTCGACGATGACGATGCCGGTCGCGGTCTGGGCAACGATGTAGTTTTCATGCAATTGCGCGCGGGCGGCACCAAGGGGGTGGGCTTCGGTCCGCTCATCGCCTGGCTGCGCCCGCTCTTCGCTGGTGAAGGTCGCGGCCTGGGGGGCCTCGGCAAAACCCGTCAGGCCCGGATTGGGGGCCTGAAACGCATAGGCGCGGGCGGTGCCCTGCTGGCTGGGCCGGTCCATCTGGTAGACGCGGGCCGGTTCGGGGCGAAACGCACCCAGCGTTGCCGCGCCGACGGTGGAAGAGGCGCGGTGCCCTGCCCCGGTCAGCGCCAATTTCAGCGAAGTGATGATGAGGGACCGGGCGGCGTCAGGCTCGCGGAAGCGGACTTCGGCCTTGGCCGGATGCACGTTCACGTCGACCCGCTGCGGATCGACGATCAGGTTCAGCACCGCCGCCGGGTGCCGGTCCCGGGAAAGGACATCGAAATAGGCGGCCCGCAGCGCGCCGAACAGCATCCGGTCCAGCACCGGGCGGCCGTTGACGAAGAGGTATTGCTGCGCCGAGGACCCGCGCGAATAGGTTGGCAGCGCGGCGAAACCCTGCAGGCGCAGACCTTCACGTTCCGCCTCGATGCGCAGGGCGTTTTCGGTGAAGTCGCGGCCAAGCATTCCCGAAAGCCGCCGCTCCAGCGAGTCGAACGGGTCGCCCTGCTGCGGATCCGCACGGAACAGGACGCGCGCTTCGGCCCCATCGGCAACCTCGCGCAGGGTAAAGCCGACCTGCGGTTCAGCCATCGCCAGCCGCCGCACCACCTCGGCCACGGCCTGCATCTCGGCTCGGTCGGAGCGGAGGAATTTCAGCCGTGCCGGCGTTGCGCAGAAGAGATCTCGCAGGTCAACCACCGTGCCGCGTGACAGGGCGGCGGGGCGGGGGGGCGACAAGCGGCCCGCATCGCACCCGATCTGCGCGCCCTCATGCCCTTCGGCGCGCGAGGTGATGGTCAGCCGGCCCACGGCACCAAGCGAGGGCAATGCCTCACCCCGGAAACCGAAGCTGCGGATATCCAGCAGGTCAGACCCGTCGATCTTTGACGTCGCATGGCGTGACAGGGCCAGGGGCAGGTCTGCCGTCGTCATGCCGCAGCCATCATCCGTCACGCGGATCAACGTCTTGCCACCACCGCCAATGTCGATCTGGATGCGCCCGGCCCCTGCATCCAGCGCGTTCTCAACCAGTTCTTTCACGGCAGAGGCGGGGCGTTCCACCACCTCACCCGCCGCGATGCGGTTGATCGCCGCCTCATCCAGTTGGCGGATCGCGGGACGGCCATCGGCGCCCGTTATCTTGGGGGTATGCACGGTCATGCCTCTATTTGTAGCAGGGGGCCCTGAGTCGGGGAAGAACGAAACAGGACTGCGCGGGCACAGGCTTGCAGAATTCTGCGTCCGTGTCATACGACAGAAAAACGGGGGACGGACATGCAAGACATCCTGTCATTGGCCGGGGCCAACCTCTTGACGCCGATGATCCTGTGCTTTGCGCTGGGTCTTTTCGCAGCCCTGGCCCGCAGTGAGCTGACGATCCCCGAGGCGGTGGCGAAGGGCATGTCGATCTACCTCCTCTTTGCGATCGGCTTCAAGGGCGGGGTGGCGGTGGCTGACCACGGGCTGGATGGGACGCTTGTCGCGGCACTGGTGGCAGGGGTTGTCCTGTCCTTCGTCATCCCCTTCGTGGCCTTCGGGCTGTTGAAGACGATGACCCGGTTGTCCGCGACCGACGCGGCGGCGGTGGCGGCGCATTACGGGTCGATCAGCATCGTGACCTTTGTCACCGGCTCATCGGTCGTGCAGGCGGCGGGGCTGACGGCCGAGGGCTACATGGTGGCCGTGGCTGCGGCGATGGAGGCCCCGGCGATCATCTCGGCGCTCTATCTCGCCAGCCGGTCTGGCGGGCGGGCCGAGAAGATGGATGCCGATCTCTGGCGGGAGATCCTGCTGAATGGGTCGATCGTGCTGCTGGTCGGGTCCTTCCTGATTGGCATCGTCACCGGACAGCCCGGCATGGCGCGGATCGAGGCGTTTATCGTGGCGCCCTTCCAGGGGGTGCTGTGCCTGTTCCTTCTGGACATGGGGCTGGTCGCAGGGCGGGGGATGCGGAACGCGCGCGGGGTAATGACGCCGGGGGTGCTGGCCTTCGGCCTGGTGATGCCGGTGGTGGGCGCCGCCTTCGGGCTTGCGGCCGGGATGGCCCTGGGGCTGTCAACCGGGGGCGTGGCGCTGATGATGGTGCTGGCGGGATCGGCCAGCTACATCGCGGTGCCGGCGGCGATGCGGGTGGCCCTGCCGGACGCGAACCCCAGCGTCTATCTGACGCTTTCCCTGGGGGTGACCTTTCCGTTCAATCTGGTGATCGGTATTCCGGCCTGGGTGGCCATGGCTACGGCAGTGGGAGGCTGAAGTGCAAACTCATAAAGCGAAGCGGGTGGAGATCATCATCGAGGCCCCGATGGAGGGCCGCCTGACCGCAGCGCTGGAGAAGGCGGGGGTGACGGGCTTCACGGTGCTGCCGGTCCTGGGCGGATCGGGCCGATCAGGACGCTGGACGCGGGAGGGGCAGGTGGGCCGCAGCGGGATGGTCGCGGTCGTCTGTCTGGTCCGGCCGGAGAAGCTGGACGCTTTGTTGGAGGCGGCGTTCTCGGTGGTGGACCGGCATATCGGAGTGATCGGGGTGACCGATGCCGAAGTGCTGCGGGCAGAGCGGTTCTGAACCCCGATGCTCAGGCTTGGCACCCTAGCCCTAGCCCTTCTGATGGTCCCGGTCATGGGGCGGGCCGAACCAAGTGGTATTGCGCGCCTGACGCTGGCGCTGTTCGACGCCGTCGATGCCGAGGGCCACTTCGACCTTTCCGCCTTTGACTGCACGCCAGTTACCAAGGGTGACGACAGCCTGCGGGCCTGCCGGGATACAGCCAGCGGAATCGCCTTCCTACATCTCCGCGACGCGGAGACCGACAACATCAGCATCTCAGTCGAGGGGCCAGGACCTTCGGGCAGCCGGGCCTATGTCGGCGTCGTCGTGGCGGATCGCGCCGGGTTCAACGCGCTTCACAGCGAGCTCCGCACCCTTGCCGCGAGCCCGCCGCTGGCGGGGGCAGAGCCCTGCGGTGGAGTGCTGCGGCCGGATGCCGGGGATTCCGTGGCGATCCAGCATCCCGTCAGCGGCCAGCCCTTCGTGCTGATGTTCGGCCGATTGCGACCGGCTGATGCTGCGGCGCTGGAGGCCCCGTCGGGCGAGGGGACCGTCCTGCCGCCGGTGCTTCTGCTCAGCGGCATCGCACTGACTTGCAACGGATGACGGTCTCCCCCACCCCCGGCCCGGTGTTGCTTTTGGGTGGAACCGGCACCATCGGGCATGCGGCGGCGGCGGCATTGCGCGAGGCCGGGTTCGACATGGTTGCGCTGGTGCGGCCGGGCCCCACTGTGCCCGGGGGCCGGGTCGTCGAGGGGCGGGTGACGGAGCCCGAGGACGTGCGACGCGTGATGCGGGAGGTGCGGCCCTTTGCGGTGATTTCGTGCCTTGCCAGCCGGACGGGAGAGCCTGCGGATGCCTGGGCGGTGGATCAGGCGGCGCATTCGGTGGTGTTGCGGGAGGCGGTCGCGGCGGGGGTGGGGCGGTTTGTCCTGCTTTCGGCGATCTGCGTGCAGAAGCCTTTGCTGGAGTTCCAGCGGGCGAAGCTGGCCTTCGAGGCGGAGTTGATGGCCAGCGGGTTGGCGTGGTCGATCGTGCGGGCGACGGCCTACTTCAAGTCATTGTCCGGCCAGGTGGCGCGGGTGCAGGGTGGCAAGCCGTTTCTGGTCTTTGGCGATGGGCGGCTGACGGCCTGCAAGCCGATTTCGGACGCGGACCTTGCGCGGTATCTGGCGTTGTGCCTGACGGACCCTGCCTTGCAGAACCGGGTGTTGCCGGTGGGCGGGCCGGGGCCGGCGATCACGCCCCTGGATCAGGTGGCGATGCTGGAGCGGCTGCTGAACCGGACGGTCAAGGTGAAGCGGGTGCCGGTGGCGTTGATGGACGCAATCATTGCCGGGCTGTCGCTGGGCGGGCGGCTGTCAGCGCGGTGGCGGGCGAAGGCGGAGCTGGCACGGATCGGGCGGTATTACGCAACGGAGTCGATGCTGGTCTGGGATGGGGTGCGCTACAGCGCCGAGGCCACACCAGAGTTCGGCACTGACCGGCTGGAGGACCATTACGCCGCGATCCTGCGGGGCGAAGTGTTGGACGACCGGGGCGCACACAAGGTTTTCTAGACGCACAGTCGCCTGGCGTTCCGCTCGTCGAGCACTTTGTGCACTCCTCGCTTATACAAGCACGGCCGCCTGGCGGTCCGCTCGTCGAGCACTTCGTGCACTCCTCGCTTGTCCAGGCGCCGACGAGTGCACAAGGTGCTTCAGGAGGCAGCGGCCCCGATCAGAGGCCGGTTGGCTGGCCTACCACGACGAAATGCAGCGCATCGGGTTGGTAGAGGGTTGCGGCAACGCGGCGGATGTCGGCCATGGTCACGGCCTCGATCTTGGCGTTGCGGGTGACGGCGTAGTCGATCGGCAACCCTTCCATCTGCATTCCGACCAGGATGCTGGCGATGTTGCCGTTGCCGTCAAAGCGTAGGGGGTAAGAGCCCGTGAGGTAGGTCTTCGTGGTGGCAAGCTCTTCCTCGGTCAGGCCGTCGGTGCCGATGCGGGCCCACTCTGCGCGGATCACGCTGATCGCCTCGGCGACCTTGTCGTTGGAGGCGGAGAACTGGCCCATGTACATCTCGGCCTGGTCAAGCCCGATGAGGTAGCTGCCAACGCCATAGGTCAGGCCGCGCTTTTCGCGCACCTCGGACATGAGGCGGGCGGTGAAACGGCCACCGCCAAGGGCTTCGTTCAGGATGAAGGCAGCGAAGAAGTCCGGGTCGTCGCGGGGGATGCCGGCGTGACCGAAGAGGACAGTGGCCTGCGGGGTGGGGAAGTCGATGACGGTCTCGCCGGGGGGAAGGAGATAGTCTGCCCGGGTCGGAAGGGGGCTGCCGGTGGCGGGCAGGGCGCCGAGGAGACGGTCAAGGAGGGGTCCGAGCTGTTCTGCGGTGATGTCACCGGCCGCGGAGACGTAGATGCGGTCCCGCGCAAGCGCACCCTTGTGGGCGGCAAGGATGTCGTCGCGGGTCAGGGCGGCGACGGTGTCGAGCGTGCCATCGCCGGAGGAGCCGTAAGGGTGAGTGCCGTAAGCCAGCAGGTTGAAGGCGTTTGAGGCGAGGGCGTCCGGGTCCTTGGCGTCGGAGCGGAGGATGGAAAGGACCTGGCCACGGACACGGTCGATGGCGTCCTGGTCGAAGCGGGGCTCGATCAGGGCGGTGCGGAGGAGGGTGATGGCCTCATCGCGGTTCTCAGAGAGGAAGCGGACAGAGACGCCAACCGAATCCGTGCCGGCATCGAAGGAGAACTCCGCCGCGAGGGCATCACGGGCTTCGGCGAAGGCGCGGCTGTCGAGGTCGGCGGCACCTTCCTCGAGGAGGGCGGTCATCAGGTTGACGGCACCGCGCTTTTCGGGCGCGTCGAGCGAAGTGCCGCCGCGGAACTGGATCTCAAGGGCGGTGAAGGGGATGTTGTGGTCTTCCACCAGCCAGGCAGTGATGCCGCCGGGCGAGACGACCTCCTTGATCTGCATTTCGGCTTGGGCGGGCAGCGCCAGCGCAAGGAAGGCGGCAAGAACGGCGCGGATCATTCGGTGGTCTCCGGTGCGGTTGCGGCTTCGGCTGCAGCTTCGGTTGCGGCTTCCGTTTCCGGGCGGGTCAGCCAGCCGGTGACGGCGTTGCGGCGGTCAAAGACCTTGGCGGCGGCGGCCATGATGTCAGCCTCGGTCACGGCGGAGAGGGCGTCGTCCCAGCCGTCGACATCCTCGATCGTGAGGCCGATGGAGCGGGCCTCGCCGTAGCGGCGGGCGAGCGCGTTGACGTCGTCGCGGGCATAGATGTCACCAGCGCGGACCTGGGTGCGGATGCGTTCAAGGGCGGCAGGGTCGGGGCCGGTCGTCAGGAAGTCACCCAGAACCCGGTCCATCTCGGCCTCGGCGGTTTCCAGGGACACGCCGGGGGCGGGGACGACGATCAGGCCGAAGGTGGCGTCGTCGATGCTGGTGCCGTCGTAGAAGGCAGAGGCGTAGACGGCGGTCTGGGTGTCGAACTGCAGGGCGCGGGCGAGGACGGAGGTCTGGCCGGAGCCCCCCAGCAGTTCAGCCAGCACGGTGAGGGCGGCGGCTTCCTTCTGCGCGCCGGGGTCACGTTCGGGGGCGAGGTAGGTGCGGAAGACATAGGGCTCGGACACGCGCTCGTCGGCCAGGGTCAGGCGGCGCTCGGCAAGTTGCGGCGGCTCCTGGGGGCGGTCGCGGGGGACGATGCCGTCACTGGGCTGCAGCGGGCCGTAGTGCTTTTCGGCCAGGGCTTTGACGGCCTCGGGTTCCACGTCACCGGCAATGACCAGTGTGGCGTTGTTCGGGGCGTAGAAACGCCGATAATACTCCAGCGCGTCGTCTTGCGAGAGCTGTTCCATCTCGTGCCGCCAGCCGATGATCGGGATGCCGTAGGGATGGTTCATGAACTGCGCTGCACGCATCTGTTCCGACAGCAGCGCGCCGGGGCTTGAATCGGTGCGCTGGGACCGTTCCTCAAGGATGACCTGGCGTTCGGTCAGCACGTCTTCCTCAGTCAGGCGGAGGTTGCGCATCCGGTCCGCCTCGAGCCCCATCACGAGGTCAAGCCGGTCGGCGGCGACGCGTTGGAAGTAGGCGGTGTAATCCCAGGAGGTGAAGGCGTTGTCATCGCCGCCCTGCGCCTCGACGATGCCGGAAAACTCGTTCGGGCCGATGGTGTCGGTGCCCTTGAACATCAGGTGTTCGAGGAAATGCGCGATGCCGGAATGGCCGGCGGGCTCATCGGCGGAACCCACCCGGTACCAGATCATCTGGACAACGACGGGAGCGCGGTGGTCTTCGATCACCACAACCTCAAGCCCGTTGTCCAGGGTGAAGGTCGTGACGGGTTCGGCTGCGGCGGGCAGGGCCAGTGTCACGAAGGCACAGAGGCCGAAAAGGCCCTTCAGCAGGCCAGGTCTTCCGGGCATCACATCCTCCACTCGGTCCATGGGCAATAGGTGCAGGTCGCGAACCCACATTCAAGACCGCACGGGGCAAGGAAACGGGCTTGTTACTCTTCGCCCGGATTGCGGGGCGGTGCCGAGGGCGTCTTCAGCCCAAGCTTGCGCCAGCGGGCAAGTTCCGCCTGCTGATCCAGCCGCTGATCGCGGTAGGCACGGTAGTAGACGTTGACATTGAACAGCCGTTCGAGAATGCGGCCGTTGTTGTCGCGCCGCCACTCCAGGTCTTCCGAAGCGAGCGTGGAGCGGATGCCACCCTCCACACCGAAGCGGGCGGCGTGGCCATAAAGCGCGCTGTCTGCGGACGGGATGCCGCCGGCTGCACCGGGCGTTCCGCCAAGGGCGATGATGGCGTCAGCCTCGGGATTGCGGTCGGTGCGGTTGGTGCCGCCAAGCGCGGGTTCGGGCAGTTCAGCGAGGTTTTCGGGCATCTCCAGCGCCTTCGGCGGGACGATACCGAATTCGTCAGGACCTTCGCCGGTGCGCAGGTTCATCAGTTCGGGCGTGCCGCTGCCGCAGGCGACAAGCGTCAGCATCGCCGCAACTGCGATGACCGCCCTGCCCCATGCTGCCTGCATTCCTTGCCTCCGAACCCGTCTTTTCCCCGTCTTAGCCTAAAGCATCCCGGTCGTCACGGGGTCTTTAGCGCTTTGGCCGGACTGGTTTTCCGGCCTTGGGATCGGCGGTGGCAAAGAACACCAGCCCAAGCGCCCCAGCGAAGATGGCAATGTCTGCAACGTTGAACGCATAGGGATTCTCGATCCCGCAGCAGGACATGTTCAGGAAATCGGCCACCGCGCCATAGGCGATGCGGTCGATCACATTGCCGAGTGCGCCGCCCACCAGCAGCCCGCCGGACAGTTGCGCCTTCCAGTTGCCGCGCTCGCGCCGAATCCAGAAGGTGACCCAGACCGAGATCACGAGCGCGACCGTGATGAGCCCCCAGCGCGCAAGGTCGGACCCGGTGGACAACAGTCCGAAGTTGACGCCGTAGTTCCAGGCCATGCGGAAGTTGAGGTAGGGCGGGATGACGTCGATCTCGCCCCGGTTGATCAGGTCAAGGCCGTGGACGATCGCCAGCTTGGTCAGCTGGTCCAGGGCGAAAACCACGATGGCGGTGATCCAGAAGCGGCGCATGTCAATGCCTGAAATGGCGCATGGCGGTGAAGACCATGGCAAGGCCATGCGCGTCGGCGGCGGCGATCACTTCGTCATCGCGCATCGACCCGCCGGGCTGGATGATCGCGGTGGCCCCGGCCTCGGCCGCGGTGATCAGGCCATCGGCAAAGGGGAAGAAGGCATCAGAGGCGACCACGGAACCTTCGGTGAGGGGCGCGGGCAGGCCAAGCGCATCGGCCATGTCCTGCGATTTGCGGGCGGCGATGCGGGTGCTGTCGACGCGGCTCATCTGGCCCGCGCCGATGCCGACGGTGGCAAGGTCGCGGACGTAGACGATGGCGTTGGACTTGACGTGCCTCGCGACGGTCCAGGCAAAGAGGAGATCCTGCAATTCCCGGTCGGTGGGCGCGCGTCTGGTCACGACCTTAAGGTCGGCGGCGGTGAGGTGGCCGCTGTCGCGGTCCTGCACGAGAAAACCGCCCGCGACCTGTCGGAAGGCGAGGGCCTTGGCCGCCGGGTCCGGCAGGGTGCCGGTGGTGAGGAGGCGAAGGTTCTTCTTGGCCGCGAAGATCGCCTTCGCCTCGTCCGTGGCGTTGGGGGCGATGACGACTTCGGTGAAGATCTTGACGATCTCCTCTGCCGTTGCGGCATCGAGGGTCTGGTTCAGCGCGACAATGCCGCCAAAAGCCGAGGTCTGGTCGCAATGGTAGGCGTGCAGATACGCCTCGGTCAGAGTGGCGGCGGTGGCGACGCCGCATGGATTGGCGTGCTTGATGATGGCGCAGGCGGGTTTGTCGCCCAGGTCGGCGACCAGTTCGAAGGCGGCGTCCGTGTCATTGATGTTGTTGTAGGACAGCTCCTTGCCCTGCCACTGCCGCGCGGTTGCCACGCCGGGGCGACGGGTGCCGTCGGTGTAGAAGGCGGCGCTTTGGTGCGGGTTCTCGCCATAGCGCAGGGGCTGGGCAAGCCGGCCGGCAAAGCTGCGGTAACGGGGGGTGGGGTCGTGAAGTTCACCGGCCAGCCAGGTGCTGACGGCGGTGTCATAGGCCGCGGTGCGGGAATAGGCGGTAAGGGCGAGTTTCTGGCGATAGGCCAGCGTCGTCGCCCCGTCATGAACCTTCATCTGGTCCAGCAGGGCGTCATAATCCGCGGGGTCGGTGATGACGGTGACGAAGCGGTGGTTCTTCGCAGCGGCGCGGATCATCGCGGGACCGCCGATGTCGATATTCTCGATGCAGGTGGCGTGGTCGGCACCCTTGGCCACGGTTTCCTCGAACGGGTAGAGGTTCACCACCAGAAGGTCGATCGGCTGAATGCCGTGGGCGGCCATCGCGACGAGATGTTCGTCATCGTCCCGCAGCGCCAGAAGCCCGCCGTGGACGTTGGGATGCAGGGTCTTGACCCGGCCATCCATCATCTCGGGGAAGCCCGTCACCTCGGCCACATCGCGGACCTTCAACCCGGCGCTGCGCAGCATCATCAGGGTGCCGGAGGTCGAGATCAGCTCTACCCCCTGGGCGGAAAGGGCGCGGGCGAAGTCCATCAGCCCGCCCTTGTCCGAAACGGAAATGAGCGCGCGGCCGATGGGAACGAGGTTGGTCATGGGCAAACCCTGTCACTGAACGCAAGGTCCTGACCCGTCAGACCTGACCCTCCGGGTCGGCGCCTTCGAGATCACGGATGGCCAGCGGAGTATCCTTTGCCTTCGCCAAGGTCCAGCCTATCCGGGTTTCAAAGCCGCGTGCTTGCGACCGAAGCACGATTTGTGAGCAGGGCCGCGGGTGCAGACGGCCCTTTTCGAGGTAAACCGAGGGTTCGAGCGTCAGCATCGCCGGGCCGGAGTAGCGGAAGACCCAGATCTCGCCGCTGCGGAGCGCCATCGACACGGCGGTATCGGCCATGTCCAGCGTGGCATCGACATCGGGGTGCAGATGGAAGCGGACCGAGAAGGTCGCCCCCTCCATCGCGGTGGCGGTCATCATGTCGTGGAAGCGGCGCTTGCCCTCGGCGCTGAGGGCGGTGAGCGCGTCCACACCGGACAGGCGGCGGCCGTCATGGCTGAGCGTCAGGCTGCGGCTGGCCACAAGGCCGTGGCTGTGCAGCCAGCCGTCATGCGCGAGGTAGAGGTCGGCGCCCTCTGTCCCCAGCGTGATCCGCGAGCTGGTGACGGTGGCGCGGTGGTCCATCGCCGCCCCCGACGCCGCAAGCTGCGACGAGGACGTGCCATCCACGCAAAGCGCGGAATGCGACTGCGTGGCGCGGGCCGCCTGACGCCACGAGGCGGCGAATCCCGCCCCGGCCCCGCAGTTCACGATCAGCGGGCGGCGGCCCGAGGTCAGCTCGAAGGCGGTGGTCGAGGCATGGGCGGTCCCAGCAGCGCGACCCCCGGGCGGGCCAAGCGCATCGACGATGACGGTGGTGCGCCGTCCGGTCAGACGGGCAAAGCCCATGGCGATCGTGGGCGTGGCCCCCAGGCGCACCCCGGCCAGGGCCAGGGCCTGATCCAGCCGCCCGTCGGCCCCCCTGCCACCGCCATGGAAGCGCGCGAGGTCGCCGTCGGCGTGGCGCAGCGTCCGCAGCGCCGGTGCGATGCGCGCGATGGCCGAGGTGATGCCCTGAGGCACCGGGCGTGCGGCTTCGGTCATGGCGGTTGCCGCCCAGGTCAGCAGGGTCAGGACCTCCATCAGCTCTTCAGGGTTGCGGGTGGGAATGCCGCCTTCGCGGTCGATCTCGGCGTCGCAGGCACGGGCAAGGGCGGTGACGGCGGGGGCGGTCAGCCGGTCCATCCCGATCAGGGACAGTCCGGCGTAGACCAGACCGGTCAGCGCCTCGAACCTTGGCAGGCCGGGCGCGGCAGCCTTCCAGCGGCGCGACAGGTAGACCGACTGGCGCGACAGGGCGCGGTAAAAGCTTTCCGTCTGGGCGCGGTCGCGGCCGGAAAGAAGAAGGGTGGCGTGATGGATCCAGCGGACCATGCGGCGCCCCGTGAGATCAGGCGTCCAGCCCGGGCCACCGACGCTTTGAAACCGGGAGATCCAGTCCCAGGTCCAGTCCTGCGCCCGTGTCCGGGCGGCCGTGGTGCCGAAGGCGGCCAGATCATCCAGCCAGGCAAAACCGTGCGCTTCGGCCTGAAACTCCTCCGGTGCATCGAGCGACCAGAGCGATCGGTCGGGTGCCTCTGCCAGGTGGCCGGCCAGAAGGATGTTGCCCGCAACCAGCTGTTTGCCGCGCGCGTAATCGCCGATCGAGCGCGGCTCGGGCTGCGAGACGAAGCCGCCGGCGGGCCGGGCCTGCCGGGCCACCAGCGCGGCAAGCCTGTCGGCCAGACGACCGAAGCGTTCATGCGCCATGTCTTTGCCGATCACGCCTGCTGCCTTCTTGCCCGGTGTGCCCGGATCGCTGGCGCACAGCATAGACCGAGGGGGCGTGACCTGTCACGTCAAAGGCATCAGTGCCGGTCAGCCAGATGGTCGATCCGGTTGAGGTATTGTGCCAGATGCCCCACCTCCTCCAGCCAGCGGTGCACAAGCCGGGGGTCATGCGGGGCGGCATGGACGCCCGCCGGAATCTCGCGCGACAGCACCGCCTCGACCGCAAGCGAGACGGGGACAGAGACAAGCCGCCCCATCGCGGTGCCGCGCACATCGCCCCAGGCATCCATCGCCCAGGTCTCATGGAACACGGGCTTGCCGTCATGTTCGGCCTTCAAGGCCACGAACAGGATCACACGGTCCGGCTCGCCCTCGGAATAGGAGTTGTCCTTCAGCAAGGCGGCGGCGCGGGCTTCAAGCGCCGCGTTGATTTCGGCCACGGGTTTGCCTTCCAGCCCCTCGATCTCGCGAAAGATCGGCGTCCAGGCATCTGCCCAGCCATTCAGGCGGATCGTGCCGCGAACGAAATCGCGCACCTTCCAGTGCGGTTCGAACCGGTAGTCAGCCATGAAGGGATAGCTGTCGCGGTTCGGGTAGACCTCAAAGCTTTCGGGCTGCGGCAGCGGGGCGTCGTAGCGGGTGATCGCGTCCCAGGGCCGGGCGACGCGCAGTTCGGCAAAGTGGCGCAGGCTGCGCGAGGGCGAGCGCAGCGCCTTCAGCACACCCGCAGGGGCCCAGCTGAACTTGTAGCGGAAGGCGTTGGCGATTTTTGGCACGCCCCCGCAATACGAGGTGAAGGACAAGATGTTGTCCGGCGCATAGGCCTTGGAGGCGCGGTAGCGAGCGACCAAGTCGTGGGCCATCAGATGGTCGATGCCGGGGTCAAGCCCGACCTCGTTGATCGAGACCAGCCCCGCTTCGCGGAAGGCGTCATCCAGCGCGCGCATTTCGGGCGCGATGTAGGAGGAGGAGGTGAAATGCGCGCCTTTGGCCAGGCAGGCCTGTGCGATGCCGACATGGCTGTCGGCGGGCAGCATGGAGACGGCGATGTCCCCGGGCTGCAGGGCTTCGGTCAGGGCGTCGAGGGCGTAGGGGCGGATGTCCTGCGTCAGGTCGCCCACCTCGGCACGGGCCTTTTCGACGGTGCGGTTCCAGACGGTGACGGGGTGGCCTGCCTCAAGCAGGCGGCGCAGGCCCGGGATGGACGACAGGCCGGTGCCGCACCAGTGGATGGTCATGGTCTCTCTCCCTTCGCTTGCCGCATGGGGCGGCAAGAATTTTCGAAAATTCTTGCAAATCTTTTCGAAAAGATTTGCGCGGGCTTACACGTTGGCGACATGGGCGTCGAAGTCGGCTTTGGCCCGGCCCCAGACGCCTTGCTCCAGCATCGGCAGGGCCAGGAGCGAGGGCAGCAATTGGGCGGCGTAGTCTTGCGACGATTCCACCGGCATCAGCGAGGGCAGGTTGTCGATGGCGGTCACGTCCAGCGGTGGGGTGTCATGGACGCGCAGCGCAGGCGCGTCCCAGTCGGTGGCGCGGTCATAGACCTTGATCGGCGAGAAGTCCGAGGTCGGGTCGCAGGCGATGTCGCCGATCACGGTCAGGGTGCGCGGGTCGGTCTTGGCTGAGGCGGGCACGAAAACCGGGCAGCCGGGGCGGGCCAGGATGCAGTTGAGGAAGATCTCATGCTGCAGCACCTGCGGAAACGGGCCGCCAGAGGCGGTTTCGGCCATGTCCCAGCGGGTGACGGCGACGCCCATCGCAGTGCAAAGGTCGGCGGCCCCGGTGCCCACCCGGCCCAGCGCGCCGATGATGATGGCGCGGGGGTGGGAAAGGCCGTCAAGTTCGGCGGCAAGCTGTTCGAGGAGGGCGGTCTTCGACGGGACCTTGCGAACCGGGCCGGCGATGGTGCCATGCGCTTGCGCGGCCCAGCATTTCAGGGATACGGCGGCCCCGGCATAGCCCGCCCAGTAGCCGAAGGCGGCGACGCGGCGACCGTCTTCGTCCACCAGGTATTCAAGGTCGTAAAGTGTGCCGCCACCGGCCTGGAAGCGTTGCAACAAAACCCGGCCCGCTGGCTGGCCCTTGAAGGCGTGGCCGAACATGATGTGGCGATGGGTCAGGGGGGTGCCATCCTCGGGCAGTTCCTTCAGGCCGAAGATGATCGCGTCGGCCGGGGCCTTGGGCCAGAGATTTTCGGCGGCAATCTCACACCCTGCCGCGCGGTAGCCATCAATCGGAATGGCGCGGGTCGAGGATGCCTCGACGGTGACGCGCAGACCGGCCTTGACCAGTGCGGCGGCGCCTTCGGGCGTCAGGCCCACACGTTCCTCATGCAGGCGCTGTTCGGCGCGCACCCAGAGATGGGTCATCGGTCAGGTCCTTCCAAGGCAATCCCCGACTGTCTGATAACAGAACCACCGGTCGGGAAAAGGGCGCGCGTGCCAATCGGGAGGTGCGTCCAACGTTCAGTGACGACGGAGCAATTCTTCTCGCATGATTGCAAAGGCGGTGGGAACCGTCCAAGTTGCCGCTGCCCGCCGCATAATGTGAAGACCCATGCAAATTGACCTCACTGACCTCGCCGATGTGCTGATCATCACGCCGCGCCGCTTTGGCGATGCGCGCGGCTGGTTTTCCGAGACCTGGAACGTTGCCGCAATGGCGAAGGCGGGGCTGGATCTGCCTTGGGTGCAGGACAACCACTCCTTTTCCGCCACCAGAGGAACGCTGCGGGGGCTGCACTATCAGTCGCCCCCCCGCGCGCAGGACAAGCTGGTGCGGTGTTCGCGCGGGGCGATTCTGGACGTGGCGGTGGATATCCGCGCCGGCTCGCCGGGCTATGGGCGCTGGGTTGGGGTGGAGCTGTCGGCAGAAAACGGGCGGCAACTGCTGGTGCCGAAGGGGTTCCTGCACGGGTTCCTGACGCTGACGGACGATGTCGAGGTGCAGTACAAATGCAGTGACGTCTACAGCCCCGACCATGACGGCGCGGTGCGCTGGGATGATCCGGCGATAGGCATCGACTGGGGCGTGACCGCGCCGGTTCTGTCCGACAAGGACGCAAAGGCCCCGCTTCTGGCGGATATCGGCACGCCTTTCCGCTTGGGTGCCGCATGAAGCTGCTGGTTACCGGCGGGGCAGGGTTCATCGGGTCCGCCGTGGTACGGGCGGCGGTGGCGCGCGGGCATCAGGTGGTGAACCTGGACGCGCTGACCTATGCCGCCTGTCTGGAGAGCCTGGCCCCCGTGGCGGGATCGAACCATTACAGCTTTGAACACGCCGATATCCGTGATCGCGAGGCGCTGGATCGGGTCTTTGCGATCCATGCCCCCGATGCGGTGATGCATCTGGCCGCCGAAAGCCACGTCGACCGGTCGATCGACGGGCCGGGGGATTTCGTGCAGACCAACATCACTGGCACTTACACGATGCTGGAGGCAGCGCGGGCCTATTGGGTGGGGCGTGGACGCCCCGACTGGTTCCGCTTCCACCACATTTCGACCGATGAAGTCTTCGGGTCGCTTGGGCCGGAGGGGCGGTTTGACGAGACTACGCCTTATGACCCGCGCAGCCCCTATTCGGCGTCGAAGGCCGCAAGCGACCATCTGGTGCGGGCCTGGGCCGAGACCTACGGGCTGCCGGTGCTGCTGACCAATTGCTCCAACAACTACGGCCCCTACCACTTTCCCGAAAAGCTGATCCCCGTGGTGATCCTGAACGCCCTGCATGGCCGGCCGATCCCGGTCTACGGCGCAGGGGAAAACGTGCGGGACTGGCTGTTCGTGGAGGACCATGCCGAGGCGCTGCTGACGGTGGTCGAGCGCGGCGCCGTGGGGCGCACCTACTGCGTCGGCGGCGAGGCCGAGGCGCGCAATATCGACATCGTCCACAAGATCTGCGCGCTGATGGACGAGATGGCGCCCGAGGGGGCCCCGCACGACCGTCTGATCACCTTCGTCACCGACCGTCCCGGCCATGATGCGCGCTATGCCATTGATCCCACGCGGATCCGGGAGGAGTTGGGCTGGCGACCTTCGGTGACGCTGGATGAAGGGCTGCGGCTGACGGTGCGCTGGTTCCTCGACAACCGCGCCTGGTGGGAACCCTTGCTGGCGCGTCAGGGCGTGGGGCAACGGCTGGGGACGGGCGGCGGAGTTTTCGAAAACACCGGTCCGGTTTCTTTGAAGAAACCGGGGGGCGGCGCCGGATGAGGGCGCTCGTCTTCGGCCAGACCGGGCAAGTCGCGCGCGAGCTGGCGCGACTGTTGCCGCAGGCGCGGTTCCTGGGCCGGGATCAGGCCGATCTGCTGAACCCCGCGGCCTGCGCGGCGGCAGTGCTGGCCTCGGACGCCGAGGTGGTCATCAACGCAGCGGCCTGGACGGCGGTGGACAAGGCCGAAGCCGAAGAGGCCGCAGCGACCGTGGTCAACGGCGACGCCCCCACCGCGATGGCGCGGGCCGCGGCAGAGCGGGGCATACCGTTTTTGCATGTGTCGTCGGACTATGTGTTTGACGGGGCGGGCGACGCGCCTTTCCAGCCGGACCATCCGACGGGGCCACTCGGCGCCTACGGCCGGTCAAAGCTGGCGGGCGAGGTTGGCGTACGGGCGGCGGGCGGGCGGCATCTGATCTTGCGCACGTCCTGGGTCTTCTCGGCGCATGGCGCGAATTTCGTCAAGACCATGCTGCGCCTAGGGGCGGAGCGCGAGGTTCTGCGTGTGGTGGCCGATCAGGTGGGCGGCCCCACCCCGGCGGCGGCGATTGCCAAGGCGCTGGTCGTGGCGGCGGGCGCATTGCGCGATGGGGCGAAGGCTGGGACGCATCACTTTGCGGGCGCGCCCGATGCCAGCTGGGCCGATTTCGCGACGGCAATCATGGCCCAAGCCGGGTTGGCCTGCCGGGTGGAGGGCATTACAACCGCCGAATACCCGACACCGGCGCGGCGGCCGCTGAATTCGCGCCTGGATTGCTCGGCGTTCGAGACCAGTTTCGGCGTGCCTCGCCCGGACTGGCGACATGGCTTGTATTCGGTGATGACGGAGTTGGGTCGATGAAGCGCAAGGGTATCCTTCTGGCCGGGGGCACCGGCTCCCGCCTGTGGCCGATCACCATCGGGGTGTCGAAGCAACTGCTGCCGATCTATGACAAGCCGATGGTCTACTACCCCCTGTCGGTGCTGATGCTGGCCGGCATCCGCGAGATCGCGATCATCACCACGCCCGAGGATCAGCCGCAGTTCCAGCGGCTTCTGGGCGATGGCGGGCAGTGGGGGGTGCGGTTCGAATGGGTCGTGCAGGAACGGCCCGAGGGGTTGGCGCAAGCCTATCTGCTTACGGACGAGTTCCTGGATGGCGCGCCCTCGGCCATGGTGCTGGGAGACAACATCTTTTTCGGCCACGGATTGCCCGAGATATTGGCGCGGGCGGATGCGCAAGGCAGCGGCGGGACGGTGTTCGGCTATCACGTCGCCGACCCTGAACGCTATGGCGTGGCAGCCTTTGATGCCGAAGGGCGGGTGACGGCGATCGTGGAAAAGCCGAAGGTCCCGCCCTCCAGCTTTGCGATCACCGGGCTTTACTTCCTGGACGGTCGCGCGCCGGAGCTTGCGGCACAGGTGCGACCTTCCGCGCGCGGGGAGCTTGAGATCGTGGACCTGCTGGAGGCTTACCGGGCCGAGGGGTCCTTGCAGGTGGAACGAATGGGGCGCGGCTTTGCCTGGCTGGACACGGGCACGCCGGGAAGTCTGCTGGAAGCGGGAAACTTCGTGCGCACCTTGCAGGACCGGCAGGGGATGCAGGTGGGATCACCTGACGAGATTGCCTTCCGCCAGGGCTGGATCGACCGGGATGGTTTTGCCAGACGGGCAGAGGCTTTTGGCAAAAGCAGCTATGGCGGGCAGTTGGCAGCGGTGCTGAGAGAGACCTAATGCGCAGCCTCGGGCGTGGGGCGGCGGATCTGGGCGGCGGCTTCCAGCACCAGCGGGCGCATTCCGGTGCCGCCGGCATCGACCATCTCAAAGAACTGGCGGCGCATGCGGGGTTCCCAGAAGTCATTGATATGACTGGCAAGACTGGCCACGCCTTCGGCATGGGGCTTTGATTCCATGAAAAGCGCGATCTGGTTGGCCATGTGGACCAGTTTTTCAGCCGACATGGCTTTCCTCCGATATTCTGTCTGAATGGGTGAAGACCTCGAACCGGTCCGGGCGGGCGAGGGCGATGAGGGTGATGCCTGCGGTCTCGGCCAGCGCCACGGCATCCGCGGTGGGGGCGGAGACGGCGATCAGCATCGGCGCGCCCAGCATGGCGACCTTCTGCACCATGTCGATGGAGACGCGGCTGGTCAGGACCACGGCACCCGTTGGCGGCAGGCCGCTGCGAGCCATGGCGCCGACGAGCTTGTCCAGCGCGTTGTGGCGGCCGACGTCTTCCCGCGCGAGGGCCAGCTTGCCGTTCCAGAACCCCGCACAGTGAACGGCGCGGGTGGTGTCGTGCAGTTTCTGGTGGGCCGGGAGGGCGGAAACGGCTGCCATTATCTGTCTGGCCGATGTCTGGAAAGTGTATGGCTCGACATGCGGCACTTCGCGCAGCGCCTGGTCGAGACTGTCGATGCCGCAAAGGCCGCAACCGACCGGTCCGGTCATGGTCCGGCGACGGTCCTTCAGCTTCGCCTCGGCCTCGGGCGCAAGCCAGATCTGGACGTCGATGCCCTTCGGCAAAGTCTCCACCTCGACCGAGAGGATCTCGCCCGGCGTGGCGATGCCTTCGGTCAGGGCGAAGCCATAGGCGAAGTCGATCAGGTCATCCGGCGTCGCCATCATCACCGCTTGCGTGGTGCCGTTGAAGCTGAGCGCGACGGCAACCTCCTCGGGCAGCATCCGTTCGCCCGGTTGAACCGAGGGACCGAAGGCCAGCCGGGGGGTTGCCCGCGCGCCGTTCATTCCGCCGCCAGAACCCGGCGCGACTTCTCGGTCCGCTCGGCATAGTCGCGCTGCCAGTCGGAGGGGCCGTTGGTCGGGCTGACCTGAACCGCTGTCACCTTGTATTCAGGGCAATTGGTGGCCCAATCGCTGAAATCGGTGGTGATGACGTTGGCCTGCGTTTCGGGGTGATGGAAGGTGGTGTAGACGACGCCGGGAGAGACACGGTCGGTGATCTTTGCCCGCAGGGAAGTGTCGCCTGAACGGGAGGCGAGGCGGATCCAGTCGCCCTCCTTGACGCCGCGAACCTCGGCGTCGTGAGGGTGGATTTCCAGCACATCCTCATCATGCCAGATCACGTTGGCGGTACGGCGGGTCTGCGCGCCGACGTTGTACTGGCTGAGGATGCGGCC
>JANPJZ010000311.1:0-2767 GCA_031425795.1 Rhodobacter sp. | reverse complement strand
CGCTTGCCGGAGGATTTGATCACCACGAGGTCGCGCAGCTGGACGCGTTCATAGGTGGTGAAGCGGCCGCCGCAGGCCGGACAGAACCGGCGGCGGCGGATCGAGACGTGATCCTCCGCGGGCCGCGAGTCCTTCACTTGCGTGTCGATGTTGCCGCAGAATGGGCAGCGCATCGGCCCCCTCCCTTGCTGTTGGTGTTATTCCTGCCTCAAGGCCGGGTGTAACCCCCGGTTCCTGACACAGACTATAGGGGGCCTCGCCGCATTTCGGGAAGCACGAAGTTTGCGCCGCAGCATCTGGGGGGCAGGACTGTGGCGGCAAGGACTCACGCCATCGTGTGCGGGCGCGGGTGGGGTCTGGGTTACCTTAACCGCTCAACTGCAAGTGGAGGCTGCAATGACCCGGATGACCGCGAAGGACTTCGACCAGGAATTGCTGGAGCTTTATGACTATTATGCCCATGGCAAGATCACGAAACGCGAGTTTCTTGACCGCGCAGGCAAGTGGGCCGTGGGGGGAGTCACGGCGGTGGCGCTTCTGGGGATGCTTGCGCCGAACTATGCGCTGGCCCAGCAGGTGGCGGCGGATGATGCAGGGATCGTGGCCGAGCGGGTGACCTATCCCTCGCCCAATGGGCATGGGACGGTGAACGGCTACATGGTGCGGCCGGCGGGCGTCGAGGGGCGCTTGCCCGCGGTGCTGGTGGTGCATGAGAATCGTGGGCTGAACCCCTACATCGAGGATGTGGCGCGGCGGGTGGCGAAGGCCGGGTTCCTGGCGCTGGCCCCGGACGGGCTGACCAGCGTGGGCGGCTATCCGGGCAACGACGATGCGGGGCGCGAGCTGCAGAGCCAGGTCGACCCGGAAAAGCTGATGAACGACTTCTTCGCCGGGGTGGAGTTCCTGCTCGCGCATGAGGGGTCCACAGGCCGGGTGGGTGTGACCGGGTTCTGCTATGGCGGCGGGGTGGCGAATGCCTGTGCGGTGGCCTATCCGGAGCTGGCGGGTGCGGTGCCCTTCTACGGTCGGGCCCCCGCGACCGAGGATGTGTCGAAGATCAAGGCGCCGCTGCTGATCCACTATGCCGAGCTCGATACCCGGATCAACGAGGGCTGGCCCGCCTATGAGGCGGCGCTGCAGGCGGCGGGCGTGACCTATGAGGCGCATATCTACCCCGGCGTGAACCACGGGTTCCACAACGACACCACCCCGCGCTATGACGCGGTGGCGGCGGAACTGGCCTGGGAGCGGACGGTGGCCTTCTTCAAGGCCAACCTTTAGCCGCCCCGCACCCTATGATGCGGCGCGAGGCGGCTTCGGGCTATTGGGCCAGGAAGTCGAGGAGCGCTGCGTTGAAGGCCTCCGGATGGCTGGCGTTCAGCCCATGCGGCGCATCGGGGATCAGCACCAGCTGGCTGTCGCGGATCGCGGCGTGGGTCCGCGCGCCCGATCCATCAAACGCCACGATGCCGTCACCTGCGCCGTGCAGGATCAGCGTCGGGCAGGTCACGGTCTTCAGGTCATCGCGAAAGTCGGTCGTCCCGAAGGCCTCCATGCAGGCCAGGGCGGCTTCCGGATCCGATTGCAGGCAGATCCGGACCGCCTGTGCGCGCGTCTCCTCGGGCACCTTCAGGTCACTGACAAGGCCGAGCATCGATTTGACGCTGAAGAACTGCGTCGTGAAGTCGTCGAAGAACGCCGGCCGGTCAGCGCGCAGCTGCGCCTCCATCTTTTCCGCCGCAGAGGAGGTCAGCGGTCCATCCGGGTTGCCCTCGCTTGCCATCATGAAGGGCGTGACCGAGGCCGCGAAGACGACCGACCGGATGCGCTGCGATCCGTGGCGGCTGAGGTAGCGCGACACTTCGCCCCCGCCCATCGAGAAGCCGACAAGCGTGGCGTCGGTCAGGTCCAGCGATTCGATCAGACCGGCAAGATCGCGGGCCAGCGCGTCATAATCATAGGCCGGGCCGGTCGAGGACCGTCCGAACCCGCGCCGGTCATAGCTGATGACCCGGTAGCCCGACGCGACGAGGGCGGGGACTTGCAGCGCCCAGGTTTCTGCCGACAGCGGCCAGCCGTGGATCAGGACAACGGGCCGCCCGCTGCCGCCGCTGTCCTCGATGTGAAGGCTGACATCGTTGATCGGGGTAACTGGCATGATGACTCCAAACTTTGATCCGGTCCGGCGCGGCTTGTGACGACGGGCACCGGAACAGGGTCAACCCGAAGCGAAGCGATCTGTTCCCCAAGCCGAACATCTTGATGCGCGGGAAAAACCCGGCGCAAATCGTCACATGCGTGTTACGATTCCATGCATGTGGCACCGACTCATCCTTTGCTTTGCGCTTGCGGGTCCGGTTTCGGCGCAAAGCCCGATTGCCGAAGTGATCTGCGCGCCGCGTGAAGACCTGCTCCTCCGCCTTCGCGGCGCCGAGGTTGCAGGCGCGGGTCTGCGCTATGAGGATGCCGTGCTGGAAATCTGGGCGGAACCGTCGGGCGACTGGACGCTGGTCCAAAGCTACGCCAACGGAACCGCCTGCATCCTGGCGATGGGTGAGGCGTGGGAGGCGACGCCGCCGCCGGCCTGAGAAGTGCCTCAGTCGCAGGTCGTCTGCCAACTTTGACTGTCGAACTCCCAGCATTGGCCGATTTCGACTTTCAGGTCGCCGATTGCATCCAGCAGTTGGCTGACGCTGCCACGGTCACAAACCAGCTCGCCCAGCGTGTTGGTTCCGTCCTTGACGATGATGCCGCCTTCCAGAATCGC
>JANPJZ010000310.1:0-11179 GCA_031425795.1 Rhodobacter sp. | reverse complement strand
ACTGGTCGGGCCGCCATGGCGGCGACTTGCTGAAGATCGAACTTTCCGAGCCCACCGCCATCGGCCGCAAGCGCGGCTGGCGGTCCAGCTTGCCGATCCTGCAGTGGAGTGTGGTGCGATGATCGTGGCGGGGTTCGGGTTCCGGTCTGCGGTGACCTTGGCTGGATTGCAGGACGCGCTGGCGCGGGCGGGCGGGGCGGAGGGGGTGACGCATCTGGCGACGCTGTCCGCGAAGGCCGAAGGGCTGGCGGAGCTGGCCGCGGTGTTGGGGCTGCCGGTGGTGGCGGTGGGGCCGGAGGTGCTGGCCGGGCAAGCGGTGGTCACGCGGTCGGAGCGGGTAGGGGCGCTTTATGGCACGGGGTCTGTCGCGGAAGCGGCGGCGCTGGCAGCGGCGGGGCCCGGGGCCCGGTTGCGAGGGGCGCGGGCGGTCTCGGCTGACGGGACGGCTACGGCGGCGATTGCCGTGGGGGGTGCGGGATGAGCGGGCAGTCGTTGGCGTCGGGGGCTGGGGGCGGTACTCGAATTGAGCGCCTTGCGGCGCACTCCCCTTGTCTCGCCTCTGCGCGCGAAGGGCGCGCAACCGGCTTCGGGATGCGCTCCGCGCCAGGAGTATTTGGAAAAAGCGCAAAGGCAGGGTCGCGCCTGTGCAGGGGGACGGATTGACGGTGCATTTCATCGGGGCGGGGCCGGGGGCGGCGGATCTGCTGACGCTGCGCGGGCGGGACCTGATCGCTGCGTCTCCGGTCTGTCTTTACGCCGGCTCGCTGGTGCCGGAGGGGGTGCTGGCGCATTGTCCGCCGGGGTGCAGGATCGTGAACACCGCTCCGCTCAGCCTGGACGAGATCGTGGCGGAGGTCCTCGCGGCCCATGCGGCGGGACAGGACGTCGCGCGGCTGCATTCCGGCGACCTGTCGATCTGGTCGGCGATGGGCGAGCAGCTGCGACGGCTGCGGGCGCTGGGCATCCCCTATGACGTGACGCCCGGCGTGCCGTCCTTCGCGGCGGCGGCGGCGGCACTGGGGGTGGAGCTGACGCTGCCGGGCCTTGCGCAGTCGGTGGTGCTGACGCGGACAGAGGGGCGCGCGACCCGGATGCCAGAGCGCGAAACCCTGGCGGCCTTCGGCGCGACCGGGGCGACGCTGGCTTTGCACCTGTCGGTCCACCTGATCGACAAGCTGGTGGCTGACCTGACGCCGCATTATGGCCCCGATTGCCCGGTTGCCGTGGTCTGGCGCGCGTCCTGGCCCGACCAGCGGATCATCCGGGCCACGCTGGCAACCCTTGGCGGGGCCGTGCCGCCCGAAGTCGAGCGGACGGCGCTGATCCTGGTTGGCCCGGCGCTGGCGCAGGAGGGGTTCGAGGAAAGCCGCCTCTACGCCGGCGACTATGACCGGCGCTATCGCCCCGTCGGCACGCATCCGCGCTTTCCGGGAACGGGGTCATGATACCCGGCCTGATCATCTCGGCCCCCGCCTCGGGCACCGGCAAGACCACGGTCATGCTGGGGCTGCTGGCGGCGTTGCGCGACCGTGGGCTGGCGGTGCAACCCTACAAGAACGGGCCCGATTACATCGACCCCGCGTTTCACCGGGCGGCATCGGGGCGCTGGTCGTTCAACCTCGACAGCTGGGCGATGCCGGGGGCCATGCTGGACGGGATGCTTGGACAGGCGCAGGGGGCGGATCTGATCTTGGCGGAAGGCTCGATGGGCCTGTTCGACGGGGTGGCTTTGGCGGGGGCGTCCGGCAACGGGGCGACGGCGGATCTGGCGGTGCGGATGGGCTGGCCGGTGGTCGTGGTGATCGTCGCGAGCGGTCAGGCGCAGACGGCGGCGGCGGTGGCGCTGGGGCTGGCGCGGTTCCGGCCCGGCGTGCGGGTGGCCGGGGTGATCCTGAACCGCATCGCCAGCCCCCGGCACGAGGCTCTGGTGCGCAAGGGGATGGAGGAGGCGGGGCTTCAGGTCCTGGGCGTCCTGCCCAAGCGCGCGGCAATCGCCATGCCGGAGCGCCACCTTGGTCTGGTGCAGGCCGAAGAACAACCGGCCCTGCAGGCGCTGATCTCTGACGCCGCTGCGCTGATGCGCGAGGGCGTCGACCTGGACGCCCTGATCGAAGCTGCGGCGACCACGGCGCAGCCTGCTCCGGCCGCCCGGATCACCCCCCCCGGCCAGCGCATTGCCCTTGCCCGGGATGCGGCCTTCAGCTTCGTCTATCCACATCTTCTGCAGGGCTGGCAGGCGGCAGGAGCGGAAATCCTGCCCTTCTCGCCACTGTCGGATCAGGGCCCCGACCCAAGCGCCGATGTCTGCTGGCTGCCGGGTGGCTACCCGGAACTGCACGCAGGACCCCTTGCTGCCGCAAGTGCCTACCGCAGCGCCCTGCACCATTTTGCCGAAACGAAGCCGGTGCATGGCGAGTGTGGCGGCTACATGGCGATGGGCGAGGCTCTGATCGACAAGGACGGCACCCGGCATGAGATGGCGGGGCTTCTGGGCCTTGTCACCAGCTATGCCAACCGCAAGATGCACCTTGGCTATCGCCGCGCCATCCTTGCACAGACCATCCCCGGACAGGCGGCGGGGGCACGTCTCGCTGGGCATGAATTCCACTATTCCACCATTGTGGCCCAGCCTGACGCCCCGCTTGCGCAGGTCACGGATGCCACCGGCGCGGCTGTTCCCGAAACCGGCTCCTCTCGACGCCAGGCGGGGGGTGGGCTAACCACCGGCACGTATTTCCACCTGATCGCAGGCGCAGAATGAGCGGCTTTGTCACCTTCGTCTCGGCCGGTCCCGGTGACCCGGACCTGCTGACCGTCAAGGCGGTGAAGGCGCTGCAGGCCGCCGATGCGATCCTGTTCGACGACCTCTCCTCGGGTCCCATTCTTGCCCTCGCCCGCCCCGGCGCCGACCTTGTCAGCGTGGGCAAGCGGGCGGGGCGCGCTTCACCGAAGCAGGACCATGTAAGCCGCCTTCTGGTGGACTATGCCCTGACCGGTGCGCGGGTGGTGCGGCTGAAGTCGGGGGACTGCGGCATCTTCGGGCGGCTGGAAGAGGAGTTGACCGCGCTGCAGGCCGCCGGGATCGGCTGGCAGATCATTCCCGGCGTCACCTCTGCCTCGGCAGCGGCGGCGGCGGCGGGCATCCCCCTGACGCGCCGCATCCATGCGCAGCGCGTGCAGTTCATCACCGCCGCCGACACCTCGGGCAACCTGCCGCCGGGGCTGAACCTGCCCGCGCTGGCCGACCCGAAGGCCACGACGGTGGTCTACATGGGCAAGCGCACCTTCCCGGCTCTGGCCGCCGCCCTCATCGCTCAGGGCCTTTCCCCTGACACGCCCGCGATCCTGGCCGAATCCGTCTCGACCGCCGATCAGCGGCTGCACCGCTCCACCATCGCTGCCCTGGCAAAGACGCTGGAAACCGACCGCAGCCCGCTGCCCGGCCTGATCATCTTCGGCGCGCTGGCGGATGGCGTCGCGGACTGACCCTTTCCCGTCGCCTTCCACCTTGACCGGAAGGCCGCGCGGGCGCAGACAAGACGGGCAAGGTGTTCCACCAAGGCGCAAAGCGCCGGAACTGAAACGGGAATGAGGAGCGGGCTTACCCAACCGGGGGCCCGTGTCATCAGCCGCCCCCGCGACTGTCAGCGGTGAGCGGGTCTTCAACCAGCCACTGCCCGGGTTTCGGGTGGGAAGGCGAAGACCCGCCGCGATCCGCCAGCCAGGAGACCGGCCCTGCAAAGAAACGTAACCGCCGTCGGGTGTGACGGTCAGGAGATCAAGATGATGACCATGACGACCCTTGCAAGCCGGATGTCCGACAAGACCGCCGCTCTGCTGTCCGTCCTTTGTGTGGCGGCACTTGGTGCTGCGCTGCTTTTTGTCGCGGGCCACGCGCAGTCGGGAACGCTGCACGCCGCAGCCCATGACGTGCGCCACGCCAACGGCTTCCCCTGCCACTGATCCGATGCTGCAAAAACTGCTGACCAGCGCCCTGAGCGCTGGTTGTGCGGCATGGTTGCTTGCGGCCGTGCTGCACTTCGCATTTGTTCAGGAATACATTCTTCTGGGCGAATCCTATGAATCCGGGGCTGCCGTGCATTTCACCGGCGTTGCCGCGACGGATCATGCCTCCGAACACACCCACGCCGATGGGGCGGACGCCGCGCATGATCACGGGACTGAACCGTCCGGTGAGCAATCCACCCTGGTCCGAAACCTCTGGACGGTCGTCTTCCACGGCCTTGTCTATGTGGCTTACGCCCTTGTAATGGTGGCGGGCTTCGGGCTGGCAAAGGTCTACGGCCGTGAGGTGACGGCGCGTGAGGGGCTTCTTTGGGGGATCGCGGGCTTTGCGGTCTTCCAACTCGCCCCCGCCATGGGCCTTGCACCAGAACTGCCCGGCACGCCCGCCGCTGACCTTGGCGACCGGCAGCTCTGGTGGTGGGGCACGGCACTGGCAACGGCTGCGGGTCTGGGGCTTCTGGCTTACGGAAAGGGTGCCATGGCGGTCGCTCTGGCTGTGGTGCTCCTTGCCGCGCCGCATGTCATCGGCGCACCAGGCCCTGACGGTTTCGGCGGCGTCGCCCCGCCCGAAGTAGCGGCGTCCTTCGCCGCGCGGGTGCTTGGTGTCGGCTTTGCGGTATGGGCGCTGATGGGGTGGGTCGCAGGCTTGGTCTGGGCAAAGGGCGAGGGCGCCTTCCCGCCACGTCCATGATAACGTTCTCGCTCATCGGTATCGGCACCGGCAATCCGGACCACCTGACGGCCCAGGCCGTCAAGGCGCTGAACGCGGCTGACCTTGTGCTCCTGCCCCGCAAGGGCGCGGACAAATCCGACCTCGCCGACATCCGCCGGCAGATCCTGTCACAGGTCCTGACCGCCCCGGTCCCGGTGGCCGAGTATGACGTGCCTGCCCGCGCCGACCAGCAGGACTACCTCGGCGCGGTGAACGACTGGCACGACGCCATCGCGCAGGTCTGGGCGGACGCGACCGCCCGCCACCTGCCCCAGGGCGGAACCGTGGCGCTGCTGGTCTGGGGCGACCCTTCGCTTTATGACAGCACGCTGCGCATCGCGGCCCGCCTGCCCGGTGTCGCGGTGAAGGCGATTCCCGGCATCACCTCGCTGCAGGCGCTCACGGCGGCCCACGCCATCCCGCTGAACACCCTCGCCGCGCCCGTCACCATCACTACAGGCCGCCAACTCCGCGATCACGGCTGGCCAGAGGGCGCCACCACCCTTGCCGTCATGCTGGACAAGGGCGGCGCCTTCACCACGCTCAGCCCGGCAGGGGTGACCATCTGGTGGGGCGCCTATGTCGGCATGGCCGAGGAAGCCCTGATCCACGGCCCCCTGACAGAGGTTGCGGATGAAATCCTGACGACCCGCGCGCAGCTTCGGGCCGAACATGGCTGGATCATGGACATATACCTTCTCCGGCGTGGCGATGAGCGTTGACCTGATCGCCCGCGCGCTTGCCTGCTACGGCCTGCCGCCGGATACCCCCCTTGCCCTGATCAACCGCTCCGAAAACCAGACGTGGCGCGCGGGCGACCTGATCCTGCGCCTCCACCGCCACGGCTATCACGCGAAGACCGAGATCGCCTCCGAACTGACCTGGCTCACGGCTCTGCAGGACCATCCCGACCTCCGCGCCGTCCGCCCCGTGGCGGGCGCGCAAGGCCCGGTGACGGAAATCGACGGCCGCTTCATCGTCGGCTTCACCCCCCTCGCCGGGCAGGAACTGCAGCCCGGTGATGACCTTGCCCGCTGGTTCGGCCCCTTGGGCGAGATCACCGCCCATCTCCATCTCCACGCGCGCCAGTGGACCGCGCCCGACGGCTTCACCCGCAAGCGCTGGGACGTCGACACCATCCTTGGCCCGCAGCCCCACTGGGGCGACTGGCGGCAGGCGCCGGGGCTGGACGATGACGGCACAGCGCTGCTGACCCGCGCAACCGGCGCCCTCACCGACACCCTTTACGCCTACGGCACCGGCCCGGAGACGTTTGGCCTGATCCACGCCGACCTGCGGCTTGCCAACCTGATGGTGGACTCAGACAGCCTAACTGCAATCGACTTTGACGATTGCGGCTTCGGCTGGTGGACCTACGACCTTGCCTCTGCCCTCAGCTTCATCGAGACCGACCCGCGCCTGCCAGATCTCATTGCCCGCTGGTGCGAGGGCTACACCCGGATCGCCCCGCTGCCAGCCACAGACCGCGCGATGATCCCGGCCCTGATCCTCCTCCGGCGCATCCTCCTCACCGCCTGGCTTGCCACTCGCGCCGACAGCGATACCGCCCAAAGCCTCGGCGGACCTGCCTACACTTTGGGCACCGTCGCGCTGGCTGACCGGTTTCTGACCAACGGACTGGCCGAATTCCGGCCTTGAGGCACCGTCCACAACGCTGACGGTTGAGCCGAAAACCACCCTCGTGCTACACTTGACCCGGCGCGGCAGACCTGCGCCTTCGGGCCGCTATCCTGCGCCCCGGCAATGCCAGACCATCGGTATGTCGTCATGCGCGCCCTTGTCGTTTACTGCCACCCCCGCCCTGACAGTTTCAACGCCGCAGTCCGGGACCTTGTCCTTGCAAAACTCCAGGCGACGGGGGCCGAGGTGCGATTGAGCGATCTTTACGCCCGCGCCTTCCAGCCCATCCTGACCGGGCCGGAGTGGCAGGGCTACCTCGACTGCCCGCACAACACCGCCTGCGTCGCCCAGGATGTCGAGGATGTGCGCTGGTGCGACACGCTGATCTTCGTCTATCCAACCTGGTGGTATGGCCTGCCCGCCATGCTGAAGGGCTGGCTTGACCGGGTGCTCCTGCCCGATGTCGCCTTCCTGATGCCCGATGACCAGCATCGCACGATCCGCCCGGGCCTGCGCCACATCTCGCGTCTGGGCATCTTCACCACCTGCGGGGCGTCGTGGTTGTTGACGCAGATGGTCGGTGCACCGGGCAAGCGCACCCTGTCGCGCGGGGTCGGGCTGCTTTGCAAGCCCGGCAGACGCACCGCCTTTGCCGCGCATTACCTGATGGACAGCTCCACCCCCGAAAGCCGCGCCCGCCATCTGGCCCGGGTTTCCCGCCAGATGGACCGGTTGATCGGCCAGCGCGTGCCGGTTCCCTTGCCCGTGCCACCGCAAGGTGCGGTGCCGGCTGAGTGACTCAGTCCTTGAGCAGCAGCCATAGTGCCAGCCCGGTCAGCGCGACGCCCGCCAATACCAGCACGGGCGGTGTGTCGCCATGCAGGGCAATCTCCCACAGGATGACCCAGGCTGGCACCAGGTAGGTATAGGCCATCACCTTTGCCGCAGGCAGCCGCAGCGTTGCGTATTGCAGCAGGACGAAGGTCACCGCGCTGGCCGCAACGGCGACATAGACCAGTGTCACCCAGACGATGCCAGGCAGCGCAAGCCAGTCCGTCGCCAGAATCGCGGGCCAGGACCACAGCGTCAGCAACAAAGTTCCGGCCAGCATCATCCCGAAGGTGAAGACCACGGCAGGCTCGCCCCGGTTCAGGCGGCGGACCATCGGCGCGTAAACGGCATGGGCAACGCAGCCCCAGAAGTAGGTCACTTCGCCTGGCCCGATCTGAAGCTTCAGCAGGGCGGCAAGGTCGGCGCGGAAGATGACCCACAGCGCGCCCACCGCTCCGATCAGCAGCGCCACCGCCATCCGCCCGGTAAGCCGCTGGCGCAGCAAAAGCCAGCCGAACCCGGCCGCCATCACCGGGGTCAGCGTGAAGACAGCCGCCGTCGCAACCGGGGGCGCGGTCTTCAGCCCTTCGAACATCAGCACGAAATAGGCCGCCAGCAGCCCGCCCAGCACCAGATAGCGCCAGGGGGCCACCCAGGCTTTGCGCGGCAGGCCGGTGGTCACCAGCGCCGCAATTCCGACCAGTGCTCCTGCCAGCAGGAACCGCAACGCCGAAAGCGCGCCGGGATCGACAAAGGGCGCCGCCAGCGCCCCAAGCGAGAACGAGCCCGCCACCAGCGCGGAAAACGCCAGCATCGCCAGGTGCCCGCGCGCGGCCTCGCCCGGATGCCGGCCCGGATGCCCGGATGTCAGCTGCAGGATCGCCAGTCCTTCACCGCTTCCTTCAGATGCGCGAGGAAGGCCTGCACCTTCCGCGTCCGGTGCAGGTCCACATGCGTGACGATCCGCAGCGGGGCCTCCCATTCGGCCCGTGGCGGCAGGATTTCGACCAGCCCCGGCTCGCGTTCGGCGCGAAAGCACGACACGAATCCGATCCCCGCGCCTTGCCGCACCGCCTCTTCCAGCGCGGCGGGTTCGGTCGCGGCGTAGGCAATCTGGTTCGGCTGCACCGTCGCTCGCAGCCAGCGGTGAAACGGCGCGCGGGTCGTTTCATTGTCGCTGGAAACGAAGCGATGGCCGTCAAAGTCGTTCTCTGACCCCGGCTTGCCGAAACGGTCGATGTAGGACTGCGCCGCATAAAGGCCCGACTGGATGCGCGTCAGCGGCTGCACCACGTTGTCGGGCTCTTCAGGCCCCGCCCCGGCGCGAATCGCCACATGCGCCTCGCCATAGTCCAGCCGGAACACCCGCATGTCGGTCAGGAACCGCACCCGCACATCCGGCCATGCCACCTGAAAGCTGACCATGACCGGCGTCAGCAGGTCTGCGATCCCGGCGATCGACGTCACCACGAGCTCGCCCGACACCGTCTCGCCCTGGCCCTTGATCCGGCTGGAAAGGTGGGCGAACTGCTCTTCCGTCGTCTGCGCCACCGACAGAAGGTCACGCCCCGCCTCGGTCGGGGTGTATCCCCGCGCGTGCCGCTGGAAGAGCTTGGCCCCCAACCGCTTTTCCAGCGCGTCGATATGGCGGATCACCGTCGCATGGTGCACGCCCAGAACCTCCGCCGCGCCCGAGACCGTGCCCATCCGCGCCACCTGAAACGCCGTGCGAATTTCGTCCCAGTTCTCCATCGCGCCCTCCGACCCTGTGCAAGGATGCACAGAGAACGGCATCCCGGCGCAGCGCGCAAGCCCTCACTCACCCCGGTTGACGCAAGCCCTGCGGACAAGCCATTCTGGCCTGGTCGTAAAGAGGGCGGCCATGCGCATCACTGTCGACACGCCTGAGCGGCTGGTCATCACCGACCGGCCCCTGATCCTTGCGGTCGCGCTTTCAGCAACCCTTCTGATCCTGATCGGCCTTGCCATGGCCTCCGCCGTCGCGGGCGCGTGGACCGGCGCGGCAATCCTGCTTTTCCCCGCAGCCGTCATCGCCGGCATCGCCGCGATCTTCATCCGCAGATGCGACCTCATTCTTGACCGACCCAGTTCCACGGCGAAACTGCACACCTCCACCCTGTTGGGCAAAACCTGGCTGAGCTGGCCGCTGTCCGACGTGGCCGGTGCAACCGTGCAATCCACCCGTGGCGAGGAATCGGGGATGACCTACCGCCCCGTGCTGGTCCTGACCGGCGGGCGGACGCAACCGCTCACGGTCGTCTACACCTCGGGCCAGGGCGCAAGCCGCGCCGTCGGCGCTATCGAGCGCTGGCTGACAGACCCTGAAACGGCATCCGCCACCCTAGCTTGACTCTGGCGGCGTCGGGGCGTATCCGCTCCCCCAATTCCCCGGAGGCAGCAGCTTCCGGTCCCTGTGGCGCATGCCCGGGATCGCCATCCGTCAGCGCGTTGCGCCCACGGGTGTCATTCCGCTTTGCGCTTTCGGGTTCGCCGCCCCATATCGGGGCAAACGCAAAGATGAGGTGACGCGATGTTCGAAAGCCTGTCAGAACGCCTTGGTGGCGTGTTCGACCGTCTCACCAAGGCCGGCGCGCTGTCCGAAGCTGACGTCATCACTGCCCTCCGCGAGGTTCGCACCGCGCTTCTGGAGGCCGACGTTTCTCTTCCCGTCGCCCGCGATTTCATCAAGCGCGTCACCGAAAAGGCCACCGGCGCCGCCGTCACCAAGTCGATCACCCCCGGCCAGATGGTCGTCAAGATCGTCCATGACGAGCTGATCCGTGTCCTTGCCGGGGATGGCGACCCCGACGCGCTCAAGATCGACAACCCGCCCGCGACGATCCTGATGGTCGGTCTGCAAGGCTCGGGCAAGACCACCACGACTGCCAAGCTGGCGAAACGGCTGAAGGAGCGGAACGGCAAGAAGGTCCTCCTCGCCTCGCTCGACACCAACCGCCCGGCGGCGATGGAGCAGCTGGCGATCCTCGGCCTGCAGATCGGCGTCGACAGCCTGCCCATCGTCAAGGGCGAGACGGCGGTGCAAATCGCCAGGCGCGCGAAGACTCAAGCCAACCTCGGCGGCTATGACGTCGTCTTCCTCGACACCGCTGGCCGCCTCCACATCGACGAAGTCCTGATGGACGAGATCCAGGCCGTCCGCGACATCGCCCAACCGCGCGAGACGCTGCTGGTCGTCGACGGCCTCACCGGCCAGGACGCCGTCAACGTCGCCACCGAATTCGACGGCAAGGTCGGCATCTCCGGCGTCGTTCTCACCCGGATGGACGGCGACGGTCGCGGTGGTGCGGCCCTCTCCATGCGCGCCGTCACCGGCAAACCGATCCGCTTTGTCGGCCTTGGCGAAAAGATGGACGCGATCGAGACCTTCGACGCTGACCGCGTCGCCGGCCGCATCCTTGGCATGGGCGATATCGTCGCCCTCGTCGAACGCGCGCAAGAGACGTTCGAGGCCGAGCAGGCCGAACGCATGGCCAAGCGCTTCGCCAAGGGTCTGTTCAACATGAACGACCTCAGGATGCAGTTGGAACAGATGATCAAGATGGGCGGCATGCAGGGTCTGATGGGCATGATGCCCGGCATGGGCAAGATGCAGGCCCAGGCCGCAGAGGCGGGCCTGAACGACAAGATGCTGTCCCACCAGATCGCGCTGATCAACTCGATGACGAAGAAGGAACGCGCCAACCCCGACCTCCTCGCCGCCAGCCGCAAGAAGCGGATCGCAGCGGGGGCCGGGCTTGATGTGGCCGACGTGAACAAGCTTCTGAAACAGCATCGGCAAATGGCCGACATGATGAAGAAGATGGGCAAGGGCGGCATGATGAAACAGGCGCTCAAGTCGATGATGGGCAAGGGCGGGATGCCCGATCCGTCGAAGATGACGCCTGAACAGCTGGCCGAGGCCGCGAAGGGCATGCAGCAGGGCATGGG
>JANPJZ010000309.1:0-7112 GCA_031425795.1 Rhodobacter sp. | reverse complement strand
CCGGGCACGACGCGGTCGTCGGTACCGGCGGTGGAGGCCCGCGAAAGCCTCCCGCGCTGCCGATGCCGGGCAGCTTCACCTCGCCATCTGGCACCCCGTCAAGGGTGTAGCGCTGGATCTTGGCCGTGGCGTCGGAAAGCGACGAGGTCAGGAGCATATCCCCGACCATCCAGGCGTCGTTCATCACGTCTTCCTGCTCGGGGATCAGGCCCACAAAGACCGGCTTTGCCGCCGCTATATCCACTGTGACGATCTTCACGCAACCGGCATCCTTGTGCGTCATGACGTAGAACGTCGTGCCGACGTTGCCGGTGGCCCCCCGCTGCCCGGTGAAGTCGGAGACGAGGGGGTGGGCGTCCAGTCTTCCGTGGTCACGTCCACCAGCGTCAGGCTGTTGGTCTTGGTGTCCGGGGTGGAGGCGATGGCGATGTACTGGCCGTCGTCGGCAATGCTGAAGGTGAGAACAAGGTTCGGCTGATCCGGCGTGGTGTTGCGGCCGGGCAGGGCGGCAAGGTAGTCACCAGTCACCTTGTCCTGCGCAGTGACCCAGTCCGCAGCGCCTGCATCGGTGCAGACGTCTGCCTCAAGCCAGCGGTAACGGTCGGACGTCGACACCGAAGAACGTGCAAGCGTCGCCACCACTCCCACCGGCACCGTCACCCCGCTGCCGCCCAGCGTAGCGATTCCCCTGCCACTCGACCACCGTCCAGGGTGCGGTGCCCTCGGACCCATCCCGACGACCGACTGGGCATTCGAACTGTATCCGCCGCCTGATCGGCTGGCCGGTGACCGGTTGCCGGGGCTCTGGCCCGTCCTTCGGACGGCGCAGATGTTCGGGCCCATGGAGCGTCGCTTTCGGCACGAACACCCACTTTCCATGGCTTCCTTGAGAGAGCCCTTTCGGTAGTGAGTACAGCAAGCCTTGGTGCTGAATCTGATTGCACAGATCTTTCGCAGCCCCATCGCGCCATCTCACCATGGCCCCCGGTCGATCGGATCGCGAAGCAGTACCCGAGTGAAAGACTCAGGTTGACCTATCTGACTTAAACTGTCACCTTTTGGATTGGGCCGAGAGCGTAGTGTGCGCCTGCATCGAAAAGAGGACCGTGAACTCATGAAGACTACTGCAATCGGCATCAGCCTTCTCGGATTGGCCACGGTGTTTGGCCAGACCGCAGAGGCCCAGAATACCGCTGAGGTGCTGGATACCTATGCCGACATCGCGCATGCGCAGTACGGGGACAGCCTTGCCGCCGCAACTGTCCTGAATGACGCCGTGAAAGCGTTGGTCGCCGCGCCTTCTGCCGAAACGCTGGCGGCCGCTCGGGTGGCCTGGATTGCGGCCCGCGTGCCCTATCAGCAGACCGAGGTCTATCGCTTTGGCAATGCCATCGTCGACGACTGGGAGGGCAAGGTGAACGCCTGGCCGCTGGACGAGGGTCTGATCGACTATGTCGATGCCTCTTACGGCGGTCCAAGCGATGCCAATGCGCTGGCCGCATTGAACGTCATCGCCAATCCGCAGATCACCATCGCCGGACGGGTGGTGGACGCGGCCAAAATCACCACGGCCCTGATCGCCGACACGCTGAACGAGGCGGACGGGATCGAGACCAACGTAGCGCGGGGGTATCACGCCATCGAGTTCCTTCTCTGGGGACAGGACCTGAACGGCACCGGGCCCGGGGCGGGAAACCGGCCCTTCACCGACTTTGTGCAAGACGAGGGCTGTACGGGCGGCAACTGTGATCGGCGCGCGGATTACCTGACGGCGGCGACGGCCCTTCTGGTCACCGACCTGGAGTACATGGCTGCCGAATGGGCCGAAGGCGGTGCCGCACGGGCTGCTGTCCTGTCGGACGAAGGCGCGGGTCTCGTGGCGATGCTGACCGGCATGGGGAGCCTGTCCTACGGGGAACAGGCTGGCGAGCGGATGCGGCTGGGCCTGATGCTGAACGACCCCGAGGAAGAGCATGACTGCTTCTCTGACAACACGCACAACAGCCACTATCATGACGGCCTCGGAGTGCAGAACGTCTATCTGGGCCGCTACGTCCGCCTGGACGGTTCGGTGATTGAGGGGCCGTCGCTGGCCGATCTCGTCGCGGCAACCGATGCGAACCTCGACGCCGAAATGCAGGCTCGGCTGGAAACGACGATGGCGGCGCTTGGCGCGATCAAGGCGGCAGCTGAAGGCGGGTTCGCCTATGACATGATGCTGGCACAGGGCAATGCCAAGGGCGAAGCGCTGATCATGGCGGGCGTGAACGGGCTGATCGACCAGACACGCACGATCGAGCGGGTCGTCACTGCCCTTGGGCTTGACGGGGTCGCCTTCGAGGGCTCCGACAGCCTCGACAACCCCGGGGCCGTGTTCCAGTGACCAGGGGGGCGGCGCAATGATCATCTGCCATTGCCAGTCAATCACCGACCGCGACGTGCACGCAGCCATCGACTGGATGCGCGCATCCGATCATCTGACGATCATCACGCCGGGCAAGATCTACCGCGCCCTGGGTAAAACAGTTGATTGCGGATCCTGCATGCCGCTTTTTCTGTCCACCATGCGGCGCAACGACAATCTGGAAGTCCCCATGCAACTTCGCGGCCTGCGCAATCGGCCCGAACAGACACAGGAAAACCCAAATGAAGGGCGACGCGACAGTCATCGACTACCTTAACCGGGCAATCCGGTCCGAACTGACGGCGGTCAGCCAATACTGGCTGCATTATCGTCTGCAGGAAGACTGGGGACTGGGCCATATGGCAAGGAAAAGCCGTGCGGAGAGCATCGAGGAGATGCATCACGCTGACAGGCTTATCGCGCGGGTCATCTTCCTGCAGGGCCATCCGAACCTGCAGAAGCTTGATCCCCTAAGGATTGGCCAGACCCCGCGATAAACGCTCGAAAGCGACCTTGCGGCCGAGCATGAAGCGCGTGCGCTTTACAGGGAGGCGCGTGAATACTGCGCGAAGGTGGGGGATTACGTGACAATGAAGTTGTTCGAGACGCTGCTTGCCGACGAGGAAGGCCACATCGACTTTCTCGAAACCCAGATCGACCTTTTCGACAAGCTCGGAGCCGAACGCTATGCCCTTCTCAATGCCCTGCCGATGGACGAAGCTGAATAGGGCGGCGATATTCGCGGGTCTGGCATGCGGCGTGTTGGCCACTGCCGCCGGCGCTCAGGACCTCGGCGATCCGCACTTGGACGTGATCCCCCGCACGGCCGAGGAGACCGCCCGAATCGCTGCGGTCACGCTGCTGCCGCTTGACCTTTCGGTCACTGCGGCCTTCGAGGCGCTTCCCGGCGGGGCCGCGACAGTGCGCGCGCGAAACACCGCCGATGCCTTTTCGGACCCCTCGGGCAACATCAGCTTTGACCGCGAACTTGATTTCCGGGTCGGCAACGGCCTGTTCCGCAAGCTGTGGGTGTCGGCCCCCTCCTCGACGCTGGCCTCGGACGGGCTTGGGCCGCTTTACAACGCTCGGGCCTGCCAAAGCTGCCACGTCAAGGATGGCCGCGGCCATGTGCCAGAGGCACCGGAAGACGACGCTGTGTCGATGTTCCTGCGCATCTCGATTCCGGCGCCGCCCGATGCGCAGAAGACGGACGCGATGGTCGAGATCGCGGACTACCTCGCCACGCAGCCCGATCCGATCTACGGCGGCCAGTTGCAGGACTTCGGGACGGCTGGCCACCCGGCGGAATACCGGCTGAGTATAACGTGGGAGGAGGTGGAGGTCGCGCTTTCCGATGGCGAAACCGCGACACTGCGCCGCCCGACCTACACCGCCGCCGATCTGGGCTATGGACCGCTGCACCCGGATGCGATGCTGTCACCGCGCGTGGCGCCGCAAATGATCGGCGTTGGACTGCTGGAAGCGATTCCAGCCGCAGACATCCTGGCGCTGGCCGACGCAGATGATGCGGACGGCGACGGAATCTCGGGGCGGCCCAACATCGTCTGGTCGGCCGAGTTCGACCAGCCCATGCTGGGCCGTTTCGGCCTGAAGGCCGGAATGCCCACGATCCGCGAGCAGTCCGCCGCCGCCTTTGCCGGAGATATCGGCATCGCAACGCCACTGTTCCCCGATCTCTCGGGCGACTGCACGCCTGAGCAGGTTGATTGCCGCTTGGCGATCCATGGCGACGATACCGGTCAGGACGGGTTCGAGGTGGATGCCGAGGGGCTGGACCTTGTCACATTCTACAGCCGCAACCTGGGCGTTCCGGCGCGGCGCAACCCCGATGACCCGCAGGTGCTGCAGGGCCGTGCCGTGTTTCATGACAGCGGCTGCGCATCCTGCCATCAGCCCAGCTTCGTCACCCATCGGCTGGCTGACCAGCCCGAGCAGAGTTTTCAGCTGATCTGGCCCTACACCGACATGCTTCTGCACGACTTGGGTGAGGGCCTTGCTGATCACCGGCCCGAGGGGCGCGCGACCGGCACGGAATGGCGCACCGCGCCGCTTTGGGGGGTCGGATTGACCGAACAGGTCAGCGGTCATTCCACCTTCCTGCATGATGGCCGGGCGCGCAGCCTGCTTGAGGCGATCCTCTGGCATGGCGGCGAAGCGCAGGCCGCACGCGACCGCGTGGTGGCGATGTCGGCCGAAGATCGTGCTGCCGTGATCCTTTTCCTGGAGAGTCTGTAATGCGCGCCCTGCTTCCGGCCCTGGTGGCCCTCGCCCTTGCCGCACCGGCGCACGCCGATGTGGAAACGGCAGTGTCCGCGCATATCCTGCCCGGTTTCGCCCAGTTCGCCGAAGCGGCCCAACTGCTGGATCAGGCCGCGCAGGCCGATTGCCGCGCCGCCGCCGTAACGCCCGCTTACCAGTCCGCCTTTGATGCCTGGATGGCGGTGGCCGACCTGCGCATCGGCCCGTCCGAGTCCGGGACGCTTTCGGTCGCCTTCTGGCCCGATGACCGCGGCTTCACCCCCCGCGCGCTGTCCGGGCTGATTGCCGCCGAGGACGCGATTGGCCGTGATCCCGTCGGCTATGCCGAAGTGTCCATCGCCGCGCGGGGGTTCTTTGCCCTTGAGATGCTGCTGCGGGATGCGGAGTTCTCCGGCTATGGCTTCGGTGACTACACTTGTGTTCTGGTGCAGACAGTCGCCGCCGACCTCGCCTTGCAGGCGGGCGCACTGACCGCAAACTGGCACGTCTTCGCCCCCAAGCTCCTGACTGCGGGTGATGCCGGGAATCCCACCTACCTGACCGAAGACGAGGCGGTACGCGCCATTTATACCCAGCTACTGGCCAGTCTGGACTGGACGGCGGACAACCGCCTAGGCCGCCCGATGGGCACCTTCGACCGGCCGCGCCCACGCATGGCCGAGGGTTGGCGTTCCGGCCGGTCGCTGCGCAATGTCGTGCTGGCGGCAGAGGCGGCGCATGCCTTGGCGCAGGCACTTGCCAAAGGCGTTGTCTTACGCAGATTGCCCCGCACAGAGGCCGCATTGGCGCAGGTCCGGTCCGCGGCGGGCCGAATAGGCGATCCCGCATTTCAGGATGTCGAGACCCCGGAAGCCCGGCTGCATGTCGAGATCCTGCAACAGGCGGTCAGAGCGATGAAGGACGCCATCGAGGCGGAAATCGGCGATGTCCTCGGCATCGCGGCGGGCTTCAATGCGCAGGACGGTGACTGAGCGATGACCACACGCCGCAGCTTTCTCACCACCCTTCTGGCCGCGGGCGCAGCACCTCGTCTTGGCTGGGCCGCTGTCGGCAGTCCGGCCTATCTTGCCGCTGCAAAAGAGCCGGACGGCACCTTTGCGCTGATGGGCCTGGCCCTAGACGGGGGCGAGACCTTCCGCGTGCCGCTGCCCGCGCGCGGCCATGCAGGCGCGGGGCATCCCGGCCGAGCCGAGGCTGTCGCCTTTGCCCGCCGCCCCGGAGCCTATGCCCTCGTGATCGACTGCGCGACCGGCGCGGTCCTGTCCCATCTGACCCCGCCCGAGGGGCGGCAGTTCAACGGGCATGGCGTCTTTGCCGAAGGGGGCGCGGTCCTTTTCACCTCGGAACAGGACCGCGGCACAAGTGCCGGGGTGATTGGCCTGTGGGATGTCGCGGCGGGCTATCGCCGCATGGCCGAAGTTGCCAGCCACGGCATCGGTCCGCACGACCTGCGGCTGATGCCGGATGGCAAGACGCTGGTGGTGGCAAACGGCGGCATCGCCACCGATCCGACCGACCGGACCAAGCTGAACCTCGACACGATGCGACCGAACCTTGCCTATGTTGGCCTGGACGGGAGCCTGCTGGACCTGGTGGAACTCGAACCTGAACTCTCGTTGAGCTCCATCCGCCACCTGGCGGTGCGCGCGGATGGTCTGGTGGGGTTCGCGATGCAGTGGGAAGGTGAAGCGGGCGCCGCGACCCCGCTTCTGGGCCTGCACCGGCGTGGCGACGCGCCACTTCTCGCGTCGGCGCCGCTTGCCGACGAACTGATCATGCAGGGCTACGCTGGCAGCATCGCGTTTTCGGGCAGCAGCGAGGAGATTGCCATCACCTCGCCACGCGGCGGACGGTTACACCGGTTCTCGGCAGCTGGCGCGTTCCTCGGCGCCGTCTCGCGGGCCGATGTCTGCGGCCTTGCTGCCCTGCCGGAGGGCTTTCTGGCAAGCGATGGTCTCGGCGGGCTGATCGCCATCATGGCAGACGGGGCACGGTCGCTCGCCGCGACCGACCACGCCTGGGACAATCACCTGGTGTGCCTGTAGAGTAGCGACAGGGACGCCTGAGATCGGTTTTGGCTCATTTCCGGCACCCGTCGGCCGGTTCAGGGGTCGATCGGCCCGGCCGCCCGGCGCCGTTTCACCTCGTCTGGCACGACCTCTGGCCCGAAGTGTCGCCCCAGCAGCGTCAGCGGCACGCGCAGGGTGTTTCGGCGCTGTTCTTCCTCTGCAAACAGCCTCCCGCACATGTAATCGGCGAAGATCAGCAGGCCGCGCGCCCTCTCGATGGTCATCTGCTGCAACGCCATCGCGGCCGCGGGCGAGGGTGCATCCTCGGGTCCGTAGAGCAGGTCATAAACGAACTGGATCGGCGGACGCAAAGCATACAGCCGCGCAAGCACCGCATCCAGCCCCGCGCGGTCATCCAC
>JANPJZ010000308.1:0-10250 GCA_031425795.1 Rhodobacter sp. | reverse complement strand
TCTGGGCCTGCTGCGCCGGGTCTTCGCCTCGCTTCTTGCGGCGGGGGCGCTGGCCCTGACCGATGACATGATCGGCTCGGTCGCCGGGGGTGGGGTGCTGTCAAAGCTGTCGCGCCGCTTTGGCGAAGGTGTGGTCAACGGTGCGCTGACCGCGCGGGTCGGGGTGGCGGCGATGGAGCTTTGCCGCCCGATGCCCTTCGTGGCGCTTGAGCGTCCAGCGGTGTCCTCTCTGGTGAGCCGGGCGCTGAGCGGGTTGGTGTCGCGGAGCCAGGGCGGGGCAGATCGTCGATGACTTCGTCACTCCTCACGGTGCTGCCGATGAGGAGACGAAGTCGAACGAGGAGGGGTGGGGTCGGGCGCATCCCACTGGACCCAGCGGCCGTGGAAATCCGCGCGGCCAAGCGGGATGGTTTCTCCGGTGTGCCAGAGGGTTAGGGTCAGCGCGGCGCCGGGGGTGGCATTGTCAGCCTCCATTCCCAACTGGGCAACAGGGCTGTGGCGCCCCGCCGCCTGCAGCGCGGCATGGGCGCGGGACCGCGTCGCTGCCGGAAAGTACTGCCAGGCGACCGTGTGACAGACGAGGTGCAGCGCATCGGGACGCTGGGTGGAAAGCCGCGCCTCCAGCCAGTCTGCGGCGTCGGCCCGATCGACGGCTGGGGGCCGGGTGGCGGCGAGGTCCAGAGCGGCGCGGGTCCGGGCCAGCCGATCGGGCTGGTCCGGCCAGACATAGGCAAGCAAACGCAAGCGGTCGGCCAAGGGATCAAGCGGATTGATGTCAGTGCCACGACGGTCGATGACCTTTGGACTGGCAGTCGGGGGCAGGGGGCCGCTCCAGTCAGGCGCTAGGGTCACGGCGGCGTCCAATGGCCCATAGGTGTGATCGCCAAGTGTCAGGGCATAGTGGTCCCACAGCAGGTTCAGCCCCGCGCTTGCGCCGAGTTCGGAAAGGACGAGGGGCAGGCCAAACCGGCCGGACAGCCAGTGCGCGGCGGCAATCAGAACGGCCGAACGCCGGACCTCGTTGGTTTGCGGCGGCGAGGCGAGCCAGTGCAGAAGATGAGCGGGGTGCGCCTTGATGGCGGCAAGGGCGGCGTCGGTCGGGTCATCGCCTGTGCCGTAGGCCGCGGACAGGGCGGGGTCGGCCCCGGTCAGGACCAGCGCATGCAAGCCGCCGGCCAGCCGCAGGGGGACGGAGTCCGCCCTGGACGAGGGATCGCCCCGCCAGCCGAGGACACTGTCTGCCACGGGATCGCCGGGCTGCAGCTGCTCGGCAAGGCCGGCCATCAACCGCGCCATCAGGGGAGAGCCAAGCTGCTCGCAAGCCGTGGCCTGCGCCCGGAAGGCTTGGCGAACATCCGTCATCGGAACTTGTCGAGCAGTTTCTGCATCGGGTTGCGGCCGTCCTGAACCGGCTGAGGGGCCGGGACGGCAGCCTCTGGCTTCTCCTTCGTCGTCGAAGACCGGGGCGGCGCGGTGCGCAGGCTGACCGTGTTCATGAACTTCTGTCCGTCACCCATTGCAAGCGCCGGGGCGCCTTCGGAAATGCCGCGAAGGAGGTCCTCGAGCCAGTCGGCATCCGCCTTGGCAAAGTCGTGCAGCACGTAGGCCGCCACGGCATCCTTGTGACCGGGGTGACCGATCCCAAGGCGGACACGGGCATACCCCTCGCCAAGATGGCCGTGGATCGACCGCAGCCCGTTGTGGCCGGCATGGCCGCCGCCCTCCTTCAGGCGAAGTTTTCCGGGGGCGAGGTCAAGCTCGTCATGAAAGACGGTGACATCGGCCAGGGGAAGCTTCCAGAAGGCCATCGCCGCCTGCACCGACTGGCCGGAAAGGTTCATGAAGGTTTCAGGCTTCAGCAGCGCCAGTCTTTCGGTGCCGAGGCGTCCTTCCGAAACCAGCCCTTGATAGGCCTTGCGCCAGGGCGCAAAGCCGTGGTCGGCGGCGATCCGGTCCAATGCCATGAAGCCGATGTTGTGACGGTTGCCGGCGTATTTCGCGCCCGGATTGCCAAGGCCGACCCAAAGTTTCACGGTGCGTCTCCTGCGGCTGGACGGGGGCCCGCCCCGGCTTTAGGCTGCCGGTATAGCGGCGGAATGCCCCCTCCTGCAACTGATGCGGACCTCTCCATGCCCAGTTTCAGCCTGCGCGGTCTGACCCTTTCGCTGCCCGACGCCGCGCTGCGCGGGGGGCTGGAGCGGGCGTTCAGCACCGGCCGGTACGAGCATCAGGAGGCGGACGCGATCCTTGCTCATCTTCGGCCGGATGACAGGTTCATGGACCTGGGGGCGGGGATCGGCTTCCTTTGTGCGCTGGCGGCGCGGGTGGTCGGGGCGCGGGCTGTCATGGGGGTCGAGGCGGTCCCGGATACGCTGGCACTGGCCCGGGCAAACCTTGACGCGAACGGATTTGAGGATGTCTGTCTGGTCGCGGGTGCAGTGACGGGCGGGACTTCGGGACGGGTGGAGTTCGGGCAGCGCCCGGCGTTCTGGGCCAGTGCACGCAAGGGGCCGGAAGGGTGGCCGGCCAACGCGAAGGTGATCCAGGTGCCCGCCCGGCCGATCGGCGCGCTGCTGGCGAAACATGGCCCGACGGTCCTGTGCTGCGACATCGAAGGGGCGGAGCTGGAGGTTCTGACCGCCAACCTGGCCGGTGTCAGGCTGGTGGTGGTGGAACTGCACCCCGGGATCTACGGAGCGGAGGGCGAGGCAAAGGTTCGCCAAGGCCTTGTGGCGCAAGGGTTTCGGCCTGAAGTGTTGGGGACGAAGGGCGCGACGGTGGTCTACCGCCGCGGATCAGGCAGCACCGACGCCCCGTGATCGCGCGCCGGTCAGCCGCCTTCGATGTTGGGGTCGCAGGCAAGTGGCCGGGCGCTGATACGCAAACGGGGGGCCGCGCTGGCCCCCCGTCTCGTTTCCGAAGGTCTGACGATCAGACCGTGGCTTCTTCGTTGTCGGCGCTGACCAGACCCGACGGAGCCGCGACGTTCGCGATCACGAAGTTGCGGGCGATGGTCGGCTTCACGCCTTCCGGCAGTGCCACGTCATCGATGTGAATCACGTCGCCGATGACCTTGCCCGTGAGGTCCACGGTGATGTGGTCCGGAATGTCACCGGCGGTGACTTCCAGTTCCACTTCCGAACGAACCACGGTGAGGGTGCCGCCGCGCTTGAGGCCCGGGCTGGCTTCGTGGTTGATGAAATCGACGTGGATGTAGAGCTTGATGCGGCTTTCGTCGTGGATGCGCATCAGGTCGACATGCGTCGGCATGTCCTTGACCACGTCGCGCTGGACGCCGCGGCATATGACGTGGACATCCGGTTGGCCTTCGACCTTGAGGTTGAAGAGCGACTGCAGGAAACGACCCTGCCGCAGCTTGGTCAGAAGGTAGTTGAATTTCAGGTTGATCGGTGTCGGTTCTTGACCGTCGCCGTATACGATTCCGGGTACGTAGCCCTCACGACGAGCTTGACGAGCGGCCCCCTTGCCTGTCCCCGTCCGTACCACGGCCTGAAGATCGGTGATCTCGCGTGCCATTGGTTCTTCTCCATATAAGTCCGCCATCCTCCAAGGGTGCATGGCGCGACCGTGGGCCTATAGCGGGGAAATCCCGGGAAGGGAAGCGGGAACTTCGGCAGGTGTCAAAGGTCACGCCAGGCTGGCAGGTCCGCCCGCAGCGCCTGGAAGCGGATCACGATGGTGGTCAGGACGCCAGCGAAAACGCCAAACGCCACGGAGCCCGAAACACCAAGGTTACGCAGCCTGCGCAAGACCGAGTGATCGACGTCGACGGAGAGAGCAAGCCAGTGGAAGCCCAGGATTACCGCGCTGAGCCCCACGGTCAGGAACAGCAACAACCCCGCGACCGACATGAAGTGCAGCGGGCGCACGGGCAGGCCCGCCTTGCTGAGCGCGCGAAGGAACGGCGGGAAGCTTGCAGAGGAGGAGATGCCCGCGGCTTCAGCCTCGGCCAGCGCACGCGCGACCCTGTTGGGATAATCTGCCATAGGTCACCTCCCTCGTTTCGAGCAGTATTTACAACCCGTTGGACTGGATTGCGGCGGAACTCTGTCGCTTTCCGGGAAACGTGAGTCAGTTAAGCTGGAATGCGCGCGGCGGGCGGGCTAGCTGTCACCTCCCGAGAAGGAGCTGCCGGATGTCCCCCCTTGCCACCCTTGCCTATGCGCGGCCCGCCATGGCGGCATTTGCGGCGATGGGTGTGCTGTGGGGCACTTTCGCCGCCGTTCTGCCCGACCTGAAGGTCATGCTGGGGGTGGACGAGGCGCAGCTGGGACTGCTCATCTTCTTTACGCCGATTGCGGCGATCAGTGCCATGCTGGTGGCCCCGGCCTTCGGTGCGGCGCTGGGCCGGGCCGCGCTGCCCTTGGCGGTGGCGCTGATGGCCTTGGGCTTTGCGCTGCCGGGCCAAGCGTCCGTTCTCTGGCTTTTCCCGGTGGCGATGGCCTGTGCGGGGGCTGCGACCGGGCTGACCGACGTGCTGATGAACGCCCGCGTCGCAGCGATGGAGACGGGGCGCGGTATCCACCTCATGAATCTCGCCCATGCCGTCTATTCCTTTGGCTATGCCGGAGGCGCCATCCTGACCGGGGCGATGCGCGGGGCGGGCTGGGGGCCTGGGTGGGTGATGGGCACCATGGCGGCGATCGGCCTTCTTTGTGCGCTGGCGACGCTGGAGCGGGATGGCCGGATAGAGGGCCTGCGCAAGCCGAAGGACGGCAGCGCGCCGCCCCTCGGGATGGTGCCGATCATCGGCGGGGGCATCGTGCTGATTGCTTACATGACCGAGAACGCGGCCGAAAACTGGTCTGCCCTTCATATCGAAGAGACGCTTGGCGGCACGCCGACCGAAGGTGCATTCGGACCGGCGGCACTGGCACTGACCATGGGTTTCGCGCGGCTGGGCGGGCAATGGCTGGCAGGGCGGGTGAACCCCTTCACGCTCATGCGGACCGGCGCAATCATTGCGGCGATCGGCGCCTTCGTCGCGTCACAGGCGGAAGGACCGGCAATGGCCTATGTCGGCTTCATCGTGATGGGCGTCGGAGCGTCGGTCCTTGCACCGACAGCGTTCTCGCTGGTTGGCCAGATGAGTGAGCCACAGGCGCGGGCCCGTGCCGTCGCGCGGGCAACGCAGCTGGGATACTTCGGTTACTTCTTCGGCCCGCCGCTGCTTGGCGTCATTGCAGGGGCTTTTGGCCTGCGGATGGCCTTCGTCTTTGCCGCCTGCATGGTGGGCGCGATCTTCGTTTTGGCGCCGCTGATGGCCAGGCTCCGCCGCTAAGGCGCGTCAGCGGACCTGAATTTCGATCAGACGCGGCCCGTCCTGCGGCTGAGACAGCGCGTCGATCACCGCGTCGGGGTCTTGCGGGATGCTGGCAAAGGGCATCCCGCAAGCGAAGGCGAAAGACTCCATCTCCAGCGGCGAGGGGTCACAGCCCAGCACTTCGACCTTTGCCTGCCGCATGGAATCAGCAATCTCGCGGAAACCGGCGTTGTTCCAGACGACAAAGGTGATGGGCAGGTTCTCATCCAGCGCGGTCCGAAGCTCGCCCGGGCTGAACTGCAATCCGCCGTCGCCGATCAGGCAGACCACCGGCACGCCGGGGGCGGCGATGGCTGCCCCCACGGCGGCACCGGGCGCAAAGCCGAGCGCACCATATCCGGTGGCCGCATTGAACCAGCCACCGGGGCGGTCATGATCGTAGTAAAGGTTGCCCGCGTAAACCGGCTGGGTGCTGTCACCAACGATGATCGCGCGGGGCGTTGCGGTGCGGATCGCCTCGACCATGGCAAGCTGTGCAGGCATGGGGTCCGAAAGGCCCGCAAGCTCATCCCGGGCGGCGGTCCGGGTGGCCTCGGCGCGAGGGGCGCCGCTGCGGTTCGACCGCATGACCATGGGCTGCAGCGCCGTCATCACTGCGCCGGCATCGCCCCGCAGCGGCAACCGCGCCGGATGGCGGGCCAGCTGGTCGGCACAGATGTCGATGCGGATCATCTCGGACAGGTCTGGCAGGCCACCCTTGGCATAGACGTCATAGTCGGTTGGCCCGAGTTCCGTGCCGATAGCAAGGATCTGGTCGGCCTCGGCGATCAACTTGCGGACGGCGTTCAGGCTAGGCGAGGCAGGGACGAGCAACCGGTGGCCATGCATCGTCCCCCGGGCATTGGCGGTCAGGATGACCGGCGCGTCCAGCGCCTCGGCCAGCTTTTGCAGGATATCCTCGGACCGCCTCACACCGCCTCCGGCCAGGATCACCACCCGTTCGGCGTTGTTGAGCGCTGTCGCCACGCTGCGCAACCGGCCCAGCGGCAGCGGCACGGCAGAGACGCCGTCAACCGGCGGGGGCAGGGCGGGGCAGGGCTGGCCCATCATGTTGGTCGAGATCTGGATATGCGCCGGGCCCAGGCGGCTGCCGGTCATCGCTGCAAAGGCGCGGTCCAGCACCTCGCCCAGCTTCTTCGGGTCGGTCACGGTTTCGCTGTGGCAGAGCGTGGCGACCATGGCTCCCTGGTCCGGCAACTCATGCAACCGGCCCAGCCCCTTGCCCAGCGTATCGCTGCGCCCCAAACCCGAGACGACCAGCATCGGCACCGAATCCGCCTTGGCCTGCGCCATCGCGGTCAGGATGTTGGTCAGCCCCGGCCCGGTGATGACAAAGGCCACGCCGGGCTTGCCCGACACTCGGGCATAGCCGTCGGCCATGAAGCCCGCCCCCTGCTCATGGCGCGGTGTGACGTGCCGGACCCGGTCCTTCGCGGCGGCAAGGCCGCGGTAAAGTTCAAGCGTGTGGACACCGGGGATGCCGAACACCAGATCGACTCCACGGGCGGCAAGCCCCTCGACCAGACGGATGCCAACGGTGGTCATGCTGCGTTCCCCAGGAGTGTTGCGGTATGGGAGGCGATGCGGCCCGTCGCCTCGGCGACCCGGTCATCAGGCTGGGTCAGCGACAGGCGCAGCCACCCCTTCAGCCCGTCCCCGAAGCTTTCTCCCGGCATGACGGCCACCTGCTCACGCTCGAGCAGGCCCAATGCGAAATCGGTGCCGGACAAGCCCGTGGCGCGGACATCGACGAGGGTGAACATTCCAGCCTCTGGCTGGTGAACGCGCAGGCCTGCCACCCCGTCCAGCGAACGGGCGATCAGCCCGGCCCGGCGCGAAAAGCGGTCGGCCATCCCCTCGGCCACGGGCGAAGGTTCGGAAACTGCAAGGGCGGTCATATCGGCGATGAAGGGTTGCGACCCGAAAAGCATGGTTTCTGAAAGCGGCAGCAACCGGGCACAAAACTCCGCCGGGCCGATACACCACCCGGACCGAAACCCCGGCGCGGCGTGGGACTTGGAGATGGAGGAGGCAACGACCACCCGGTCAGCCATGTCCGCAAAGTCCAGTGGCGACGCGAACGGGACACCGGGAAACACCAGATCCTCATAAACCTCGTCCGACAGGATCCAAAGGTCATGCGCGCGGGCAAGGTCCCCAAGCGCCCGGATGTCTTCGGCCCGCAGAACCGCTCCGGTGGGATTGTGCGGGGAGTTCAGGAAAAGCACCCGCGTGCGCGGCGTGATCCGCGCGGCCACATCGGCAACCTGCATGCGGAACCCATGCTCCGGGCGCAGGGGCACCGGGACCATCCGCGCACCGGTCTGCGAGATCAGCCCTTCATAGGTCGCATACATCGGGTCGCCCAGCAGCACCTCGTCCCCGGCTTCCACCAATGCGCGCAGCACGGCGTAAAGGGTGGTCTGGGTGCCTGGCAGGCACATGACCTGATCGGTGCCGATGGTCCGGCCACGCCGCGCGCTGTAACGGGCTGCCAGCGCCGCGACCACCGCAGGTTCGCCCCGTCCGTTGGAGTATCCGGTGCGTCCGGCCGCCATCGACTGCGCAGCGGCTTGCAGGAAGGCAGCAGGCGTCGGAACGTCCGGCTCACCAATCGTCAGTTCGATGATGTCGGCCCCCGCAGCCTTGAGCGCACGGGCGCGGGCGTGGATTTCCCACTTGGCTCCGGCAAGGCCGGCCAGACGGTCCGTGACCGAGGCGTATTTCATGGCAGGATCTTTCCGGGTTCTTTCAGCATGGTGGAATGGGCAATCAGGTCAACCCCGACGATCGCCCCCACCGACCTGAGGCCGATGGTCACGATCTCACCTGGGGCAAAGGCGTGTGCGAGAACAGAGCTTTCCACCCACAACCCGTCGATCAATGCGTTGCAGGCGATGGCTTCGGCGCGCAGTTGCGGCTCTGGCGCCGTGCGTGGCAGGGCGGCGATCAGGGACTGCAGAATGTCACGATAGGCGACATAGCCCGCCTCATGCGAGGCGCGAAGCTGAGGGTCGGTGCGCATCTTGTGCATGTAGCCCGCCCAGAGGACGACAGCCCCCATGTCCACCACCGGAGGGCGCAGCGAGGCGGTGACAAATGCGGCCAAACGCTCTTCGGGCGAAGCCCCCACGCCCTCCAGCGCATCGGCCCCCTTGGCAGTCATGCCATGCATCAAGGACAGGTAGGCGGCGCGGGTCAGTTCGTCCTTCGACTGAAAATAATGCCGGATCAGCCCGGCGGTCACCCCGGCCCGCGCTGCAATGGCGCGCACGGTCGCAGCTTCTGGTCCGCCCTCGGCAACCAGCTCTTGGGTGGCGGCGATCAGATCGTTTCGCCGGGTCTCCTCGCTCTCGCGACGATAGGGGCGGCGTGTTGCGGGTTCCATGTCTGCCTGACCTGACTGTTATACATCTGAGCAATCTGCCGTAACCAACAAAAAGTCAAGCTTGAACAGATGCATGGGAGCCATTGGAGGACCCAGGGTCATGCACATCCTTGTGGATGATGACGTCCGTCTGCGGATAGGCCTTCAGGATCGCCCTGCGCAGCGCGGCCCCGATGTCATGCGCCTCACGCAGAGACTGATGGCCGTCGAGTTCGATATGCAGGTTGACGAAGACCCGGCTACCTGCCGTGCGCGTTTTCAGGTCATGAAACCCGCGCACTCCCGGCCAGGTTTCGGCAATCCTGGCGATGCCGGCGACCAGGGTCGGCTCGGCCGTGCGGTCCATCAGCGAGTCCCAGGCGCCCTTGCCGATTCGCAGAGCGCCAAGCGCCAGCACACCGGAGGACGCCAGTGCCACGACTGCGTCGACTGACCCGATGCCGTAGCTGCCGGACATCCACAGAGCGGCAATCGCCCCGAGGCTGGGCAGCAGATCACCCAGGTAATGCAGCCGGTCTGCAGCGACCACCCGGCTTCCGGTGGCCCGCGCCACCCGGCCCTGCCACCAGACCAGTGCCAACGTCAGCACGATCGATGCTGCCATCACCACCATGCCTCTCCCCTCCGAGGACAACAGCGGCGCTTCCGGAGCCATCAGCCGCATTCCAGCGGTCCAGCCGATGATACCGGCCGAGATCATGATGAATGCCGCCTGTGCCAGCGCCACCAGGTCTTCGGCCGAGGTGTGGCCAAAGGCATGATCCTCGTCTGCAGGGCGGGCCGCATAGACAATGGCGGCGGCGGCTCCCAACGACATCATCAAATCCAGCGCACTGTCGGCCAGCGAAGCGGCGATGGACAAGGCACCGGTCTCGGCCAGGGCCCAGAGCTTCAGCCCAACGAGGATCGCCGCCACCATGACCGAGGCAAGACCGGCCGAGAAAGCAAGTCGCACCTGGCTGCGCACGCTGTCAGTCCGTGGATCAGTCGACCGTTTCATTTGCCAATACGCCCCAGATCGCCGACTTGCGCACCCAGCCGCGTTGCCCGTCCACAGCGACGCGGCACCACTGGTCATTGCATTCCTGGACTCGGCCTATCACGCCCACCTCGGCCTGCGCCACCACGGTGGCATCGTCCGAGGGTGCATCGCGGAATTCCGCCATGTCCAGGGTGACAAGTGCCGTCCTGACGCCGGAGAGCAAAGAGTAATGCACCCAGCCGCCAGCACCCTCCTGATCCTCGACCCGTCGCCAGTTCTCGTATTCGGCGGTGATCTTCAGCGGCATCCCGGCCCGAGTGAACACCCAGTCGATCCGGTGGGTCAGCCCCGGCCCACGCCTGGCGTTGCCCTCGCTGCCCTTGAGCGAGACATAACGCGGCAGGGGCAGGTTCGTCACGCAGCCGACGTCGGGCTTGCACTGCACCTCCGGCGGCTTTTCCGGCACCGGCACCACCGCGTCGGTTTCCTGTGCGGCCAGGCACGTGCCGCCAAGCGCCAGAATCACCGACAAAACC
>JANPJZ010000307.1:0-14969 GCA_031425795.1 Rhodobacter sp. | reverse complement strand
TGTTCATCGCCAGCACCTGATGCGCCTCTGTCAGGCCCATCTCCCACGGCAGGCCCGCGTACTTGATCGACGTCGCCGGAGAGGCCCCGGTGCCGCCGTTGTGGCCGGAAATCAGGATCACGTCGGCCTTGGCCTTCGCTACCCCTGCCGCAATAGTGCCAACGCCCGACGACGACACCAGCTTCACCGTCACCTTGGCACGCGGGTTGATCTGCTTCAGGTCGTAGATCAGCTGCGCGAGGTCCTCGATGCTGTAGATATCATGGTGCGGCGGCGGCGAGATCAGCGTCACCCACGGCGTTGAATGCCGCAGCCGCGCGATCAGCGCCGTGACCTTCATCCCCGGCAACTGGCCGCCCTCACCGGGCTTTGCCCCTTGGGCAACCTTGATCTCCAACTCCTCACACGCATTCAGATATTCCGCCGTCACGCCAAAGCGCCCCGACGCCACCTGCTTGATCTTGGCGCTCGGGTTATCCCCGTTCGGTTCTGGCGTGAAATGCGCCGGGTCTTCCCCGCCCTCGCCACTATCGCTTTTCGCCCCGATCCGGTTCATCGCCACGTTCAGCGTCTTGTGCGCCTCGGGGCTCAGCGCCCCAAGCGACATCCCCGGCGTGACAAACCGCTTCCGGATCGAGGTGATGCTTTCCACCTCCTCAATCGGCACCGGCTTGCCGAGCGTCTTGATGTCCAGCAGATCCCGCAGGTGGATCGGCGGGTTCGCCCGCATCGCGGCCGAGAACTGCTTCCACAGATCATAGCTCGCCCGGTCACAGGCCGATTGCAGCATGTGCATCGTCTGCGCTTCCCAGGCGTGCTTCTCGCCCGACCGCCGCGCCTTGTAGAAGCCGCCGATGGGCAGCACATCCGCCCCGCCCAGCCAGCCGCGCTTGTGGACCTCTTCCAGCTTCTGCTCCACGCCCGTCAGACCGATGCCCGAGATGCGCGACTGCATGCCGGGGAAATACTCGGCCACCATCGCGCGGGACAGACCCACCGCTTCGAAGTTCAGACCACCCCGATACGAGGAAATCACCGAAATCCCCATCTTCGACATGATCTTGAGAAGCCCAGCGTCGATGGCATCCCGATACCGCCGCATCGCATCGGTCAAAGGCCCGTCCAGCAGCCCCCGGTCAATCCGGTCGGCCAGCGAATCCTGCGCCAGATACGGGTTCACCGTCGTCGCGCCCGAGCCGATCAGCACGGCAAAGTAATGCGGGTCGATACACTCTGCCGACCGCACGTTGATCGAACAGAACGTCCGAAGCCCCTTCCGCGTCAGCCAGCTATGCACAGCGCTGGTCGCAAGGATCATCGGCATCCCCACCGCGACCGGCCCCTGATGCTCGTCCGTCAGCACCAGCTGCCCGGCACCCGACCGCACCGCATCCTCGGCCTCGGCCCGAATGCGTTCCAACCCCTGCCGCAGGTCATCCAGCCCCTCGCCCACCGGGAAGGTGCAGTCGATGAACGCCACCTGATCCCCGAACCGCTCCACCATCACCTCGAACTCACGGGTTCCGACGAAGGGGCTTTCCAGGACCAGGATTTCGGTCTGGCTGTTGTTCTCGTCCAGCACGTTCCGCAGGTTGCCAAACCGCGTCTTCAAGGACATCACCCGTCCTTCGCGCAAGCTGTCGATGGGCGGGTTCGTCACCTGGCTGAAGTTCTGCCGGAAATAGTGCGACAGCGGCCGGTAGACCGACGACAGCACCGCCGGAGGAGTATCGTCGCCCATGCTGGCGACCATTTCCTTCCCGTCCTCGGCCATCGGGGCCAGAACCTGCTCCAGCTCCTCAATCGTGAACCCCGCGGCGATCTGGCGCTTGCGCAGGTCGCCGCCGGTAAAGGTCTGTGTCTCCGGGATGTCCTTCAGCAAAGCGTTGAGGTCGACAATCTTGCCCACCCAGTCGCCATACGGCTGCGCGGCGGCAAGTTTGTCCTTCATTTCAACGTCGTGGTAGAGCTTGCCCTCCACCATATCGACAGAGATCATCTGCCCCGGCCCAAGCGCGCCCTTCTCGCGGATCGTCGACTCATCGACCGGCACCATCCCGGCCTCCGACCCCGCGATCAGCATCCCGTCGCCCGTCACGACATAGCGCATCGGCCGCAGACCGTTGCGGTCCAGCCCCCCGCACACCCAACGCCCGTCCGTCATCGCCAAAGCCGCCGGGCCGTCCCAGGGCTCGATGACCGAGTTGCAATAGGAATACATGTCCGCCCAGGCCTTCGGCATGTTCACCGTCTGCTTCGACCACGCCTCAGGCACCAGCATCGTCTTGGCCATCGGAGCACTACGGCCCGACCGCACCAGCACTTCGAACACCGCATCCAGCGCGCCACTGTCCGAGGTGCCCCCCGGAATGATCGGCTTGATGTCCTCTGCCGCCTCGCCAAAGTTGTTCGAGGCCATGCGGATTTCGTGGGACTTCATCCAGTTGACGTTGCCCTTCAGCGTGTTGATCTCGCCGTTGTGGGCCAGCATGCGGAACGGCTGCGCCAGCCACCACTGTGGGAAGGTGTTGGTGCTGTAGCGCTGGTGGTAGATCGCAAACGCGCTCTCGAACCGCTCGTCCATCAGGTCGGGGTAGAAGGTCGCGACCTGCTCGGCCAGCATCATGCCCTTGTAGATGATCGACCGGCAGGACAGCGAGCACAGATACATCCCCTGAATCTGGCTGGCGATGGCCGCTTTCTCGATCCGCCGGCGGATGATGTACAATTCCCGCTCGAACGCCTCGGCGTCGATGTCCTTTTCGCAGCGGATCAGGATCTGCTCGATCTCGGGCCGCGTCGCATTGGCCTTGTCGCCCAGCACCGAGACATCCACCGGCACATGCCGCCAGCCGTAGATGTAATGCCCCATCCGCAGAACCTCGGTCTCGACGATGGTCCGGCAGCGCTCCTGGGCGCCAAAGTCCGTCCGCGGCAGAAAGACCTGCCCCACGGCGATCAGCTTGTTCACGTCCGGCTCATGCCCCGTGCGCCGCACCTGGTCGTAGAAGAACCGCACCGGGATCTGCACATGGATGCCCGCCCCGTCCCCGGTCTTGCCATCCGCATCCACCGCGCCCCGGTGCCAGACCGCTTTCAGCGCGTTGATGCCGTTCTCCACCACCCTGCGGCTCGGCTTTCCAGAGATCGCCACGACAAGCCCCACGCCGCAGGACGAATGCTCATCCTCGGTCTTGTAAAGCCCGTTCGCATCCAGCCACGCGCGCTTGGCTTCTTCGGCGGCAACCCAGGCGTCATCATAGGTGGTCATGGCAGTCCCCTCATCATTCACTGGCCAGCAGCGGGAATTTCTCCACACACTGCGCGCGTGTCAAAACCTGCCGACCCTCGCCGGCAAAGGCGTAGCTGTCGGGTTTGTGGTCGATATAGATCTCGTTCGTCATCACCAGCCCGTTTGCATCGTCGAACAGGCCGATCGGCAGTTCCACCTTGCCAGAGTACGGCCCCTCCGCCGTCACCCGGAACCAGATGTTCGATCCGCATTCCCGGCACCAGGCGCGCTCTCCCCAGCCCGTGGATTTCCGCGTCGCGATATGTTCCGCCCCCGTCCAGTCCACGTTGCCCTCTGGCACCGTGATCCCCAGCAGGGCCGAGCCGGTCCACTTCCGGCACATCGGGCAATGGCAGGCACCGAAATTCGTGCCCGTCAGCCGCGCGGTGAACCGCACTGCGCCACAAAGGCAGCCGCCTTCTCGTTCAAGGTTCATATCGAACCCTCCGCAGCGCCCGCGGCAATTCCGCCGACAGCACGTCGCAGTCATACTTCGGCTGGGTGTCGAGAAAGCCGTCCTCTCCGGGAAACACGAACTCCACCGGCGAGCCGTCAATCGGACGCCACACCCCGTCTCCAAGGTCTGTCTCGCCCGGCCCGGCGAAAAACATCCGCCACTCCGGGTGGGCGTATTCGTTGCCCCTCGACCGGCGAAGCACGGTGCCGTCAAGGTCATACTCCGTGAAATCCACCTCGGTCTGGCGCAACGCAATTCCGTCGATTACCACCGTCTCGCCGGTCAGCCGGTCAAAGCCGCTGGCCCGGCTGCCGGTGCCATCGTCCTTTGACAGGGTGAAATCCCAGGTGTCGATCCCGCTGGACATCAGCTCCGAGAAACTCGCCCGGTCCACAGGGGAAGCATCCAGAACCTGTCGGGCGGAGTCGTAGCTTTCCACCCACTCGCTTTCCGAATTGATGCGCGAAAAGAAGAACGGCCCCTCCTGGTCCATGTCCACACGCCACTGGTCCCCGGGCGCGTCCGCGCTGCACTTGTAGTAATGCGAGACCCGGCACTGCTTTGACTGCACGGTCATGAACACCTCGCACCCTTCGGGCGCGGCCCAGGTGCCGGCAAGGGCGGGGGTGCCCAGGGCCGCAAGACAGGCAAGGATCAGAAACTTCCGCATCGCCATTTCACCTGCTTGATGGGTCACAGACCCTGACGTTCGATCTTTCCGCGACCGACAAAACTGCCATACCTTTGCCAGACACATTCCAGACGCTCTGCAGACAGCTATTCCGCCGCCACAGCCCCCGTCTGGGACAGATAGCCAAGGATCGTATCCGCCGCTTCACGCCCGTCCCGGATCGCCCAGACGACAAGGGAAGCGCCGCGAACAATGTCACCCGCTGCATAGACGCCAGGCAGGCTCGTCTCATGCGTGCGGAAATCGGCCTTGATCGTGCCCCACCGGGTGACCTTGAGTTCCGGCACACCCCAAAGGGTCGGCAGCGCCTCGGGCTCGAACCCCAGCGCCTGGATCACCAGGTCGGCGGGCTCTACATAGTCGGCGCCCTCGATGATCTCGGGCGCTTGCCGGCCCGTCACATCTGGCGCGCCAAGGCGCATCTTCTGGACCATCACGCCGTCCACTTCGGTGCCGCCGGTAAAGCCCTTGGGCGCGGAAAGCCACACGAATTCAACGCCTTCTTCTTCCGCATTCTGCACCTCGCGCTGCGAGCCCGGCATGTTCGCCTTGTCGCGACGATAAAGGCACTTGACCGAAAGCGCCCCCTGCCGGATTGCCGTGCGCACGCAGTCCATCGCGGTGTCGCCACCGCCGATGACGACCACCCGCTTACCCAGGGCGTTCAACTCGCCGCTGTCATACTCCGGCACGTCGTCGCTAAAGCCATGGCGATTGCTGGCCGTCAAATAGTCCAGCGCCTTTACCACGCCGCGCGCGCCCACGCCCGGCGCTTCGATGTCGCGCGACTTGTAGACACCGGTCGCGATCAGGACCGCGTCGTGTTGGCCGCGGATTGCGTCAAAGGTGATGTCCTCGCCTACATTGCAGTTGGCGACGAACTGCACGCCCCCCTGCGCCAACTGGTCAATCCGTTGCATCACAACGGGTTTTTCCAGTTTGAAGCCCGGAATTCCATAAGTCAGCAGGCCACCCGCGCGGTCATAACGGTCATAGACCGTGACCTGCACACCCTGCCGCCGAAGCACGTCCGCTGCCGCAAGGCCCCCTGGCCCAGCGCCGATGATGCCGACGGACTCACTGCGTTCAGCATAGGGGCGGATCGGCTTGACCCACCCCTGCTCCCAGGCGGTGTCGGTGATGTATTTCTCGACCGCGCCAATGGTGACGGTGCCGTGGCCGGACTGTTCGATCACGCAGTTGCCTTCACACAGCCGGTCCTGCGGGCAGATGCGGCCACAGATTTCCGGGAAGGTGTTGGTGGCCTGGCTGATCTCATAGGCCTCTTCCAGCCGGCCCTCGGCAGTCAGCTTGAGCCAGTCCGGGATGTTGTTGTGCAGCGGGCAATGCGACTGGCAATAGGGCACGCCACACTGGCTGCAGCGGCTTGCCTGTTCGGCGGCCTTGCGGTCGGCGTACTCGCGGTAAACTTCGTTGAAATCCTGGGCGCGTAGAGAGGCGTCACGCTTCTCGGGCATCTCCTTGCCCAAGGTGACGAATTTCAGCATTTTCTGCGTGGCCACGTCTGCCCCTCCCACAAGTCTTCGGGCCGCCTTGCTACAATGGATCATTTGCATATAAAAGTCAGTAGTGTTGACCTTTTGTCATGTTTTTCCGCGGATACGGCGGAATTATTGACCTATTCCCCCTGAAATAGGTCAGCACGCGTTCCTAACGTCGCTAGAACCCCAGTAAAAGCGCGATAATCGCAGCGGACCCCACAATGATTCGCCACCAACCGAAGAGCGCATAGCCGTTGCGGCTGATGTAGTTCAGCACCCAGCGCACGACGGCCAGCGCCGTGATGAAGGCGACGGCGAAACCGATGGCAATGTCCCAGACAGCAGCAAAATCAAGAACATCGCGGTTCTGGTACAGATCATATGCAACTGCGGCGCCCATCGTCGGCAGGCTGAGCAGGAAGGAAAACTCTGCCGCAGCGCGTTTTTCCACACCCATGGCCAACGCGCCGACAATCGTTGCGCCCGAGCGTGACACGCCAGGCACCATGGCAAGACACTGACACAGGCCGATCGCGAGCGACTTCCCCAAAGGCAGCGCCAGCGCGTCGGTGTGAACGGGGGCGGGAACGATCCGGTCGATCACCAGAAGCACGAATCCGCCCAAAACCAGCATCACCCCGATCAGCATCGGCGTCTCGAACAGGACCGTCTTGATGAAATCATGCGCCAGAAGCCCTACCACCACGGCCGGAAGGAACGCCAGGAACACCGACAGGATCGACCTCCGCGCCGCAGCTTCATGCCTGGCGCGCAGCAAAAGCCGCACCAGCAGCGTGGCATAGACTGAGCCCAATGCCAGAATGGCGCCAAGCTGGATGACGACCTCGAAGGTCCTGCCTTCGCTGTGAAAGCCAAGAAAATGGCCAGCAAGCAGAAGATGCCCGGTAGAAGAGACGGGCAGAAACTCTGTCAAGCCTTCGAGCAAACCCAGCAGGGCCGCGGTGATCGTTGAGTTGTCCATGTCCTACCTGTCGCGAAAGCGTTCGGCCCGCACGCTGCCATCAGGCTGTACCTCGCCCCGCATCTCAGCCGGGCCGCCTATACGGGGGCGGTCGTCCACGCGGGTGCCGCTGTCTAGCACAAAGCCCGCGCCGTCAATCTCGGCCTCGCCAGTCAGGGTGCCGCGCAGGCGGATACGCGCCCCGGTCGGGTTCGGGGCTAGCACGCCATCGGCATCCGGCGCGCCCTGGGCGATCCAGGCGTCAGCGTTCAATGAATATATTGCGCCACGTGCGTCAAAGTCCTGCGCGCCCAGCGGGCCGGCCAGAAGGCCCAAGGCAAGGGCCGCGCCGCGCATCAGCTTTTCTTCAGGTTCTTTGCCGAGCCCTTGATTGCCGCAAACTGGCCTGATGGTCGATAGCGCCACAGGTATTCCGGTATCACCGCATCCATGCCGACGGGGGCGATGCCAAGGTCGGCAAAGCCCAGCGCGGTAGGAGATACCACATTGTCGCGCGCAAGGTTCTTCACCTGATCTTGGGTGATCATCTTGTTCTCGATCAGGCCCAGCGTCACCGCCTGCAGCGCGTCAAAGCCGAAACCCATGATCCGCGCCATGAAGAACGGCACGTTCACCACGGCCCGACGGCGCTGGATCACTGCCAGCATCCGGCCCATCAACCCGCGGAAGGTGTCGACATCCGGCCCGCCAAGCTCGTAGATTCCCGGGGCGGCCTGACCCAGAACGCCCTTCACGGCGGCCTGGGCCACATCGTCCACGTAGACGGGCTGAAACCGCGTATCTGCGCCCACCACCGGCAACACCGGTCCCATCCGGCTCATTGCGGCGAAGCGGTTGAAGAAACCGTCCTCCGTCCCGAAAATGATCGATGGGCGCAGGATCACTGCCCTTGGGAAGGCCGCCAGAATGGCAGCCTCGCCCTCGGCCTTGGATTGCGCATAGTCGCTGTCCGACCCCGCATCCGCGCCGATTGCCGACAGATGGACCAGGGCCTGCACGCCTTCGGAGGCTGCAATCCGGGCGATCCGCCCTGCGCCGTCAGCCTGCACCGCGCCAAAGGTGTTCTTGCCCGACCGGTTCAGGATGCCAACGCAATTGACCACCGCATGTGCGCCGTGGACCGCAGCGCGCACACTGGCATCGTCGCGGATATTGCAAGCGACAGGCTCCACCTGACCGGGCGAGCCGTAGGGCCTCACGAACAGTGCCTCGTTCGGGCGGCGCACCGCCACCCGGACCCGCCAGCCCTCTTTCGCCATGCGTCGGGCGATGTAGCGTCCGACGAAGCCGGAACCGCCAACGATCGTGACAAGCTTGCTCATGCCCGAACTCCTGCCCATTGCCCGGAAAGGGCTGGAAACTGCGCGGATGAATACCCTCGGGGGCAGGGTCGGGCAAGGCCAATCCAATGCGGCGAATTTTGCAGCGGGGGCCGTTGACTTCGCCAAACCGGGCCGTTACATCGCCCATCAGTGCCCAGATGGCGGAATTGGTAGACGCACTGGTTTCAGGTACCAGCGCTGCAAGGCGTGGAGGTTCGAGTCCTCTTCTGGGCACCATTTCAAAGGCCGCGTACCGCAGGGTGCGCGGCCTTCGGCTTTCCCGGTCCTTGGTTTCAGCCCTATACAGGCCGCCCCGTTTCAGATAGTGCCGCCCGACGGTCGAGATTCCGGGACTGTGGGCGAGGAGGCCCGCACCAAGGGGACGTAAGGCCGTTTGGCTTATCGGGTGCAATCTGGCACCCCCCTTTGGAAAGACATCCATGACGATGACAAACGTGGCCGCGCCGCTGGCGCAGGCTTTGGCAGGCAAGGGCTATGAGGCTCTGACCTCGGTGCAGGCAGCAGTGCTGGCCGACGGTGTCGCCGGGCGCGACATCCTGGTGTCGGCGCAGACCGGATCGGGCAAGACCGTGGCCTTCGGTCTGGCAATCGCGCCGGAAATCCTGAACGGTCAGGATACGCTTTTGTACGCAGACCACCCCCTCGCCCTTGTGATCGCTCCAACGCGCGAGCTTGCGCTGCAGGTCGCGCGTGAGCTGGAATGGCTTTATGCCGGGGCTGGAGCCAAGATCGCCACCTGTGTCGGCGGCATGGATTACCGCACCGAAAAGCGCGCGCTTGACCGTGGGGCGCATATCGTCGTCGGCACGCCAGGCCGCTTGCGCGACCATATCGACCGCCGCAGCCTTGACCTGTCCGGCCTGAAAGCGGCCGTGCTGGACGAGGCGGACGAGATGCTGGATCTGGGATTTGCCGAGGATCTGGAGTTCATCCTTGCCGCCGCCCCGCCCGAACGCCGGACGCTGATGTTCTCGGCCACCGTGCCGAAAGCGATCGAGAAGCTGGCGGGTGAGTTTCAGAAGGATGCCCTTCGCATCGCGGCGCAAGGCGAGGCGAAGCAGCACGTCGACATCGAATACCGCGCCTACAGCGTGGCCGTGCGTGACCGTGAACATGCGATCTTCAACATCCTGCGCTTTTACGAATCGCAGACCGCGATCGTCTTCTGCAAGACCCGCGTGAACGTGAACCACCTGATGGCCCGGATGGGCAACCGCGGGTTCCAGGTCGTGGCCTTGTCGGGCGAGCTTTCGCAGCAGGAACGCACCCACGCGCTGCAGGCCCTTCGCGATGGCCGGGCGCGGGTCTGTATCGCCACGGATGTCGCCGCGCGGGGGATCGACCTTCCGGGACTGGAACTCGTGATCCACGCCGATCTGCCTTCGAACTCGGAAATCCTGCTGCACCGTTCGGGCAGGACCGGCCGCGCAGGCAAGAAGGGCGTCTCGGCGCTGATCGTTGCCCCAGCAGAGTTCAAGAAGGCCCAGCGCTTGCTGCAGGGCGCCAAGGTGGTGGCAGAATGGGGCACCGCTCCGGGCGCGGATGAGGTGCAGGCGCGGGACGACCTGCGCATTCTGGAACACCCGGCACTTCTCGCCGGGGTCAGCGACGACATGGACATGGCGCAAGGTCTGCTGGACCGTTTCGGGGCCGAATCCGTCGCCGCCGGCTTCGTGCGCATGTGGCGCGAAGGGCGTTCCGCGCCCGAAGTGCTGTCGTCGGACCAGCAAGTGCCGACAAACAGCCCGCCCCGCGAACGGGGCGAGTTCGGCCCATCTGTCTGGTTCCGCCTGTCGGTCGGCCGCGCTGGCCGGGCCGAGGCGCGCTGGTTGCTGCCCAAGATCTGTGACGCTGGCGGCATCGGCAAGGACGGCATCGGTGCCATCCGCGTGCGGGAGGACGAGACCTTCGTCCAGATCGCAGCCCCCCTCGCCGACAAGTTCGGCGCCTCGGTGGAACTTGACCGCGACCTGCTGATGCAGCGCATCGAAGGCGAGCCTGACCTTGACGCGCCCCGCGCCGCTTCGGCCAAGTTCGAGCGGCCCGAACGTCGGGAAAAGCCCGCCTACGCCCCGAAACCGCCTCGTGTGGTCGAGGACGACGCCAGCCCCGCGGCCCAGGCCGAGCCGGCGCGGAAGCCTTATGTGAAGCGCGAGGATGGCCCCCGCCCAAGCGCCGCGAAGCCGGCCTATTCCAAGCCGACCCAGTCGAAGCCCGATTGGCAGGACAAGCCCAAGCCTTACGCCAAGCGCGAAGACAGCCCGCGCCCGGCCCGCGCGCCCTATGACCCGGACCGAGCCCCGCGCCCGGCAAGTGCCGAAGATGCGGCCAAGAAGCCCCGTTGGAGCCCTGACCAGAAGACTGCCCCGCGCTCGGCCGGCTACAAAAGCCAGGGTGGCCCGGCAGGCAAACCCGCCCGCGCGGAAGGCTACAAAAGCCACGCTTCGGAAGGCACCGGGTACAAGCCGAAGTCGGAGGGCTACAAGCCGGCATCCGAGGGTTACAAGCCCAGGTCCGAAGGATACAAACCGAAGGGCGAAGGCTTCAAACCGCGTAGCGAAGGCTTCAAGCCGCGGGAGGATGGCGACCGTCCGGCCCGCAAGCCCTATGCCGGCAAGGGCGACGACGCGCGCCCCTTCGTAAAGCGTGACGGCCCGCCAAAGTCTGGCGGCTTCAAGACCTTTGCGGCGGGCGGCAAGAAGCCCTTCGACAAGTCCGGGCCCGGAGCAGGCGCCAGCGCCACCCCTCGCCCCGCCAGACCGAAGGCGGATGCCAAGGACACCTCGAAACGCTTCGTGCCGCCGAAAACCCCGAAACGCTAGGCCTGTCGCAACCGTGGGACCGGAGTTTTCAAAAACTCCGGTCCGATTTCTTTGAAGAAATCGGAGCTAGCCCCGCAGCCTGCGCAGCGCTTCGGTGTGCAGCGCGGGCGGCAGGGCAAGGACGCCCCTCGCCATTGCGCCGGGCGTGTTGAACCGCAATTCTTCGCCCACCTGGTCCGTCACGACCGCTCCGGCACGGCTGGCAATCAGGCTGCCGGCGGCGATGTCCCATTCCCAGGCATCTCGCAGTGTCAGCATCCCATCGTGCCGCCCCTCTGCCGCAAGGCAGAGACGGTAAGCCAGCGAGGCGCGGAAGCTTCGGCTGATCTCGGGCACCCCGCCCGGCCACTTCTCCGGCGTGAGGTTCGCCTTGGTGGTCAGGATATCAGCCCCCTCCAGCCGATCTCGCCTGCTGGCGCTGATGGGCTGGCCATCCTTCAGCGGCGCCGACGTCACGCTTGCGGTGTAGATCTTGTCCAGCGCGGGCAGGAAGACCACGCCCGCCGACACCTCACCCCGATGCGCCACGGCAAGCGAATGTGCAAAGGTTTCCTCTCCCGCGATGAAGGCGCGGGTGCCGTCGATCGGGTCGATGATGAAGACGCACTCCCTTTCCAGACGGGCGGCATCGTCCGGGGTTTCCTCGGACAGCCACCCGTAATCGGGCCGAGCAGCCAGCAAGGTCGCCTTGAGCATGTCGTTGACGGCAAGGTCCGCCTCAGTGACGGGCCCATGCTCGCCGCCCTTGTCCCAGACCTTCGGCTCCTTTCGCCAGAAGCGCAGCGCGATCCGCCCGGCCTCACGCGCGGCGTGGGTCAGAAGGGCAAGGTCACGCTCCGGCAAGGGTCATCCCGTCGATCAGGAGCGAGGGCACCCGCGTCGACAGATGCGCGCGCGCGTCGTTCGCCGGGACGATGCGCAGCAGCATGTCCCGAAGGTTGCCCGCAATGGTGCATTCGTTCACCGGGTGCAAGATCACCCCGTTTTCCACCCAGAACCCCGAAGCGCCGCGCGAATAATCCCCCGTCGTGGGATTGATCGTCGACCCGATCATCGACGTGACCAGCAGACCGGTCCCCATCTGGCTGATCAGGTCAGCGCGGCTGCGGTCCCCCGGCGTCAGGTCGATGTTCGTCGTCGACGGTGACGGCGGCGCCCCGGTTCCGCGCGCAGCATTGCCGGTCGACGCCATCCCCAGCTTCCGCCCGGTCGCAAGGTCCAGCACCCAGCCGGTCAGCACGCCGTCGGCCACGATCTCGCGCCGTAGGGTCTCCAGCCCCTCACCGTCGAAGGGGCGCGACGACGCGATGCGCGGACGGTGCGGGTCCTCGATCAGTGACAGCCCTGCGGGCAGCACCTGCTTGCCCAACAGATCGCGCGCCCAGGATGACCCCCGCGCGATGGACGACCCGTTGATCGCCGACAAGAGATGCCCGATCAGCGAGGAAGCCACCCGTTCGTCATAGACGACGGGATAGGTCCCGGTCTTCGGCTTGACCGAGCCCACCAGTTGCATCGTGCGCTCGGCCGCCAGACGGCCGATGCCCTCGGCCCCCGGCAGGTCAGCGGCATAGGTCCGCGACTCGCCTGCATAGTCGCGATGCATGTCGGTGCCGGAACCCGTGAACGCCACCCCGGACAGCGAGGTGGAGGTGCGCCCGTAGCCACCGGAAAAGCCGTTCGTCGCCGCAAGGTGCAGCTGTCGGCGGCTGTAGGAGGCGGCCGCTTCAACCTGGGTGATGCCTGTCGTTTCCAGCGCGGCGGCTTCGACGGCGCGGGCCGCCTGCTCAAGCGCTGTTGCACCCGGGTCGGCGGCGCTGTCGGCAAGGTCCAGCGCCGCAAGGTCCCAGCGTTGCGCCAGTTGCCCAACCTCGGCAAGTCCGGCGTGCGGGTCTTCCGGCGCCTCGCGCGCCATGGCGACGGCGCGTTCCGCAAGCGCCCGGATCGTGCCCGCCGAGGTGTCCGAGGCCGAAACGCAGGCCTGCCGCCGCCCCATCAGGACGCGCAAGCCAATCTCGGTGCCCTCGGACCGCTCCGCCTGCTCCAGCGCGCCCTTGCGGATTTCGATGGAAACCGCGGTGCCGGAGACCGCCAGCGCGTCGGCGCTTTCGGCCCCCGCCTTGCGCGCGGCGTCCAGAAGCTGGGCGGTCAGGTCGGAAAGGCTGGCAGTCATCGTCGTCCCCTCGGGTTTCAGGCCCCTGGCCTTCGGCTGAGGTAGCCTTGCCCACCCGGCTGTGCAAGGGCGGGCGCGCCTGCCCTTGCACCACTTTCGGTCACTGCAGTTGCTGGCCGTTGGCGAACAGCCCGCCATCCTTGAACTCGATGACCGAGGTCAGCTCGTCCGGGCCCGCGCCCGGCCTTGCGAAGAGGCCAAGCATCATCCGCGCGCCCATCGCCTGATCTTCCGGCACGATGCCCATCGCGATCAGGTTGTCGATCAGCGCGTTGACGCCCTTGATCGACACGTTGATCGAGCCTGTCGGCTTCGGCATGCCCTGGAACGTCACCAGATCGGTGTTGTCGAAGGTCAGCCCTCCAGTTGCGCCGACCTCTGTTCCCACGGCCTTGACCAGAACCTGCGTCAGATCAAGTGAGGTCAGCTCTCCCGGAGGCTCCACGCCTTCCATCTGCATTGCGGGGTCCATGATGTCCTGCTTCCAGAAGCCGGTGCCCTTGATGTCGAAGATGAAGGTCGCCGGGTCACGCGGCAGGGTGGCTCCGGGGTCGACCAGACCCCAGACATCCTCGGAAATCGTGAAGTCCACCAACTTGGTCAGGAAAGTGAAGTCCTGCGGCGTTTCCGATTTCGACACCGGCATGAGGATGCCGAACGCAGCCTCGGAAAACCCGGTGGTCACCTCGGGGAAAGGAATCTCCGGGCCTGACAGGGTGAAACTGCCCCCGGTGGAACGCGTGTCATAGTTGATCTTGTCCTTGTCGATCGAAAGGTCGAACGATCCGCCGGTCATGCTGCCAACAAGCTTGGTCGGCCCGGCGGAATCGGTGATGTCGGCGTTCATCGTGATCGCGCCAAAGCTGAAGTTGCTTTCCGTCGTGAAGCCCGCATTCAGCGCCGCAGCCATATTGGCCATGATCTCGGCCCCCAGAAGGTTGCCCTTCGTCGTGCCCGCAACATCGGCGATGGACAGGGACACGACACCTTCACCCGTCTCGTCCGCGCCCTTCCCGGCGACACTCACAGCCACGGACTTGGCCGTGAAGCTGCTGTCCAGGTTTGTCGTCTCGCCCTCGGTCAGAACCACATAGGTCGCGGCCATGTCCGTCATGACCACATCGGCCTTGGTTTCGTTCGGCTGGCCGTCGGAATCGATGAACTCATCCAGGGTCACCGTCACGGTGGGGGCGGCGAGGTCGTAATTCGTTTCGGTGGCACTGCCACCCGCCGTCACGACCAGCCCCGGCTGATTGACCGTCACCTTGAACGACGTCGGCCCTTCGCCCTCTGCAGGCATCGCAACGGTGATCGGATAGCTTTCGGTCATCGTCACGTCGACGGTTCCGTCCCCCATGTCGGTGAACGTCATCGTTCCGAAATCGGCCGACACGCTGGCCCCCAGATCGTCGGCGTAGGTGATCAACAGGCCCGACACCTCCAGCGCGTCGCCGTTGCGAACGGCGCTGTCAAAGGTCAGGTCCTGCCCAGCGGAGGTTGCCAGCGCCTGCCAGCCCTCCCAAACCTCTTCCGGCGTGACATCGGCCATGGCGGTCCCCGCCGCCATGACAAGCGCAACTGCGGTGCTGCAGGTCAAAAATCGGTTCATTGGCTATGCCTTTCAGATGAAACAGGCTGCCATCCTTTTCCTGCCCCCGCCCAAGCGTCAAGGGGTTCTGCGGGCAATGCAGGTCCGGTATACCGCTC
>JANPJZ010000306.1:0-4249 GCA_031425795.1 Rhodobacter sp. | reverse complement strand
ATGTATCGCCCCGTGTCGGGCCGTAGCGCAGCCTGGTTAGCGCGTCCGTCTGGGGGGCGGGAGGTCGAGAGTTCGAATCTCTCCGGCCCGACCATTGCAAAACCGCCCGCCTGCCATCTGGCAGCGCGGGCGGTTTCGTTTTCACAGCACGGTTTCACAGCCCTGAACGCAAAGGCGGAGCGGACAAGATGAACAGTGGTGTGCTGCCCTCCCAGGCCCTGCGCGGGCTGATCGACCGGAACGCCATCACCGCCGATCCAGCCGTATTGGACGACCAGTTGCAGCCTGCGAGTCTGGATTTGCGGTTGGGCACCGTGGCCTACCGCGTCCGCGCCTCGTTCTTGGCGGGCAAGGGCCGCCTCGTGCGGGACCGGCTGGACGAATTCACCATGCACAGGGTCAACCTGACCGAAGGCGCGGTGCTGGAAAAGAACTGCGTCTATGTGATCCCCCTCGCCGAGCATCTGGCCCTGCCCCCGGGTGTTGCGGCAGTCGCCAATGCCAAAAGCTCTTCGGGCCGCCTGGACCTTCTGACGCGCACGATCACCGATGGCGGGATCGAATTTGATCGGATCCCCGAAGCCTATCATGGCCCGCTCTATGCCGAGGTGTGCCCGCGAAGCTTCTCCGTTCTCGTCCGCGCAGGGCAACGACTGAACCAGATCCGTTTCCGCGCCGGGCAGGCGGTCCTGTCAGACGCCGAGCTTGCCAGCCTCCACTTGAAAGACCCGCTGGTCTCGGGTGAGGCGGTCATTTCCGAAGGCCTCGGTTTCTCGGTCGACCTGCAGCCCTCCAGCGGCACGCTGGTTGGCTACCGCGCCAAACCCCATGCCGGAGTGGTTGACCTTGACCGCATCGGCCACTACCCGGCATCCGACTTCTGGGAGGAGCTGCACAGCCGCGATGGCCGCATCATTCTTGATCCGGGCGCCTTTTACATCCTCGTCAGCCGTGAGGCGGTGACCATCCCCCCCGACTATGCCGCCGAGATGGCGCCCTATCTGGCGATGGTGGGTGAATTTCGGGTGCACTACGCCGGGTTCTTCGATCCCGGCTTCGGCCATGCCGCCGCAGGCGGGGCCGGGTCACGCGGGGTCCTTGAAGTCCGCTGCCACGAGGCGCCCTTCGTGCTGGAGCACGGTCAAGTGGTCGGGCGGCTGGTCTACGAGCGGATGAGAGAACGGCCGGAAACCCTTTACGGCACTGGCATTTCCTCGAACTACCAGGGCCAGGGGCTTAAACTTGCGAAACAGTTCAAGGCGGGCTGAACAGCGCAGCTGGCGGCCAAATTTCTTCGAATAAATTTGCAAAATCCTTCAAAGGATTCTGGTCACTTCATGAAACGGCGGCCCAGCCTTGCAACCCGCTGCGCCTTTGCGGCCATGTCCTTCAGCGACCGCGCCCGTGCTCGCTCATCGGGTGTCATCTCGGAGTCGGGCTCGCCTCCCCGCGCTGCATGATCGACGCCGGTCTTGACCGCAGACCGCATGACCATCCGGGCCAGCATGTTGAAGATGCGGTTCAGGTCCATGCCTCAATCCTCGAAAAGTTCGCTCTGGCCAATGGTGGCCTCTTCGTCTTCATCGCTTGCGCCAGTTTGCCCGGGCGCCGGCCTGTTGTCCAGCAAGCCGGCCGCGCGCAGCTCCTTCAAGCCCGGCAGGTCGCGGGCAGATTCAAGGCCGAAGTGGTCAAGGAAGCTCTCCGTCACCACAAAGGTCACGGGGCGACCCGGCGTCATCCGGCGGCGGCCGAGGCGGATCCAGTCCAGTTCCAGAAGCTGGTCCACCGTTCCGCGGCTGACGGCGACGCCGCGGATCTCCTCGATCTCGGCGCGGGTCACGGGTTGATGATAGGCGACGATGGCCAGGGTTTCGATCGCCGCGCGGGACAGTTTCCGCGTCTCGATCGTCTCGCGCCGCATGAGATGGCCCAAGTCCGGTGCGGTACGAAAGGCATAGGCATCGCCGAGCTTCATCAGGTTCACCCCCCGCCCCTCATACCGCTTGCGCAGGTGAACCAGCGCCTCTGCCGGGTCGGAGCCGTGCGGCAACCGCGCGGAAAGCTCGGCAAGGGTCACCGGTTCGGCCATGGCGAAGAGGATCGCTTCAACCATCCGCTCCTGCTCGCCCATCGGGGGGGCGTCGAACAGGCTTTGCTCTTCCGGGTCGGTCATGGTTCCCTCCGCCGCAGCTGGATCGGGGAGAAGGTTTCACCCTGGCGCAAGGTGATGTGCCCGGCCTTGGCCAGTTCCAGCACGGCCGCGAAATGGGCCGCAGTGGCAGACCGCCGGGCCATTGGCGTCACGTTCCAGCCCTCGGGCAGGAAGCTGGTCAGGTCGGCCCAGTCGCCGGCATAGCCGATCAACCCGCGCATCCGGTCCAGCGCCTGTTCCATGGTGTAGACATGCTCACGGTCCATCACGAAGGGGCGGAAATCGTCACGGGTGCGGATGCGGGCATAGGCGCGCATCAGGTCCAGAAGGCTGGCCGTCCAAGTCACCTTGCGGTGGTGGGTCACATCTTCGGGCACGCCGCGGGCAAAGAAATCGCGGCCAAGCTGATCGCGGCCCATCAGCCGGGCCGCGGCATCCCGCATCGCCTGCAGGCGTTCCAGCTGGAAGGCGAGGTGGGCGGCGAGGTCTTCCGCACTCGGCCCCGCCTCCCCCGGTTCAGGTGGGAGGAGGAGGCGTGATTTCAGGAAGGCGAGCCAGGCCGCCATCACCAGATAATCCGCCGCAAGCTCGATCCGCAGGGAGCGGGCCTGTTCGACAAAGCCCAGATACTGTTCGGCAAGCTTCAGCACCGAGATCTTGCGCAAGTCCACCTTCTGCGTGCGGCTCAGGGTCAGCAGCAGGTCCAGCGGCCCCTCAAACCCGTCGACATCGACGATCAGCGCCTCACCGGCCAGCCGGTCCTCGGGGCTGATGCGTTCAGGCTTGTCCCAGCTGTCATCAGACATGCGCAAGCTCTGCCAAGAGGGCCGCTACATCCGGCACCACCTTGCGCCGCATCGCGAGCGCCGCCCTGCCCCGCTCCATCGCCGCTGGCGTCATCCGTCCCGCCGCCGCCGCGACCGACTTCATCTCGGCCAGATCACCCTTGCAATGCAGCGCGATATCCACCCCCGCCGCCATCGACCGGGCCGTCCGCTCTGCCAGCGTCCCCGCCAGCGCCTCCATGTTGAGGTCGTCGGTCATCAGCAGACCCTCAAACCCGATCTCCCTCCGGATGAGGCGGATCATCTCCGGCGACTGGGTGGCAGGCAACCCCGGGTCAATCGCCGCAAAGACCAGATGCGCCGTCATCGCCATCGGCAGGTCGGCCAGCGCGCGGAACGGGGCAAAGTCGGTTGCGCGCAGCTCCTCCAGCCCAGCTGTCACCGTGGGCAGCGCAAGGTGGGAGTCCAGCGTCGAACGCCCGTGCCCTGGCAGGTGCTTGACCACCGGCAGCACCCCCCCGGCCAGCAGTCCATCAGCCACCGCCCGGGCCACGACGGCCACCGTGCCGGGGTCCGATCCGTAGCAGCGATTGCGCAGGAACGGATGGGTCTGCGCAAAGGCCACATCGGCCACCGGCGCACAATTGGCGTCGATCCCCACGGCCGAAAGTTCTGCCGCGATCACCTCGGCCCGCAGCCGCATCAGCCGGGCGGCCTGCTCCAGACTGCCCGCAGCCGCCACCGTGTCGTAGGGTGGGTCCCAGTCGTGCCAGTGCGGCGCGCGCAGGCGCTGCACCCGCCCGCCTTCCTGGTCGATCAGCACAGGCGCATCGCGGCCGACCGAATGCCGCAGCTCCGCCGTCAGCCGGCGCAACTGGTCCGGGTCTTCGACGTTGCGCGCGAAGAGGATGAACCCGAAGGGATCCGCGTCCCGAAAGAAAGCACGTTCGGCGGGCAGAAGCACTGGTCCGGCACAGCCGAAGATCGCTGCGCCATGGCCAAGGGTCATCGCTGCGGCACCGGAATGCAGGTCGCCTCCTGCGCCACGAAGGCCGAACAGAAGCGGCGCGCATCCGCCTCATCCTCGAACCCGTGGGCGCGCAGACGGTAGAAGGTGCGCCCGCCGCTTTCCGCAGGCTGGACCACTCGCGCTTTCGTCGCCATCAGGTCACCGAACCGACCCTGCAGCAGCGCCCATTCGGCCCGCGCCTCATCGGCGCTGTCGTAGGCACCGAACTGCACCAGCCTGGTGCCCAGCGGGATGCTCGCCGGGTCGATCTCGTTCGCGGCGGGCAGGATGGCCGCCTCGGCC
>JANPJZ010000305.1:0-11562 GCA_031425795.1 Rhodobacter sp. | reverse complement strand
GCGGATTGTTCCTTCTCCACCGCAGCCTCGGCCGACAGGCCGCGCTGGATGTCTTCCTCCATCCGCCGCAGCCAGCCCCGGGAATGGGCGAACATCCGGTAGGCCTCAAGCACCGCCTTCTGGTCCTTGTCGAGGCTTTCGGCAGAGAGAAGGTCATCGACGGAGACGCGCAACTGGCCCACAGCGTCACGGATACGGTCGATCTCGGTCAGGGGGTCGTCGGCGACGGGGTTGGTGATGACGACGCGTGGTTCGTGCAACCAGACCCGGCCCTCGGCCGCACCTTCCTGTCCGGAGGAGCCGCGCAGCATCACCGGCTGCTTGTGCAACGCGCGCATGCCGCCTTCGTCGCTGGTGAAGGCGCCAAGTTCGGTCATCTCGGCCAGCACCATTGCAACGACATCAAGGGCGTAGATATCGTCCTCGGAGAACTGGCGTGCGGTCTTGGACTGCACCACCAGCACGCCCAACTTTTCGCCCACCCGTTGGATCGGCACGCCGAGGAAAGAGGAGAACAGCTCCTCCCCCGTCTCGGGCATGTAGCGGAAACCCTTTTCGCCCGGAGCATCGGCGGTGTTGATCGGCTGGCCGTTGCGGGCGACGCGGCCGACAAGGCCTTCGCCCAGCTTCATCCGGGTCTTATGAACGGCCTCGGCCTTCAGGCCTTCGGTCGCGCACAGCTCCAGCGTCTCGGGGTCCCGGAAAAGGTAGATGGAGCAGACTTCCGTTCCCATGCTGTCGGCGATGAGGTGGGTGATCTGGTCAAGCCGGTCCTGGCCCTTACCCGGCACGGCAAGCATGTCGCGCAGTCGGCGCAGGAGTTTGCGGCTGTCGCTTTCGCTGCGGTCGGGCATTCGGTTTCCCAGCATTGTTTCCGCCTATAGAGCATAGCTTGTCCGGAAGGGAAACTGTGGTGATGCATGGCTCCAAATCCAAAAGGTCGCGTGGCTGAAAGAACAGCAGGCCTGACCTATGCGCGGCAGGAACCAGGCCCATTCCTGCCGGTTGTCGATGGTTCCGTCGTTCGTGGTGGACTAGTCAGCGGAGAAGAGTGCGTGGACGTGGATGTGGCGATTGTCGGGGCAAGCTTTGCCGGGTTGTCGGCAGCGCTGATGCTGGCGCGCGGGCGCAGGCGTGTGGTGCTGATCGACGACGGAAAGACGCGCAACCGTTGGGCCGCATCGGCGCACGGCTTTCTGGGGCTGGACGGCATGGCCCCGATGGCGATCCGCGAGAAGGGGCTGGCCGAGGTGTTGGCCTACCCGACGGCCACCCACCTGACGGGGCAGGTCACCCGGATCGACGGAGAGCGAGGAGCCTTTGTGCTGGAAGGTGCGGGGCGAATCCACGCCGCCCGGGTGATCCTTGCCTACGGCCAGCGCGACATCCTGCCGGATATTCCGGGGCTGCACGACTGCTGGGGCATATCGGCGATCCAGTGCCCCTATTGCCACGGCTACGAGATGGCCGACCGGACGACCGGATTGCTTGCGTCGGACAAGTTGCCGATGGACCACGCGACGCATCTGCAGGACTGGATCAAGGATCTCCTGCTTCTGGAAAACGGGCTGGCGGTGAGCGCCGAGGATGCAGCAAGGCTTGCGCGTCCGGGCCTGCGCCGGGTCAAGGGCCGGGTGGTCCGGGTCATTCACGATGGCGGGCAGATCGAAGCCGTGGAACTGGACGATGGCACGCAAATCGGGATGCGGGCGCTCTACCTGCTTACCCGCCATGAGCCCTCAGCCCCGCTCGCGGCGGACCTGGGCTGCGCGATGACCGAAACCGACAACGGCCCCTATGTGACAGTGGACGCCTTCCAGCGCACGACCGTTTCGGGGGTCTTCGCGGCGGGCGACATGGCGCATGCCTACGCCAGCGGCATCCAGGCGGCAGCAAGCGGCAGCCTTGCGGGCGCATCCTGTCATCAGGACCTGCTGGGGCTGCTGCCCCGCTTCGGAATCGATGTTTAGCTTTTTTCCAGCTCGAACGTGTCGTGCAGGGCCTGAACGGCAAGTTCCATGTACTTGCGGTCGATCAGGACCGATATCTTGATCTCAGAGGTGGTGATGACCTTGATGTTAACATTCTCGGCCGCGAGCGCTGCGAACATCCGTGCCGCTACGCCGGCATGGCTGCGCATGCCGATGCCGACAACGGACAGCTTGGCCACATCGATGTCGGTCACAAGGTCGGCGTAGACGAACTTGCCCTCGTCGCGGGCATCCTCGATGGCTTTCTTCGCACGGGCCACCTGGTTGGTGGGGCAGGAGAAGGTCATGTCGGTATAGGCGCGCTTGTCGCCGGGGGTTTCCGTCTCGGAGATGTTCTGCACGATCATGTCGACGTTGACGCCCGCATCGGCCAAGGGCCCGAAAATCGCGGCGGCGATGCCGGGGCGGTCTTCGACGCGGACCAGCGTCATCTTGGCCTCGTCGCGGCTGTAGGCCACGCCGGAAACAACTTTCGATTCCATGATTTCATCCTCGTCGCAGACCAGGGTTCCAGAGTTTTCGTCGGTATCCTCGAACGAGGACAGCACCCGCAACCGCACCTTGTAGCGCATCGCCAGTTCGACCGAGCGGGTCTGCAGGACCTTGGCGCCGAGGGAGGCCAGTTCCAGCATCTCCTCGAACGCGATCTTGTCCAGCTTGCGGGCCTTGGGGCTGATGCGGGGATCGGTGGTATAGACGCCGTCCACGTCGGTATAGATGTCGCAGCGTTCCGCATCGAAGGCGGCGGCGAAGGCGACGGCGGTGGTGTCGGACCCGCCCCGGCCAAGTGTCGTGATGCGGCCTTCGGGGCTGACGCCCTGGAAACCTGCGACCACGGCAACCTTGAAGCCCTCGGCGAACTTGGCGTCGATGTGGGCGCGCGGACTGTCCACGAAGCGCGCGGCGGCATGGGCCGAGGTGGTCTGGATCGGCACCTGCCAGCCCTGCCAGCTGCGCGCGGGGACTTCCATTTCCTGGAGGGTCAGGGCCATCAGCCCGGCGGTCACATTCTCGCCCGAGGACACCACGGCATCATATTCGCGGGCGTCGTAGAGGGGCGAGGTGCTTTCGACCCAGCCCACAAGCTCGTTCGTCTTGCCGGACATGGCGCTGACGATGACGATGACGTCATAGCCGCGCTCGACCTCGCGCTTGACCTTGGCGGCGGCATTCTTGATCCGCGCGAGGTCGGCCACCGAGGTGCCGCCGAATTTCATCACCAAAAGCGGCATTGGTCCCCCGCACCGGCCGTGACATTTGCCGGTTCTTTATGCGGGGGCAGGGAAAGGTGCAAGAGGACCGGGGGCGGGCGACCCTGCCAGCCATGGCCATCAGTTCAGGATGAACTCATGCGGCTCAAGCGGCGGGGCGGGCACCTGGCCGAGGTGCGGTGCAAGGCTGGCCTCGACCATCCGGCAGATCGCATCCAGCGGCAGGGAGTTCGGGGTGGAGCCGAAGGGCTGCGCCAGTTCCTCGGTCACCTCGGCGAGACCCAGAAAGACATAGCCCACAATCACCACGAAGAAGGGGGTAAGCCACCCGGCCGGGCCGATCAGGGCCAGCGGCAGGAACAGGCAGAAAAGGTAGGCCGTGCGGTAGATGAGGAGGGAGTAGACGTAAGGCAGCGGCGTCAGCGCAATCCGCTCTGCCCCGGCCTGGGCGAGCGCGATGCTGGCCAGCCGCTCGCCAAAGGTGCGGGCGGCGAGGGCATCGATCCGTCCCTCACGCCGGGCAGCGGCCAGAATGTCCACGATGCGGTTCAAGGCCTGGCCGGGGGGGCCCGCCTCAAGCCCCGCCGCCTGCAGATGCGTGAGCGCTGTGGCGTCGGGTGCCGTCTTGCGCAGGGCAATCCGGTGCAGATGCAGGAAGGCGAGGCCCAGGCGGATCACCTCTGCCCGGTCGGGGTCCTCAAGCCAGAGGTCAGCCTCCCGCGCGAGGCTCCGGAGGTCGGCGACCAGGCCACCCCAAAGCTTGCGCCCCTCCCACCAGCGGTCCCAGGCGGCGTTGTTGCGAAAGCCGAGGAACAGCGACAGGGCAATGCCGAAGACCGTGAACGAGGCGGAATCGATCTGCTGCAATGCCGCGACCTGCCGGTCGATGGCGATCACCGCAAACCCCCAAAGCGCCAGCACCAGAAGGCTGGGCCAGATCACCGGCAGCACCGATCCCCGCCAGGCGAACAGGATATCGCGCAGCCTGGGGCCGTCACGGATGATCATGGCAGCGCGCGCCAGCCGATGTCACGTCGGCAAAAGCCCCCCGGCCAGTCGATGCGGTCGACCATCGCATAGGCCGCGTCCCGTGCCTCGTGCAGTGTCGCGCCACGGGCGGTGACGTTCAGAACGCGGCCCCCGTTGGCGATGATCCCGGCATCGCGGGTGGTGGTGCCGGCGTGAAAGACCATGTGGCGGCTGTCCTCGGGCAACTCCTCCAGGCCCCGGATCTGGCTGCCCCTGGCATAGGCCCCGGGATAGCCGTTCGCGGCCATCACCACCGTCAGCGCATGGTCGTCGGCCCAGGCGATGCGTGCGTCCTCCAGCCGCCCCTCGGCGCAGGCAAGCATCAGGTCCAGCGCCTGCGCGCCCAGCCGCATCATCAGCACCTGCGCCTCGGGGTCGCCAAAGCGGGCGTTGTATTCGACCAGCCGCGCGCGGCCGTCCTCAATCATCAGGCCGGCGTAGAGCACCCCTTGATAGGGCGTGCCGCGCCGCGCCATTTCGCGGATGGTCGGCAGGACGATCTCGTCCATCGCCTGGCGCTGGATCGCTTCGGTCAGCACGGGCGCAGGGGAATAGGCCCCCATGCCGCCGGTATTGGGACCTGTGTCGCCGTCGCCCGCGCGCTTGTGGTCCTGCGCGGTGCCGATGGGCAGGGCGGTCACCCCGTCGGTCAGGATGAAGAAGCTTGCCTCTTCCCCGGCCATGAATTCCTCGATCACCACCTCGGCCCCGGCCGCGCCGAAGCCGCCGCCGAACATGTCGTCGACTGCGGCAAGCGCCTCTGCCTCGGTCAGCGCGACGACGACACCCTTGCCAGCCGCCAGGCCATCCGCCTTGACGACGATGGGAGCACCCTGCGCCGCGATGTACTCACGGGCGGGGGCAGCTTCGCTGAAGCGGGCGTAACCGGCGGTCGGGGCGGCGCAGGCGTCGCAGATTTCCTTGGTGAAGGCCTTGGACGCCTCAAGCCGCGCCGCGGCGGCTGAGGGGCCGAACGTCAGCAGGCCCGCCTGACGGCAGGCATCCGCGACCCCGGCGGCCAGCGGGGCCTCCGGTCCGACGATGACGAAGTCGATGGCATTCTCGGCGCAGAAGGTCACGACCGAAGCGCCGTCCAGGATGTCGATGTCGGCGCATTCGGCCAGCATGGCGATGCCCGCGTTGCCGGGCGCGACGATCAGCCGGTCGGTCTTGGGATTCTGCTTTACCGCCCAGGCGAGGGAATGTTCGCGACCGCCAGAGCCAAGGATCAGGATGTTCATGGCTGCGCCCACCCAAGGTTGCCCACCCTCAAACCGGCAGGTTCAGGCCGCGTGATAGGCGCTTGCCCGCAGGTCCGCAAGGCGTCTGCGGAACCACCAAGGAGCGGGATGCGTTCGGTGTCCATCACCCTTATCCCAATACATTGGAGCATGACATGCAGACCCTTCAAGGCAAGCGTATCGCCATACTCTCAACCAACGGCTTCGAGCAGTCCGAGCTTGAAGCGCCGCTGCAGCACCTCAGGGCCGCTGGGGCGGAGGTGCACGTCGTGTCACTTGAACCCGGCACGATCATGGGGTGGGAGGGCAAGGATTGGGGCAAGCCGGTTCCGGTCGACCTCACCCTGCAGGATGCCAAGGCCGAAGACTATGACGCGCTGGTGCTGCCCGGCGGGCAGATGAACCCGGACCTCCTGCGCGTTGAGCCAGAGGCGATTGCCTTCATCACGGACTTCTGGACGTCCGGAAAGGTGATCGGCGCGATCTGTCATGCGCCGTGGCTGCTGATCGAGGCGGGCATTGCCGAGGGCCGCAAGATGACCTCCTACGAGTCGATCCGTACCGATGTCGAAAACGCGGGCGCGATGTTTGTTGATGCCGAGGTGGTCACGGACAAGGGACTTGTCACCAGCCGCAAGCCCGACGACCTGCCGGCCTTCTGCGCCAAGCTGGTCGAGGAGATTGCCGAAGGCAGGCACGACCGCATGGCTGCCTGAACATCCCTCGCCCGACCGGTTCGCCTGTTGTCGACCGGTCGGGTTGTCCATCAACCGCTTCATCTTTGCGATCGGATCGGGCATGAAGGTGCCATGGACCTGATCGACGACAGCCCCCCGCCCCCGGGCAATCAGCCAGAATATACCGTGTCGGAGCTCTCCGGCGCGGTGAAACGGGTCATCGAGGGGGAGTTCGGCCTAGTCCGTGTCCGGGGCGAGGTGGGGCGGGTGTCTCGTCCAGCCTCGGGGCATCTCTATTTTGACCTGAAGGACGATCGGTCCGTCATCGCCGCGATCAGCTGGAAGGGGCAGGTCGGGAAGATGCAGGTGCGGCCCGAGGAGGGGATGGAGGTTATCGCAACCGGGCGGATGACAACCTTTCCGGGGCAGTCCAAATATCAGCTGATCGTCGATGACGTGGCCCCGGCGGGGGCCGGCGCGTTGATGGCCATGCTGGAAAAGCGCAAGGCTGCGCTTGGGGCAGAGGGGTTGTTCGAGGCTTCCCGCAAGAAGCCGATCCCTTATCTGCCGCAGGTCATCGGCGTCATCACCTCGCCCAGCGGGGCGGTGATCCGCGATATCCTGCACCGCTTGCGCGACCGGTTTCCCCGCCATGTGCTGATCTGGCCTGTGGCGGTGCAGGGGCAGGACTGTGCGGCGCAGGTTGCGGCCGCAATCAGGGGGTTCAACGCGATACAGCCCGGCGGGCCGATCCCGCGGCCAGACGTGCTGATCGTCGCAAGGGGTGGCGGCTCGCTGGAGGACCTTTGGGGGTTCAACGAAGAGGTCGTCGTGCGGGCGGCAGCGGCATCGGTTATCCCGCTGATCTCTGCCGTGGGGCATGAGACGGATACGACGCTGATCGACTATGCCTCGGACCTGCGGGCGCCGACGCCAACGGCGGCGGCCGAGCTTGCGGTGCCGGTGCGGCTGGAGCTTCTGGCGGTGCTGGACGCGCTGGGCGCGCGGCTGACGCGGGGGGTGGTGCAAGGGGTTACGGCGCGGGGGCAGCGGCTGCGCGACCTTGGCCGCGCGCTGCCACGGCTGGAGGCGCTGCTCGCCTCGCCCCGGCAGCGGCTGGACGGGGCCGGCACCCGGCTCGGGTCCGCGCTTGGGCTTGCGGTGGCCCGCAAGCGCGGGCGGTTTGACGGGGTCGCGGGGCGGATGCAGCCGGCGGTGCTGCGGGGCGCCCTTTTGCGGCAGGCTGACCTGCTGCGGGGTCGCGACGAGCGGCTGGCCCGCGCGATGGCCTTGCGGCTGGAGCGCCGGGGTGACCGGCTGGCCGACCTTGCGGCGCGGCTGGCCCCGGCACTGGCGCGGATGCTGGGCGATGCGGCCCGGCGGGCGGGCGAAGGGCGGGGCAAGCTCGCGGGGTTGGCGCAGCGGCTGGACGCAGCCCCGGCGCAGCGGTTCGCGCGGCTGGCCGACCGGCTGGAGGCGCTGGACCGCACGCGGGCTACCCTGGGCTATGCCCAGACCCTGAAGCGGGGATATGCCGTGGTGCGGGGCGACGGGGCGGTGGTCACCGGAAAGGCCGGGGCAGAGAAGGCGCTTGTCCTGGAGATCGAGTTCCAGGACGGCCGCGTCAGCCTTGGGGCGCGCGGGCCAAAGCGCGGCAAGGGCGATGGCCGGCCGGAGCAGGGCAGCCTGTTCTGAGCCGGGGGTGTCCCGGGCAGGGACACCCTGTCGGTACAAGTAAGATCAATGGCTTGCGGGCCAGTCTTCATGGTTCGTTAAGGTTTGAGACCGTCAGCCTTCGAGCGGAGGCGCATCGGCCTAAGCGCCAAGGAAGCCTTCGCAGGTGACGAAGTCCGTTGAGGGGTAAAGCATGATCGGATCGCCGCTGCGGTCGCCTTCGAACCATCCGGTCAGGTAGCCGCCCTGGTCATGGTAGGTCCAGCAGTACGTCTCGGGCTCACCGATATAGTCAAAGCAGATCATCTCGCCTTCGGGCCTCCAGGTGCCCTCAAGGCACTGCAAGGCATCGCGCCAGATCGCGCGGCGGCCGGGCAGGAAGGTCTCGACCCCGTAGCTGCCGCCGATGTCATGGGTGTCCATGGTCTTGCCTTCGACCAGAGCCTCGAACGCCTCGGCGCTGAGGGGCGGGTCGGCTTCGGCAAGCGCGGGAAAGGGCAACACCGCAACGATGAGGGCGAGGACAAAAGGCTTCATACGCCGACCTCGGGGCCGAAACAGGCGAGGGGTTCGGTGGTCTCTTCGATGACGACGGGTTCGGCGTCAGGGGCTCGGGCCGTGCTACGCGCCAGAAGACCGGTGGCGGAGCGGGTGATTTCCCAGCAGACGGGGTCGGACCGACCGTCATAGAGAAAGCAGATCGCGGAGCCTTCGGCATACCAGTGGCCGGTCTCGCATGCGTCGCCAAGGATGGTCCAGCGCACGCGACGGTCCGGCAGATACTGCTCGACACCGTAGACCTGTCCGAACTCGGCCCAGGTCATAGTGCGGCCTTGGGTCAGGGCGTCAAAATCCTCGGCAGTCAACGCAGGCTCGGCAAGCACGGGTGCGGCTGCAAGGCAGAGGGCGAGGAGGGCTAACCGCGATCTCATGCGCCGATGTCCGGGCCGGGACAGGTGAGCGGAACGTCACTGCGTTCTACCTCGGTCAGCTTGGCCCCCGGCTGATCAAGGACCGAAAGCGCCGCCAGCTTGCCGCTTTCCAGCCAGAAGGTCCAGCAATGAGGCGTCGCGTCGTATTCGTAGACAAAGCAGATCGCCTGATCCTGCGGGTACCAGCTGCCATACTGGCACAGGTTTTCGGTCACGCTCCAGCGGACCTGACGGCCGGGCAGGTATTCCTCGATCCCGAAGATGCTGCCGAATTGCTGGTAAGTGATGGTGCTTCCGGTCACCGCGGCCTCGAACTCCTCGGCTGTGAGGGGGGTCTGGGCCGGGGCGGGAAGGGCGCTGGCCAGAACGGCGGCAAGCGTGAGTGTGCTGCTTCGCATTCGGTCAGACGCCCACGTCGGGGCCCGCGCAGGGCAAGGGGCCACCATCGCGGGAGCTTTCAAGGATCTCCCAACCGCCGCCATCGCCCATGTAACGGCCGCGGATCTGGCCACTTTCAAGGAAATACAGCCAGCAGGCCGGGGTCGGGTCATTCTCGTATTCGAAGCAGATCTGGTCACCCTGTTCGTACCAGACGCCATAGATGCAGAGGTCGCCGTCAAAGGCCCAGCGGACGCGGCGGCCATCTAGGTATTCTTCGGTGCCGAAGACGCCGCCACCATAGTCATAGGTGATGATCTCGCCGACGGTGTTGGCGTCGAACTCGGCCCCGGTCATCGGGGTTTCAGCCTGGAGCGGGGTGGCAACAAGAATCAGCGCGGCAATCAGGGGTCGCATCAACAGCTCCGGTCGGGGTGTGACGCCAGAGACTGCCAGAGCCGGGCCGGAAATGCCAGTCAAGCCGGCGTGTCTTGACTGCGGGCCTGCGGGGGCCGCCATTGCGCCAGATGCGGTGCGATTGCCCGCCGCCAGAGACGGGGCATCAGGGCAAGGAGGCACGCCACGGGAAGCGGCCAGGGCAGGCGCGGAGCTTCGGTCGCCGGAGGGAGACGGAGAGTGGGGAAAGGCTTGCCGGGATGCGTGTGGTGGTCGGAGTGGCGGGGCGCGTTCAGCATCATCGCCGAGGTGAACCAGTGCGCGGTGTTCCAGCTGTGCCGGGGGCTCACAGGCTCCAGCCTGCCATCGGGGCGGGTGGCCCGTGTCAGGCCGTAGTGCTGGACATAATCGGACAGCAGGATCTGCGACTGGGCGTGAAGGGACAGGCCGGCCCAGGCGAGGACCCCAGGCAGCCCCGCGATTGCAAAGCCGAGCCCAAGTGCTGCCAGGCTGCCGCCGAGGTAGACAGCGTAAGGGTGGGGGCCGGGCCAGGACCCGCCGGCGCGCAGCGCCGATTCGGCTTGCAGTCCGGTGGCAAAGCTGCCGCGCCAGGCGCGCAGGGCAAAGCGGTAGAACCCCTCGCCCGCCCTGGCGGTGTTGGGGTCCAGCGGGCTGGCCACATGGCGGTGATGCACCAGCCGATGTGCGCTGGCGTGCTGACCGAACAGAAGCGAGACGTAGACGGCAGCCCCCAGGCGGAACAACTCGCGCCGGGGGCGGTGGATCAGTTCATGCGCTGCGGGATGGGCGACCTGGCCGAACCAGAAGCCGGCAGCGAAGAAAAGCAGCACCCGCTCGCCCAGCCCAAGCCCGCTGTCACCGGCAATGGCCCAGACCGCCACCGGAAGGGCTGCAAGCTGACCAAGTGCGACGCTGACGAGGAGGAGGTCTGCGGCCGGAAACTCGGCCCCGTCGGCGGTGCCGGCGGTGATGGGGACCAGCTGGTCGAGCAGGATGGTCAGCACGGCCATGTAGAGAAAGGCCACCCAAAGCCACAGGCCGCCCTGCATCGCCCCAAGGATGATCAGCGGCAAAGGCAGCAAGGCTGCCAGCGCGAAGGCCGTCAGGGGAAGCGGGCGGATTGGGGCGGCGGCCTTGGACATTGGCGGACCCTAGAGCACTCGCCCCCGGCCGCGCCAGATCATAGAATGCCGCAGGTGGGGATGGTGGCACTTACGCAGCCGCGTCAAAGCGACTAGATGAAGGTTCAGGCATACAGGGGAGGGCGGCGGCATGTCCTTTTTCACGAAGCTGAAGGACAGGCTCTTTCGGTCCTCGGACAAGATCGGAGAAGGGTTGGACGCCCTGGTGGGCGAAGGCGACGCCGCCGAGGCGCGCCCGGGCGCGCCTGTCGTGGCCGCCGAGATGCCCGCGGTGCCGCGTACCGAGACACCGGTCGTCGGAGCCGAGCCGGCGAGGCCGGGCCTCCTTGGCCGGATGCTGGGGCGGGTGGACGAACCGCGCCGGGTCCTCGATGACGAGATGCTGGAGCGGCTGGAGGATCTGCTCATCCAGGCCGACATGGGCGTGGACACCGCTGTCCGGGTGACCGCCAACATCGCCGAGGGGCGGTTCGGCCGCAAGATCTCGACCTCGGAGCTGCGGGCGGCACTGGCGGACGAGGTGGCCCGGATCATGGGTCCGGTGGCGCGGCCGATGCCGCTTTATCCGACAAAGCCGCAGGTGGTGCTGGTGGTCGGGGTGAACGGTTCGGGCAAGACCACGACGATCGGCAAGCTGGCCAGCCAGTTCAAGGCGGCGGGCAAGTCGGTGGTGATCGCGGCCGGGGACACGTTCCGCGCGGCGGCGGTGGAGCAGTTGCAGATCTGGGGCGCGCGGGCCGGCGTCCCGGTCCTGACGGCACCGGAAGGGTCGGACCCCGCATCGCTGGCCTTCGATGCGCTGACCAAGGCGCGGGCCGATGGCGCGGACCTTCTCATGATCGACACGGCGGGGCGGTTGCAGAACCGGGC
>JANPJZ010000304.1:0-33002 GCA_031425795.1 Rhodobacter sp. | reverse complement strand
CCGAACAATCGCAGGTATAGGGGGGGCCGGAATCGGGAATGTGACAGGCGGATGGGTGGGCGAAGTTTCCTGTGGATGGAATTGCAAGGCCGTCCGGATCGGGCCAGGCGCGAGGGCTTCCCTTTTCTTCCCTCCTCCAAGCGGGGAAAGCGTAGCGGCAAATTTCGGCCGGCTCTCAGACCCCGCGGGAGCGGATCATGCCGGTGATGTCCTTGGTCCGCTCCAGGATCGGACGGGCAATGGCTTCGGCGCGGTCGGCACCACGGCCAAGGATGCGGTCGATCTCGGCCGGGTCGGCCATCAGGCGGTTCATCTCGGTCGTGATCGGGGACAGCCGCGCGACAGCAAGGTCAGCCAGTTTCGGCTTGAAGGTGCCGAACTGCGCGCCCGGAAACTCCGCCAGGACCTCGGCCAGCGTCTGGCCGGAGAGGGCCGCGTAGATGTTCACCAGATTGCGCGCCTCGGGCCGGTCCTTCAGGCCCTCGACCGTTTCGGGCAAGGGTTTTGGGTCGGTCTTGGCCTTGCGGATCTTGGCGGCGATGGTCTCGGCGCTGTCGGTGAGGTTGATGCGGCTTTGATCCGAGGGGTCGGATTTCGACATCTTCTTCGTGCCATCGCGCAGGGACATCACCTTGGTCGCCACGCCCTCGATCAAGGGTTCGACCACTGGAAAGAAGTCGACGCCGTAGTCGTTGTTGAACTTGATCGCGATGTCGCGGGTCAGCTCCAGATGCTGTTTCTGATCCTCGCCCACCGGAACCATGGTGGCGTGATAGGTCATGATGTCGGCGGCCATCAGGCTGGGGTAGGCATAAAGGCCCAGCGAGGCCGCTTCGGCGTTCTTTCCGGCGGTCTTGTCCTTGAACTGGGTCATCCGGTTCATCCAGCCAAGCCGGGCCACGCAGTTGAAGATCCACGCAAGCTCGGCATGTGCGCTGACCTGTGACTGGTTGAACAGGATGGAGCGCGCGGGGTCGATGCCGGCAGCAATGAAGGCGGCAGCCCCTTCGCGCGTCTGCTGGCGCAAGGTTTCTGGGTCCTGCCAGACGGTGATCGCGTGCAGATCGACAAGGCAGTAGATCGTCTCGATCCCCTCATCCTGCTTTTCGACAAAGCGTTTCAACGCGCCAAGGTAGTTGCCCAGCGTGATCCCGCCCGAAGGCTGGATGCCCGAGAAGATACGGGGCTTGAAGGTTTTCGGCGTTTGGACCGCCGAAGCCGCAGTGGTCATGTCAGGCTCCGTCTGGAAAGTGCTGCCGATCCCGCGTAATCGAAGGGGGCAGGGGCGTCAATCGGCAGGCGCCTTGGATGCGAGGAGAGGGACGACATGCAGCCAGACCACAATGCAGCGCCGATCAACCCCTTGCCGGTGATCGTCTGGGTGCTGGCCCTGCCGGTGATCGCGATGGAACTGGTGCTGGCGGCGGCGGAAGCCGGGCTGGTGGGTGGTGCAGGTGGCATCGGCTGGCGCCTGCAGGCGGTCGAGCGGTTCGGGATGTTCCCGGAGCTCTTGCACTATCAGCTGGAAACCGGCGGCGAGCCCTATGCCGATCTGGTGCGGCTGGTGGCCTATCCGCTGGTCCATGCCAACTTCACCCATGCGCTGTTTGCCGTCGTGATCCTGCTGGCGCTGGGCAAGATGGTGGGCGAGGTGTTTCGCTGGTGGGGTGTGCTGGCGGTGGTGCTGGGCGCGTCGGTCGCGGGCGCGCTGGCCTACGGGCTGCTGGTCCCCGGGGTGCGGGCGCCGCTGATCGGGGCTTATCCGGCGGTTTACGGGTTGATCGGGGCCTTCACGTTCCTGCTGTGGACGAACCTCGCGCGGAGCGGGGCCAACAAGTACCGGGCGTTCAGCCTGATCGGGGCGCTCTTGTTCTTTCAGCTGGTCTTCGCGGCGATCTTTGGCACCAACTGGGACTGGGTCGCCGATGTCACCGGGTTCGTTGCGGGCTTCCTGATGTCCTTCGTTGTCAGCCCCGGAGGGTTCCAGCGGGTGCTGCAGATGATCCGTCAGCGCTGACGGCGGAAGGCCCCGCGTAGCTCGGCATAGCTCATCCCACCGATGGTGAGGACCGTGCCGAAGTAGACGACCATAGCGGCGAGGATCATTCCCCCCAGGGCGGCGGTGCGCAGGCCGGGGGTGACCAGCGCCTCGGCCAGCATGACGGACAGGCCCCAGAGCACCAGCCCCATCAGCGCCGAGGCGGCGATGATGCGGGGCACGCGGGTCAGGAAGCGGTCATCGAAACGGGCGGCGTCGCCCATCCCGCGTGATCCGCGCCAAAGCTGCCAGACCATCGTCCAGGCTGCAGCCGAGGTGGCGATGGCGGCGGCCATAAAGCCGATCAGCGGCATCAGGCCCACGGCCAGGACGACGTTCACGACCATGGACCAGACAGCGAAGCGAAACGGGGACCGGGTATCCTCCCGCGCGAAGTAGAGGGGCTGGAGAACCTTGTGCAGCACGAAGGCCGGCAGGCCAAGGCCATAGGCGGCCAGTGCCCAGGCGGTGTTCTGGGTCGCCTCTGCGCCGTAGGCACCGCGCTGGAACAGGACCGAGATGATCGGCCAGGCGATCACCACCAGGGCCACTGCGGCGGGCAGGGTCAGCAACAGTGCGAACTCTGTCCCCCGGTTGAAGGATGCGCGCGACCCTTCTTCATCGCCCGCGCGCAGGCGGCGCGAAAGGTCGGGCAGCAGGACGATCCCGATGGCAATGCCAACGACGCCCAGCGGCAGCTGGTAGATCCGGTCGGCGTTGTAAAGCCAGACCACCGCGCCTTCGGTCATCGAGGCGACCTGCCGGCCCACGATCAGGTTGATCTGCACCACCCCGCCAGCCAGCAGGGCCGGGGCGGCGATGATCGCAAGCCGCTTCAGCTCGGGCGTCAGGACCGGCCAGCGGAATGGCAGGCGGTAGCCAAGATGGCGCACGGCGGCCCAGGTGACCGCCAGTTGCAGCACGCCCGAAAGCGTGACCGACCAGGCCAGCGTGGTCCCCATGTCCCAGCCCATCCGGTTGGCCAGCACCATGCCGCCGATCATCGTGGCAGAGAGTAGGATCGTCACCGCCGAGGTGATGACAAAGCGCCCGGCGGCGTTCAGCATCCCCGACAGAAGCGCCGTCAACGAGATGAACAGGATGTAGGGAAAGGCGATCTGGCCCAGCGTGACCGCGAGGTCAAAGCGTTCGTCGCCGACAAAGCCCGAGGCCATCAGGATGACCAGAAGCGGCATCCCGAGGATGGCAAGGATGGAAAACACCGTCAGCAGCCCGGCCATGCCCCAGAAGGCGTCACGGGCGAAAGCCTCGGCACCTTCGTTCGCCTCGACTTTCTTGGCGAACATCGGGACGAAGGCAAAGTTGAATGCGCCCTCGGCGAAGAAGCGGCGGAACATGTTGGGCAGGGATTGCGCGATGACGAAGGCCTGCGCAACCGGCCCGTCGCCAAGATACTTGGCCAGGAAAATGTCGCGCACGAGGCCCGCGACCCGGCTGATCAGGGTCCAGAAGCCGACGGTCAGGAAACCCTTGACGATGCGGACGGGTTTCATGGGGCGGAGATATCCCTGAGGGGCGGGGGCAGCTCGTCGAGCACTTCGTGCACTCCTCGCAAGGGGTGCGCCAGGCGAGGAGTGCATGAAATGCTCGACGAGCGCGGACTGGTCATGCCTGCGCCCGTTCCGCGCCTTCGGCAATGGCGGTGCGCAATTTGCGGTCCAGCGCTTCCTGCTTGTGCTTCTGGTGCAACTTCAAGCCGAACATGTCCTTGACATAGAAGGTATCGACCACCTGCGCGCCGTAGGTCGCGATCACGGCGCTGGCGATGTAGATGTTGTTGTTCGCCAGCGTGCGGGTCAGATCATACAGGAGGCCGGGCCGGTCGCGCGTGTCGACCTCGATGATCGTGTAGATCTCCGAGCCCTCGTTGTCGAAAGTGATGTGGGTCGGAAACCGGAACTCGCGGTCGCGCTTTTTCAGCTTGTCGCGGTCTTTCAGCGCCTCTCGCGCCACCACTTCGCCACGCAGGGTCTTGTCGATCATCTGCCGCAGGCGGGGCAGACGGCTGCCCTCGTAGGGCTTGCCCTCGATGTCCTGCACCCAGAAGACAGCGGTCGCGTAGCCGTCTTTCGAGGTATAGGTCCGCGCATCCACCACGTTCGCGCCAACCAGCGCCAGGGCCCCAGCAAGACGGCTGAAGATGCCCGGGTGGTCGGCAAGGGCAAAGCAGGCGCGGGTGGCGTCGCGGTCGGGGTCGGGGTGCAGGTCGATGCGGATCTCGTTGTCGCCGAGGCCCTGCAGGAGGCCTGCGAAGATCAGATGCGTGTCGGTGGACAGGCCCTGCCAGTAGGGCGCGTAGTGGCGGCTGGTCTCGTGGTCGATCGCCGCTGCGTCCCAACCTGTCAGCCGCGCACGAAGCGCGCTGGTCGCGTCATCCTTGCGGTTCTCGCGGTTGAGCGTTTCAAGCCCGCCTTCCAGCGCGTCGGCGGTCTGCTTGTAAAGCTGGCGCAGCAGCATGGCTTTCCAGTTGTTCCAGGTGCCCGGCCCCACGCCGCGAATGTCGCAGACGGTAAGCACGGTCAGCAGGTCCAGCCGCTTGCGGGTCTTCACCGCCTTGGCGAAGTCGCGCACCGTGCGCGGATCGCCGATGTCGCGCTTTTGCGCCATGTCGGACATGAGAAGGTGGTAGCGCACCAGCCATTCGACGGTCTCGCACTCCTCCGGCTCCAGCCCCAGCCGGGGCGCGATCCGCCGTGCCAGCTGCGCGCCGAGGATGGAATGATCCTCGGGCCGCCCCTTGCCGATGTCGTGGAGAAGCAGCGCCACGAAGAGAACGCGCCGGTTCACGCCCTCTTTCAGGATGCCGGAGGCGATGGGCAGCTCCTCCACTAGCTCGCCGCGCTCGATCTGGGCAAGGCAGCTGATGGTCTGGATGATGTGCTCGTCCACGGTGTAGTGGTGATAGACGTTGAACTGCATCATCGCGACGATGGGTTCGAACTCGGGGATGAAGGCGGCCAGCACCCCAAGCTCGTTCATCCGGCGCAAGGACCGTTCCGGGTTGCCGTGCTTGAGCAGAAGATCAAGGAAGATGCGCCGCGCTTCGGGGTCGTCGCGCATGTCTTCGTCGATCAGGTCCAGGTTCGCCGCCAACAGCCGCATGATGTTGGGATGCAGGAGATAGCCCGTCCGCAGGGCCTCTTCGAAGACGCGAAGGAGGTTCAGCTTGTCGGCGAGAAAAGCCTGCGGGTCGGTGACGTCGATCCGGCCCTGCACAAGCTTGTAGCCGGCTTTCACCTGCTTGACGCGCTTGAAGATGCCAAAGAGGCTCGCCTCGCGCTTGGCATGGCGGGCTTCCAGCTCGGTCAGGAAGATCCGCGTCAGCTCACCGACGCGGGTGGCCTGACGGAAGTAGTCCTGCATGAAATGCTCGACCGCGCGGCGGCCGGCGGTATCGCGGTAACCCATGCGCGCCGCCACCTCGACCTGCAGGTCGAAGGCCAGCGTATCGGTTGATCGCGCTGTGACACAATGCAGATGGCAGCGCACGGCCCAGAGGAAATCTTCCGCCCGGGCAAAGCTGTCGAACTCCTCCCGGCTGAGGAGCCCCGCCGCCACCAGCCCCTCGGACGACGGCACCCGGTGCAGATACTTCCCGATCCAGTAGAGGGTCTGCAGGTCGCGCAGGCCCCCCTTGCCCTCTTTCACGTTCGGTTCCAGCACGTAGCGCTGGCCCCCCTGGCGCTTGTGGCGTTCCGCGCGCTCGGCCAGCTTCGCCTCGATGAACTCGGGGCCGGAGTTCTTGAAGAGCTCGGCCCAAAGCCGGTCCGCCAGGTCGCCCGCCAGGGGCTGGTGCCCGCAGACGAAGCGGTGCTCCAGAAGCGCGGTCCGGATTGTCATGTCCTCCCGCCCAAGGCGCAGGCAGTCTTTCACCGTGCGGCTGGAGTGACCGACCTTCAGCTTCAGGTCCCACAGGATGTAAAGCATCGTCTCGATCACGCTTTCGGCCCAGGGCGTGATTTTCCACGGCGTCAGGAACAGAAGGTCCACGTCCGAATGTGGCGCCATCTCGGCCCGGCCATAGCCGCCCACGGCCAGCACGGCGATGCGCTCGGCCTCTGTCGGGTTCGCCAGTGGGTGGATGACCTGTGCGACAGCAAACGCCGACCGGACCAGGACGTCCGTCAGCCCCGCCTGTGCCGCGATCAGCCGGTGGGCCGACCGGGGAGTGGCCAGAAATGCCGTCTCGAAAGCCGCCGCCGCCTGGGCTTTCGCTTCGGTCAGGTGGCGGACGACCTGAGTGCGTGCGGCCTTCGGATCAAGCGGACTGTCAAGCGACCGCAGGATGGCGTCGGTCAACACTCTTGCGTCGGGCAAGGGATATCCCTCAGGCGCGCTGGGCGCCTGGGGACCGGTGACCGCAACGACGGCCGTGGGCACGATGTCAGAACCCGGCGCCGGCGAAACTGCGGGGTGCTGCGTCGACCACGACCACCTGATTGCCCCGGATCTGGGCAATCGCCAGGCCACGCTCGTTCGTGCCATTCGGCAGCAGGCGGAAGATGCCCGACACGCCGGCAAAGCCTGCCCCCTGGGTCAGCGCCTCGCGGGTGATCGGTGCATCGCCGGATTGGCGTGCAAGCGCGCCGATGGCGGCGATGCCGTCATAGGCCAGCCCCGCCACGGCCGAGGGACCGGAGCCGTAAGCCGCCTGATAACGCGACTGGAACTGCGCCTGCAGGCCGGGGTCGGGCATGGCGAACCAGCCGCCCTGCACGCCCGGCAGGGCAAGCGTCGCCGCCGGAATGTCCCAGCGCGTGAGGCCGATGAACTGCGTCGTCGCCCGGTCGATGCCATTGTCCACCAGAAGCTGGCTGAGAAGCGGCAGCGCCCCTGCGGTATCCGCCGTCATGAAGAGGGCGGTTGCGCCCGAGGAGCGCGCCGTGGCGACGATCCCCGAAGCAGCCTGCACGATGCCGTTCTGCGAAAACTCGTACGAGGTCACGCCGACGACCGACCCACCTGCATTGGCCACACCGCGCTCGATCGCGGCCCTGCCGACCTCGCCGGCCACGTTGCGATCATGCACGATCATGATCTTGCTCTTGCCGTTGCGCACGGCATAGCCGGCCAGCCGCCGGGCGGTATTGTCGAAGGTCTGGCCCAGCACGAAGACGTTGCCGCCCGCGATGGCCGCGTTGTTGGAGAAGGCCAGCACATTCACGCCGGAACTCGCCACGGCCACGCCGGCAGCATTCGCCTCTTCCGAGTAGAAGGGCCCGAGGATGACCTGCGCCCCGTCAGAGACCGCCTGCGTTGCCAGGGCGCTCGCCTGCGCGGGGCTGCCTCCGGTCTTGTAGACCCGCAGGTCGATGGAGACCCCGCTCAGGTCCGCCATCGCCAGCCGCGCGGCGTTTTCCAGACTTTGCCCGAAGAGTTCGTCCTGCGACTGGCCCGAGCCCGAGGGCACCAGCAGCGCCACCTGAACCGACCCGCCTGATCCGGTGGCCGGGCCGGTTGCCGTCCCGCCCGTGGGCACGCAGGCCGACAGCACAACCGCGCACAGGACAAGGAAAGTCCGACCCAGCGACTTGCGGGTCCGATGAATAACGGACAACATGAAGGTTCCTCACTTCAGGGTGGCGCGGCGTTGACCGGCCTCAGGCAATCAGGTCCCAAGGCTAATGGGTTCGGAAAGGGATGTAAACTTGTGAGGCAACCGTCAGACCCAGTCGAAGTTCCGCACAAGCCGGCCCTGCGCACGATTCCGCCGGGGCTGCATCTGGTCTCGACGCCGATCGGTGCGGCGCGCGACATCACGCTGCGCGCGCTTGACGTGCTGGCGGGGGCAGAGGTGCTGATGGCCGAGGATACGCGGACGCTGCGCCACCTGATGGAGATCCATGGGGTGCCGCTTGGCGGCCGCCCGCTGATCGCCTACCACGACCACAGCGGCGAGGCGACGCTGCAACGGGTGCTGGGGCTGATCGGCGAAGGGCGAAGCGTCGCCTACGCCTCCGAGGCAGGAACGCCGCTGATCTCGGACCCGGGATTTGAACTGGCGCGTGCGATGGCCGCCGCAGACCTGCCGATGTTCGCAGCCCCCGGCCCCTGCGCGGCGATCTGCGCGCTCACGCTGTCCGGCCTGCCCTCGGACCGGTTCCTCTTCGCAGGCTTCCTGCCCGCCGCCCGCGCAGCGCGGAAAAGCAGTCTGGCCGAACTTGCCGGCGTGCAGGCGACGTTGATCTTCTACGAAAGCCCAAAACGTCTCAGGGCCTTGCTGGCGGATATGGTCGAGGTGCTGGGCGGTGGCCGGCAGGCCGTGATCTGCCGGGAACTGACCAAGCGATTCGAAGAGGTCTCCCGCGGAGCGCTGGCCAACCTCGCAGATCAGTATGAAGGCCGTGACCCGAAAGGCGAAATCGTGGTGCTGGTCGACCGCGCTCCGGTGGTCGAGGCCACCGCGGCAACGGTTGAAATTGAACTGCGCTCGGCGCTTGAAACGATGTCCGTTAAGGATGCAGTAGGTTTTGTGTCGCAAACTTTGGGGATGCCGCGCAAGATGGTGTACCGGATTGCGCTTGATCTGACTTGAACCCTGCAGGACTGCGATGCCCTTTGACCTTGTCACCGATGCCGTCAGACACTCACGCGCGGCGCGGGGCCGCACGAACTATCATGCCGGCCAAGCTGCAGAAGCGTCGGTGGCCCGCAGGTATGAAGACATGGGCATTGCCATCTGTGCGCATCGCTGGCGGGGCATGGTCGGCGAAATCGATCTGATCGGCCGCCTTGGCGATGAGGTGATCTTCGTCGAGGTCAAGCAAAGCCGGACGCATGATCTGGCGGCCTCGCATGTGTCGCGGGCGCAGATCGACCGCATCTTCGCCACCGTCGACGAATTCCTTGCAGGCGAACCAAAGGGCCTTTTGACCGATGTCCGGATCGACCTCGCGCTCGTCGACGGTCAGGGCCGCATCGAAATTGTGGAAAACGCTTTCGCCGGCTGAATTGCATCTTCCGCTGCCATGGGCCATCACTTCGGCAACTGGCAGTGGAGAACGGAAAGATGCCCCTGAAGGTAGCACTGCAGATGGACCCGATTGGGTCGGTCAACATCAACGCGGATTCGACGTTCCGGATCGCGATCGAGGCTCAGGCGCGGGGGCACTCCCTGTTCTACTACACGCCCGACCGGCTTGCCTTCGTGGAAGGGCGGGTCACGGCGCGCGGCTCGTGGATCGAACTGCGCCGCGAGGTCGGCAATCATGTGAGCTATGGCGAGGAGGCAGAGGTCGACCTGGCCGAGATGGACGTGGTCTGGCTGCGCCAGGACCCGCCCTTCGACATGGGCTACATCACGACCACGCATCTTCTGGAGATGATCCATCCGAAGACACTGGTCGTGAATGATCCGTTCTGGGTCAGGAACAGTCCGGAGAAGTTGCTGGTGCTGCGCTTCCCCGATCTGACCCCGCCCACCGCCATCGCCCGCGACCTGGGGACGATCCGGGCGTTCAAGGCGCGGCACGGGGATGTGATCCTGAAGCCGCTCTACGGCAACGGGGGGGCCGGGGTGTTCCGGCTGGACCCGAACGACCGCAACCTTGCTTCGCTGCACGAGCTGTTCATGGGGATCAACCGCGAGCCCCTGATCGTGCAGAAGTTCCTGCCGGCGGTCGAGAAGGGGGACAAGCGGATCATCCTGGTCGATGGGGACCCCGTGGGGGCGATCAACCGGGTGCCGCAGGCGGGGGAGACGCGGTCCAACATGCATGCGGGTGGGCGGCCGGAGAGGGTGGGGCTGACCGAGCGCGATCTGGAGATCTGCCGGACCATCGGGCCGGTCTTGCGGGAGAAGGGTCAGGTCTTTGTCGGGATCGACGTGATCGGGGACTGGCTGACCGAGATCAACGTGACCTCGCCCACGGGCATTCAGGAGCTGGAGCGGTTCGATGGGACCAATGCGGCGGCGCGGATCTGGGAAGTCATCGAGGCGAAGCGGGGCGGGTGAGGGGCCTGTCCCGGGCAGGGACATGCCTGTGGGCCTTGTGAAATCAATGGGTTGCTCAGCCGATTTCAGAAATTGTTAAGGTCTTCGGAGCGCCCGTGCAGGCGTCGGGCGCGGTGCTTCTGGTCGGCGTCGGCGGGGGTTTTGCACCCCCGCACCCCCGCAGAGTGTTTCTCAAAAGAGCAAGATCAGGGCTTTGTCCGGGGGTTCCGGGATGGGCGCCAACAGCCTGAGGCGCGTGCGACGTCAGCGCCTTGGGCCTGTTTTCGCGAAGAGAACCAGAGGCTCGGTCCGGTCCCGTTCTGCGGGGGCCGATTGCGCCCCCGGGAAGTGTGCCCGTTACAAGCCGCCGACCGCTGACGACAGGCGGAAGCTGATCGCCTCGGCGATGTGGGGTTTGCGGACTTCTGCGCTGCCTTCGAGGTCGGCGATGGTGCGGGCGACGCGCAGGATGCGGTGGTAGCCGCGCGCCGAAAGCCCCATGCGTTCCGCCACGCGGGAGATCAGGGCCTTGCCGTCGCTGTCGGGGGTTGCGAAGGCCTCGAGCGAGGCGCCTTCAAGATCGGCGTTCACGCGCAGTTCAGGGTGGTCGGTGAAGCGGGTGGTCTGGCGCGCGCGGGCGGTGGCGACGCGGGCGGCGATGGTGCTGGACGCCTCGCCCGAGGAGGGGAGGTCAAGGTCGGCAAAGGCCACGGGGGGGACTTCGACGCGGAGGTCGAACCGGTCCATCAAGGGCCCCGAGATGCGGCCAAGGTAATCCTCACCACAGACGGGCGCGCGGCCGCAGGCGCGGTTCGGGTCGGATAGGTAGCCGCATTTGCAGGGGTTCGCCGCCGCGATCAGCAGAAACCGGCAGGGGTAGCGGATATGGGCGTTGGCGCGGGCGACCATCACGGTGCCGGATTCGATCGGCTGGCGCAGGGTGTCGAGCACGGTGCGGGGAAATTCGGGGAACTCGTCGAGGAAGAGCACGCCGTTATGGGCAAGCCTGATCTCGCCCGGTTTGGCCCCCCGACCGCCGCCGACGATGGCGGCCATCGAGGCGGTGTGGTGCGGCTCACGGAACGGGCGGTCACGGGAGATGCCGCCTTCGGTCAGAAGGCCCGCGAGCGAATGGACCATCGAGGTTTCGAGCGCCTCGGGCGCTGACAGGGGCGGCAGGATGCCGGGCAGGCGGGCGGCCAGCATCGACTTGCCGGAGCCTGGCGTGCCGACCATGAAGAGGTGGTGGCGCCCGGCGGCGGCGATTTCCAGCGCACGCTTGGCGCGTTCCTGACCTTTCACTTCGGAAAAATCGCGCGGATCGACGGTGCGGGTGACCTCTCCCGCTTCGGCCGGCGTAAGGGGGGCGCGGCCGGTGTAGTGATGCAGCACCTCCTCCAGCGAGGCGGCGGCAAGGACCTGGGTGGCCCCGACCCAGGCCGCTTCGGCGCCGCAGGCCTTTGGGCAAAGGAGCGCCCGGTCTTCGACGGCGGCGGCCATGGCGGCGGGGAGCGCGCCTGCGACCGGGATCAGGCGGCCGTCGAGGGAAAGCTCGCCCAGCGAGACGACGCCTTCGACGTCTTCGCGCGGGATGATGTCGAGGGCGGCGAGGAGGGCGATGGCGATGGGCAGGTCGAAATGCGAGCCTTCCTTGGGCAGGTCGGCCGGGGAAAGGTTCACGGTGATGCGCTTGGACGGCAGTGCGATGGAGAGCGACTGCAGCGAGGCGCGGACGCGTTCCTTCGCCTCTGACACCGCCTTGTCGGGAAGGCCGACCAGCGTGAAGGCGGGCGCGCCGGGGGTGACGGCGCATTGCACCTCGACCAGACGCGCCTCGACGCCTTCGAAGGCGACGGTGTAGGAGCGGGCGGTCATGCGGCGGACGCGGCGTTGCTGGCAGAGGTTGTCAGATGGAGCGCGTTCCGCGCGAGCTTTCCTTCTCGCCTCTGCGCGCAGGCGCGCAACCGGCTCAGGCAGCCTCCGGCGGGGATACTTGGGCAAAAGTGAGAGACGCTTGGCGGCGCGTTGTGCCAGGTTGTGGTCTGTTGTTCCGGCCCGTGCATGCGCCCCACCCGATTCACCTTGGTTAACGGGTAGGGCGGAATGGTTTACGAGTGGTAAAGGGCCATGAACTGCGGCCAGGCCTCGGGGTCGGCCACGGTCTTGTCGCGGCAGAAGGCGTTGCAGAAGCCGAAGCTGCGGCCGTCGAGGGAAAGCGTGTGGGTGACGGGGTTGCCGGAAAAGGGGCAGGCGGTGTTTTCTGCGCTGGTGCCGTCGGTGGCAGTGTCGGGCAGGCGGTCCGGTCCGGGCCAGTCGCGGCGGGGGTAGTCGCGGCGGTAGAAGTCCTGGTCGGCGCCGTCGACCATGCCCATAGCGCGCCAGCGGCGGAAGCTGGGCTGGGAGAGGTGGGCGGTGACGTAGCGCATCGCCTGCGGGCTGATGGGCAGGTTGTAGGTGGCGATGCGGGTGGCGATGGGGGCGAAGAAGGCATCGGCGGCGGAGTAGGCGCCGCAGAGCCAGGGGGTGGTGGAGCGGGTGGTTTCCCGCGCCCAGGCCCAGAGGGTTTCGAGGCGTTCAAGATCCTTCAGCACGGCTTCGGGCGGCTGGCAGTCGGTGTAGCTGACGCGCAGGTTCATCGGGCAATGCGAGCGCAAGGCCATGAAGCCTGCGTGCATTTCGGCGGCGAGGACGCGGGCGGTGGCACGGGCATGGGGGTCTCTGGGCCAAAGGCCGGCGTCGGGGTGGCGGGTGGCCAGTTCCTCGGCGATGGCGATGGTTTCGGGGACGATGGAGCCGTCGGGGGTGCGCATCGTCGGGGCGGTTCTTGCGGGGAAGTAGTCACGCAGGACGGTGGCGAGTTCATCGGTGTAAAGCCGGGCGCTTCGGGTCTGCACGGGGAGACCGAACGCGTCGAAGAGGAGCCAGCCGCGCAAGGACCAGCTGGAATAGGCGCGGTCGCCGATCACGAGGGTGTAGGTCATGGGTGTCCCTTTATTTTCCGCATTTAGGCGCGGGTCGGCGGGGTTGGGAAGCGATGAATTGTGCGGTTCGCGATCACGGGCGGTGATTGATCGACTGCGCTTGCCAGCGGCCTTCGGCGAGCGTCAGGCAGGTGACGGAAAGCGGGTCGATGGGTTGCGCTAGGGTCTGGTGGGGCGTCTGGCCGGTGGCTCGGGCGAGCTGGGTCAGGATGATGCCGAAGTGGGCCACGATGATGATGTCTTGGCCGGGATGGCTGGTGGCGAGGCGGTCGGCGGCGGCGGTGGCGCGGGCGGCGGCGTCGTTCCAGCTTTCGCCACCGGGAGCGCGGTGGGGGCCGGGATCCTCCCAGTAGGCGCGGGAGAGGGTGGGGTGGGTGGCGGCAATGTCGGACCAGTGACGGCCGTCCCAGTCGCCGAAGTGCATCTCACGCAGGGCGGGGTCGGGGGGCAGGCGGGCGCGGGTGGCGGCGAGGGCGTCGGCGGTGGCCGTGGCGCGGATCAGGTCGGAGGAGGTGAGGAGGGCGGCGGCGGGCAGGTGCGCGTTCAGGCGTTGCAGGGCGGCGCTGTCGGAGAGGTCGGCGGGCACGTCGCGCCAGCCGGTCATGGTTTTCTCGTGCGTCGGACCGTGGCGGACCCACCAGAAGCGGGTCATTCCGGCACTGGCGCTTGCTGGGGCGGCAGCACCGGCACGGTGCCCTTCAGAACAAGCGGCAGGCCTGCGATCACGGTCACGACCAGCGCGGCCTGAGCCGCCAGACGCTGGTTCAGGCGGCCCTGTTCATCGCGGAAACGGCGGGCGAGCGCGTTGTCGGGAACAATTCCGCTGCCCACCTCGTTACTGACGATGACGACAGGAGCTGGGCTTCGGGCAATGGCAGTCAACAGCGCCTGCGTCACCTGGGCCAGGTCGTGGTTGGCAAGAAGATGATTGGTCAGCCACAATGTGGCGCAATCGATGAGAACGGCTTCGCCCGGGTGGGCGGCGGCCAGGGCAGCGGGGAGGTCGAGAGGGGCCTCGGCGGTGACCCAGGCGCCGCCCCGATCGGTCCGGTGGGCTGCGATGCGGGCGCGCATCTCGTCATCCCAGGCTTCGGCGGTGGCGATGTAGCGGCGCGGACGGGCAGAGGCGACGACAAGACCTTCGGCAAAGCGGGACTTCCCCGACCTTGCACCCCCAACGACAAGGCTGAGGCGCGGCAGCGAAAATTGAAGTGATCCGGTCACGCACAGGCTCCGTAGAAAAGTCAAAGAAACGGCGGAAGCGCCACAGTCAGCCGATCTGGAGGTCATCATGGCACTTGACGGATATACTGACCAGACGATGTCGCGCAAAGCGATGAAGGCCGAACTTCTGGACGCGGACACGGAGCTGCGGCTGGCCTACGCCTGGCGGGACCAACGCGACGAGCAGGCCCTGCACCGTTTGATCACGGCCTACATGCGGCTTGCGATCAGCATGGCATCGAAGTTTCGCCGCTATGGCGCCCCGATGAACGACCTGATCCAGGAGGCAAGCCTTGGCCTGATGAAGGCGGCCGACAAGTTTGACCCGGACCGGGGCGTCAGGTTTTCGACCTATGCCGTGTGGTGGATCAAGGCGTCGATCCAGGACTATGTGATGCGCAACTGGTCGATGGTGCGCACCGGGTCCACCTCAAGCCAAAAGGCGCTGTTCTTCAACCTGCGCCGCGTGCAGGCCAAGCTGGAGCGTGAGGCCTCGCAGCGCGGTGAGACGCTGGACCAGCACCAGCTGCGCCAGATGGTCGCAGCCGAGGTCGGTGTGCCGGTCCATGACGTCGAGATGATGGAAGGGCGGCTGTCCGGTTCGGATTATTCGCTGAACGCGACGCAGTCGACCGACGACGACGGGCGGGAGTGGATCGACGCGCTGGAAGACGATGGGGTGCAGGCTGCCGAGGCGGTGGAGGGTGCGCATGACGGTGCGCGCCTGCGTGACTGGCTGGTCAAGGCGATGGGGCAGTTGAACCCGCGCGAGCGCTACATCGTGGCCGAGCGCAAGCTGAAGGAAGACGGCCGGACGTTGGAGAGCCTTGGCGAGGAACTGGGTCTGTCCAAGGAGCGGGTGCGCCAGCTGGAAGCGGCGGCCTTTGCCAAGATGCGGAAAAGCCTGGAAGGCCAGTCGCGCGAGGTGCGGCATTTCCTGCTGTAGGGCCTGGTGCCGGCGGTGATCTGATCGAGCGGGCGCCCAAGGGCGCCCGCATTCCTTTTTGTCGCCTGCGCGCTTTCGCGCTTCGGCTCCGCGACGCCTCCGGCGGGGATATTGGGGCAAGGTGAAAGGGCTTTGGGGGAGTTGAGTTTACGGGCCTTGGCCCCTACTGCTTGAGGGGTAACCTTTGGGGGGCTGGCGATGCTTGCGGCCAAGCGGATACTTCTGATCATCGGCGGCGGGATCGCCGCCTACAAGGCGTTGGAGGTGATCCGGCTGATCCAGAAGGCGGGCGGATCCGTGGTGCCGGTGCTGACACGGGCGGGGGCGGAGTTCGTGACGCCTTTGAGCGTAGGGGCGCTGGCGGGGGCGAAGGTCTATCAGGATCTGTTCGATCTGACCGACGAGGCGGAGATGGGGCATATCCAGCTGAGCCGCGCGGCGGATCTGGTCGTGGTGGCCCCGGCGACGGCGGACCTGATGGCAAAGATGGCGGCGGGGCGGGCGGACGATCTGGCTTCGACCGTGCTTCTGGCGACGGACAAGCGGGTGCTGGTGGCTCCGGCTATGAATGTGCGGATGTGGGGGCATCCCGCGACGGTGCGGAACCTTGCGGCGTTGCGCGGCGACGGGGTGCTGGTCGTGGGGCCGGACGACGGCGAGATGGCCTGCGGCGAGTATGGGCCGGGGAGGATGGCAGAGCCGGCGGCGATTGTTGCCGCCATTGGCGCGGCGCTCGGCGGTGGGATCTTGGCGGGGCGGCATGTGGTGGTGACGAGCGGCCCCACGCATGAGCCGATCGATCCGGTGCGGTATATCGCCAACCGGTCTTCGGGCGGGCAAGGCACGGCGATTGCGGCAAGCTTGCGCGATCTGGGCGCGCGGGTGACCTTCGTGACCGGGCCGGCGGTGGTGCCGCCTCCCGCAGGGGTCACGGTGGTGCGGGTCGAGACGGCGGCAGAGATGGCGGCGGCGGTCGAGGCGGCCTTGCCTGCGGATGTGGCGGTGATGGCGGCGGCGGTGGCCGATTGGCGGGTGGCCAATCCCAGCGGCCAGAAGCTGAAGAAGGACGGATCGGGCAGGCCTCCCGCGCTTGAGTTTGCGGAAAACCCGGACATTCTGGCGCTGGTGTCGCACGGCGCGCGGCGGCCAAAACTGGTGGTGGGTTTTGCGGCCGAGACCACGGATGTGGTGGCCCATGCGACGGCCAAGCGGGCGCGGAAGGGCTGTGACTGGATCGTGGCCAATGACGTGTCGCCCGCGACCGGGATCATGGGCGGGGCGGAGAATGCGGTGGTGGTGATCTCGGATGCCGGGGCCGAGGAATGGCCGCGGATGGGCAAGGATGCGGTGGCGCGGCGCCTGGCGTTGAAGATCGCCGAGGCTTTGCGCTAGTTCGGTCGTCGGAGCCTCTGGCGGAGATGTTTTTGGACAGATGAATGGGGATCGAATGCGTCCTTTGGTAAGCGTGGTCTGGGAGGAGTGGGCGGATAGGTCGCTGCCCTTGCCCGCCTATCAGACGGCGGGGGCGGCGGGGGCGGACCTTTGCGCGAACTTCCCCGAGGGGGAGCGGGCGGCCGGTCTGACGCTGGCGCCGATGGCGCGCGCGGTTTGTCCGACGGGTCTGCGGGTGGCGATTCCCGAGGGGTTCGAGATGCAGGTGCGGCCACGCTCCGGGCTGGCGCTGAAGCATGGGGTGACGGTGCCGAACACTCCCGGGACGATTGACAGCGATTATCGGGGGCCGCTGGGGGTGGCGCTGATCAACCTTGGGGCCGAGGCTTACACTGTACGGCACGGCGACCGGGTGGCGCAGGTCGTGGTAGCGCCGGTGGTGCAGGCAGGGTTCGCGGTGGTCGAGATGCTGGACGAGACGGCGCGGGGGACGGGGGGGTTCGGCTCGACCGGGATCCGGTCGTGATCGGACTTCTGGGGTTTGTCGCGCTTTGGGCTTTGGGCCGTTGGCGGGGCTGGGGGCAGCGTTGGCTTGGGTTTGCGTTGGGATGGTGGGCGATCCTGATGGTCGCGCATTTGCCGAGGCTGTCGGAGGGCCCGTTTGCGCGGATCACCGGGGGTGACCTTCGGGCCTGGGGCTTGTTCGGTTTCTTGGCGGCGCTGGCGCTGGGGTACCGCGAGGGCCTGCGGGCGGTGCAGCGTCGCAAGGGTGTCAAACCGCCTGCGGCAACGCCCGTCGGCAGCACGTTTCGCGAGGCGGAACTGCACCGCTATGCCCGCCACATCATGCTGCGCGAGATCGGTGGGCCGGGGCAGAAGCAGCTGAAGGCGGCGAAGGTGCTGGTGGTGGGCGCCGGGGGGCTCGGGTCGCCGGTGCTGCTCTATCTGGCGGGGAGCGGGGTGGGGACGATCGGGGTGATCGACCACGACATGGTGGAGGGGTCGAACCTGCAGCGGCAGGTGATCCATGCCGACGCGCGCATCGGGATGCCGAAGGTGTTCTCGGCGGAAGTGGCGATGCGGGGGCTGAACCCGTTCATCGAGGTGCGGCCCTATCACCGGCGGATGGATGAGGCGTCGGCGGCGCTGGTCAGGGAGTATGATCTGGTGCTGGATGGCACGGATGACTTCGACACGCGGGATCTGGTCAATCGGGCCTGCGTTGCGGCGGGCGTGCCGCTGATCAGTGGAGCGATCACGCAATGGGAGGGGCAGGTGAGCCTGTTCGACCCTGCGCGCGGCGGGCCGTGCTATGCCTGCGTCTTTCCGGTGAAGCCTGCGGCAGGGCTGGCGCCAAGCTGTGCGGAGGCGGGGGTGGCGGCGCCTTTGCCGGGAATCATCGGGGCGATCATGGCGATGGAGGCGGTGAAGTGGATCACCGGCGCGGGGGAGACACTGGCCGGGCGCTTGATGATCCATGATGCCCTTTACGCCGAGACCCGGATGATCGGGGTCAAGCGGCGGGCGGATTGTGCGGTGTGTGGTGGCGGGGTGTCCCGGGCCGGGACACCGGGACAGGCCGTTTGATTTCAAGGGGTTGGCATGGGCGTTTACGGATTGTTAGGGCCCTGCCCATGACCGCGCTGCAGCCAAGGGGACGGCGCAGACGGATCATCCTTCACGCGGCCGCTTTTCTTGGCCTGACGGTGCTGACGCAGCTGGATGGGCTTGCCTGGCTGGCGTCGCAGGCGTTCCGGCGGGGGCGGCTGGCAACCCTTGCGATCTTCCTTCTGGCCTATGTGGCGCTTTGGGGTGCGGCGCAGGTCGTGGCTCCGGTCTTCGGGCGGGTGCCCTTGCCATGCTCGGGCGAGGTCCTGCGGGCGCAGTCGCGGTTGTACTGCGTTTTGCTGCGGAACTTCGTGACGCCGGAAATGGCAGAGGTGGCGATGGACGCAGCCCAGGCAGTGGCCATCCGGTTTCCCGGCACGGTCACCCTTACGCTCGATGGCGGGTTCCCGTTTCTGGACGGCATGCCGCTGGTGCCGCATCTGAGCCATGACGACGGCGAGAAGCTGGATTTCGCCTTTTACTATGCCGAAACGCTTTACGGCGACGGGGCCTATCTCCCGGGGCTGACGGATTCAGCCATCGGCTACTTTTCGTTCCTCCGCTTGGGCGAGGAGACCTGCCCGCCGGTCTGGCCGACCTTGCGCTGGGAGATGCGCTGGATGGAGCCGCTGCATCTTTTCATCGGGTTGGAGCCGCAGCGGACGCGGGCACTGATCGAGGCTTTGGCCGACGACCCGAGGGTTTCCAGGATTTTCGTCGAACCACCGGTTGCCGCAACGCTTGGCGTGGCCGGGGAAAAGATCAGGTTTCAGAGCTGCCGCGCGGCGCGGCATGATGACCATGTTCATGTGCAGTTGTGACCGGCGCTTAGGCGGCCCCGTCGATGCGTTCCGCGACGAGGCGTTGCAGGTTCCACAAACCACGGTCGTGGATGCCGCGCGCCTCAAGATGGGTGACGGTGTTCATGAGATACTCGGCCCCGCTTCCCCAATAGCCGCAGGCCTGGGCGAGCATCGCCGCCTGTTCCGGCAGCGGCAGACGGATATAGGCGGGCGAGGCGCGGTTCATCACGAAGGCCAGCGCGGTGGCCGGGCCTGTGGCGGTGCGCACGCTGATCCATCGCGGCATCGAGTTGATCGGCTTGACCGTGAATTCGCGCCGGAAGAGGCGGTCCAGCGTCGGGCGCATGTCACCCGGGGGCAGGTCGTAAAGCACGCCCTGGCAACTGCCGCCCCGGTCGAGCGCCATCATCAGGCCGGGGCAATCGGGGGTTGCGCGGAAGCGGATCATCCTGAGGCAAAAGCTGCGGTGCCAGCCATGCGCTGTGGCGGGCGTTTCTGCGGTATGGTCAATCTCGGGCTTCCAGATCAGCGAGCCGTAGGCGAAGAGGCGCAAGGGGCCGGGCGGGGCGCGATCCGCGATCTGGGTGACCCAGGCGGCATAGTCGGCATCATCATGCAGCACCATTCCCGGGGGCGGGCCGGTGTCGGGCACATCGCGGTGAATACGTGCGATATGGGCCGGGGTCAGCGACAGGGTGCGCAGCATTCGGGGGCCTCCTTACCGTGCATGGTTCTTCAGCAGGGCGGCCCCGTCAAGGCCCCGGAGAGGATCATGCGGGGTGCTGGTATCTTGTGCTTGGGCTTGCGGCGCGGCATGGTTGCGCAAGTTTTCGCTACAGGGAGTTCCACCGATGAAACTGAGCGCTGCCCTGGGCCTGTTGGCCCTGAGTGTTTCGACCGCCCTTTCGACAGCCAGCCTTTCGACCGCCGCCTTTGCGCAGGACCTGCCGGATCTGGCCGGCCGTGAAGTGGTGGTGGTGACGGAAAATGCCTATCCGCCGCTGCAGTTTCTGGACGCCTCGGGCGCGGCGGTGGGCTGGGAATACGACGCCATGGCCGAGATCGCCAAGCGGCTGAACATCACGGTGACCTATGAGAACATCAGTTGGGACGCGATGATCCCCGCGGTGAGCGAGGCCCAGTTCGACATGGGCATGACCGGGATCACCATTCGCGACGACCGCAAGGAGCAGGTGGATTTCTCGGACAGCTACATGACTTCCGAGATGGTGATGATGGTGCGCGGCGATGAGGAGCGGTTTGCGGATGCAGCCTCCTTCGCGGCCAATACCGACCTCTTGATGGCCGCGCAGCCGGGAACGACGCCGTTCTATGTGGGCGTCTATGAGGTGCTGGACGGCGACGAGGCCAACCCGCGGATCAAGCTGTTCGAGACCTTCGGGGCCACCGTCGAGGCGCTGAAGGCGGGTGACGTGGATCTGGTGCTGACCGATGGCACGGCGGGCGCCGGGTACGTGGAGGCAAGCGCGGGCGGGTTGAAGATCGTCGGTGGCAAGCTTGGGACCGAGGATTTCGGGTTCATCTTCCCCAAGGGCTCGGATCTGGTGGCACCGATGAACGCGGCGATTGCGGCGATGCGCGCGGATGGCACGATCGACGCGCTGAACAAGAAGTGGTTCCTTGACTACAAGATGGGCGGCTGAGGTGGTGCGGCCCGGGTCTGACCGCCCGGGCCCTGGCCCATGACCCCCAATCCCGAGCCGGACAAGGACTTTCCCTGGTGGCTGGTGATCGTGACGGTCACCGGCCTTTGGCTGTTCTACGAGGTCTGGGCGAGCGAGGTCTATTCGGCCGCCCTCGGGACGCTGGCAAAGGGGGTGTGGATCACCGTCGCGGTGACGCTGGTGGCCTATTCCGGCGCCTGCATCATCGGGCTCGGGCTGGCGCTGGCGGGGCTGTCGCGCCTCATTGTGCTGCGGCAGGCGGCGCGGCTTTACATCGAGGTGATGCGGGGGGTGCCAATCACCGTGCTGCTGCTTTATGTCGCCTTCGTGGTGGCGCCGGGGCTGGTGGCGGGGTGGAACTGGCTGGCGGTGCCGTTGGGGTTCGAGGAGCTGCGGGGCCGGGATTTCCCGTTGCTGTGGCGGGCGGTGATTGCGCTGATGCTGGCCTATTCGGCGTTTCTCGCCGAGATCTTCCGGGCGGGGCTGCAGGCGGTGGACAAAGGGCAGGTGGAGGCGGCGAAGGCGCTGGGCCTGAACGGCTGGCAGCGCTTTCGCCATATCGTCTTCCCGCAGGCGTTCCGTATGGTGCTGCCGCCGCTTGGGAATGATTTCGTGGCGATGGTGAAGGATTCGTCGCTGGTCAGCGTGCTCGGGGTGTCGGACATCACGCAGTTGGCCAAGGTGACGGCGGCGGGGAATTTCCGGTATTTCGAGACCTACAACCTCGCGGCGCTGCTGTACCTGACGATGACGATCGGATTGTCGCTGGTGCTGCGGCGGCTGGAAGCGCGGTTGCGCGGGCGGGACGGGCGGTAAGGGAACGGAGCGCGTGCCGCGCGTTCCTCTGTCTCGCCTTCTTCGCGCAAGCGCGCAACCGGCTTCGGCGATGGGGGCATTCTGCCCCCAAACCCCCTGAGAGTATTTCAAGAAAAGAGCAAGGCTGGACCTGAGCGGTGTCGGGGCCTAGGTTTCCTGGCAAAGGAGACTTGCCATGAATGTTCTGCTGCAGGCCTGGGACACGCCGTTTGGATTGCCGCCCTTCGCGCAGGTGCGGGATGAGGATTTCGGTCCGGCCTTTGACGAGGCCTTGGCGCGGGCGCGGGCGAATATCGCGGCGATTGCCGAGGGGCCGGGGCTTTCCTTTGCCGAAGTGATCGAGGCACTGGAACTGGCGGAGGGCGATCTGGACCGGGTGGCGGGGGTGTTTTACAACCTCGCCGGGGCCGACAGCACCGAGGCGCGGGAGGCGCTGATGCGCGACCTTGCGCCCAAGATGAGCGCGTTTTCCAGCGAGGTGACGAACAACAAGGCGCTGTGGGCCAAGGTGGAGGCGCTGTGGTCGGGGCGTGACGCGCCGGGGCTGACGGCCGAACAGGCGCGGGTGCTGGAGCTGTACCGGCAGATGTTCGTCCGATCCGGTGCGGCGCTCGAGGGGGCGGCGGCGGAGCGGCTGACGGCGGTGAAGTCGCGGCTGGCGGTGCTGGGAACGGCCTTCGGGCAGAACCTTCTGGCGGATGAGCGGGCCTGGTTCATGGAGCTTATGGAGGCTGATCTGGGCGCGTTGCCGTCGTTCGTGCAGGACGCAGCGCGGGAGGCTGGCTCGGAGCGGGGCCTGGGGGCCGTGGTGACGCTGAACCGCAGCCTTATCGTGCCGTTCCTGCAGTTCTCGCCGAACCGGGCGCTGCGGCGACAGGCCTATGAGGCCTGGGTTGCCCGGGGCGCGAATGGCGGGGAGACGGACAACCGCCTGGCGGCGGCGGAGATCCTGGCGCTTCGCGCCGAGCGGGCGACGTTGCTGGGCTATGCGGATTTCGCCAGCTTCAAGCTGGAGCCGGAGATGGCGAAGACCCCCGGCGCGGTGCGGGAGTTGTTGATGCGGGTCTGGGAGCCTGCCAAGCGCAAGGCGCTTGAGGATGCGGCCGTGTTGGAGGCGATGCTGGTGGCGGAGGGGTTCCCGGCGCCGCTGGAGGCCTGGGACTGGCGCTACTATTCGGAGAAGCGGCGGAAGGCCGAGCATGATCTGGATGAGGCGGCGTTGAAGCCCTACCTCAGTCTGGATGCGATGCTCGGGGCTCAGTTCGATTGTGCGAACAAGCTCTTCGGGCTGGAGTTCCGCGAGATCGAGGGGCCGTTCTATCATCCGGACGTGCGGGGGTGGGAGGTGACCCGTGCGGGCAACCATGTGGCGGTGTTCCTGGGCGATTACTTCGCGCGGGGATCGAAACGGTCGGGCGCTTGGTGTTCGGCGATGCGGTCGCAGCGCAAGCTGGGGGGCGATCAGCGGCCGATCGTCGTGAACGTGTGCAACTTCGCCAAGGGGACGCCGTCGCTCCTGTCCTACGACGACGCGCGGACGCTGTTTCATGAGTTCGGCCATGCGCTGCACCAGATGCTGTCGGATGTGACCTATGGGTTCATCAGCGGCACCAGCGTCGCACGGGACTTTGTGGAGCTGCCGAGCCAGTTGTACGAGCATTGGCTGGAGGTGCCCTCGGTGCTGGAGGCCCATGCGCGGCATTGGCAGACGGGGGAGCCGATGCCCGCTGACATGCGGGAGCGGCTTCTGGCGGCGGGGACCTATGACCAGGGGTTTTCTACCGTGGAGTTCGTGTCGAGCGCGATGGTCGATCTGGAGTTCCACACCGGGGCGGCCCCTGCTGATCCGATGCAGCGGCAGGCCGAGGTCTTGGAGGGCCTGGGCATGCCGCGGGCGATCAGGATGCGCCATGCGACGCCGCACTTCGCGCATGTGTTTTCGGGCGACGGGTATTCGGCGGGCTATTACTCCTACATGTGGTCGGAGGTGATGGACGCGGATGCCTTCGCGGCCTTCGAGGAGACGGGCGATCCGTTCGATCCCGCAGTGGCCGCGCGGCTGGAGAAGTTCATCCTGTCGGCGGGCGGGTCGGAGGAGGCGGAGGCGCTGTATCTGCAGTTCCGGGGCAAGATGCCAGGGGTGGAGGCTTTGCTGAAGGGGCGGGGCTTGCTGGACGCGGCGTAAGCGGGGGCCAGCCCCCGCAGCCCCCGGGATATTTTTGCAGAAAGAAAGGCTTAGGCGCGGAGCGATCCCGGTGTCTGGCCGAAGCGTGCCTTGAAGGCGCGGGACAGGGTGGCGGGGCTGGAGAACCCGGTTCGGAGGGCGATCTCCGCCAGGGGATGACGCGTGTCGGTCAGGAGGCGGCGGGCGGCGGCGAGGCGGAGGCTGAGGGCATAGGCGCCGGGGGTGAGGCCGAGGTTCTGCCGAAAGAGGGACTCGAGGCGGCGGGGGGAGAGGTTCACCTGCGCCGCGATGCTGGCGATAGAGCGGGGGGCGTCGAGGGTGGCCTCCATCAGCGCGGTGGCGCGGGCGACGCGAGGGTCCAGGCTGGGGTCCTGGGCCTCGGGGGCGATCTGGGGTTCATCGCCTCTGCGGTGGGTGGCGAGGAAGCTTGCGGCGACCTGGCGGGCGAGGGCGGCACCGTGGCGGGCACGGATCAGGTGGAGCATGAAATCGGTGGCTGCTGCTGCCCCGCCGATGGTGGCGCGGTTGCGGTCGATCACGTAGCGGTCGGGCAGGACGGTGGTTTCGGGATGGGCGGCGGCGAGGTCTTCCAGGTCCTCCCAATGCACGGTGGCGCGGTAGCCGGTGAGGAGGCCGGCGCGGGCCATGACCCAGGGGGCGGCGTCGATCCCGGCGACGAGCTGGAAGCGCGGGGCGATGCGGCGAAGGTCGCGGATCAGCGGGCGGGTGGCGACTTCGTTCAGCCGGTAGCCGGCGATGACGATCAGGGCGTCGGCGCCGGTGGCGTGCGTGAGGTTGCCTGTAGAGGGAAGCTCGATTCCGCAGGTCAGGGGGACGGGCTGGCCGTCGGGGGTGACGACGCGCCAGCGGTAGGCCTCATGGCCAAGGTGGCGGTTGGCGTTGCGCAGCGGGTCTAGCGCGGAGGCGACCTCCAGGATCGAGGCCTGGGGCAGGACGAAGAGGGCGATGGTCAGGGGGCCGGTGCCTGGCTGGAAGAGTGCGATTTCCGTCATGGGGGTTTCGTAAAGTGCAACGCGCGGGCTGGCAAGCGGCGTATGGTGGGCGGGATCGAGGGAGGATGCCATGCCGCTGACCATGAACCGTGAGGTTTTCATCACCTGTGCCGTGACCGGGTCCGGGGGGACGCAGGACCGCTCGCCCCATGTGCCACGCTCGCCGAAGCAGATCGCCGAGAGTGCCATTGCAGCGGCGAAGGCGGGGGCGGCGGTGGTTCATTGCCATGTGCGCGACCCGGAAACGGGGAAACCCTCGCGGAAGCTGGAGTACTACCGGGAGGTGACGGAGCGCATCCGGGATTCTGATACCGATGTGGTTCTGAACCTGACGGCGGGGATGGGGGGCGACATCTACTTCGAGGGGACGGAAGAGATGGTGGCGGGCCCGCGTTCCGACATGGCTGGCGCAGAGGAGCGGGTGGCGCATGTGGTGGAGTGCCGGCCGGAGATATGCACGCTCGACTGCGGCACGATGAACTTCAACGAGGCCGATTACGTGATGGTCAACACACCCGGCATGCTGCGCGACATGGCGCGGCGGATGACGGCGGCGGGAGTACGGATCGAGATCGAGGCGTTCGATACGGGGCACCTGTGGCTGGCGAAGGAGCTGGTGCGCGAGGGCGTGATCCCCGAGCCGGTGCTGGTGCAGCTTTGCATGGGCGTTCCGTGGGGGGCACCGGACGACCTGAACACCTTCATGGCGATGGTCAACAACGTGCCGGCGGGGTGGCACTGGTCGGCGTTCTCAATTGGCCGGAACGAGATGGCCTATGCGGCCGCGGCGACGCTGGCGGGGGGCAACGTGCGGGTGGGGCTGGAGGACAACCTCTGGCTGGAGAAGGGCGTGCTGGCGACGAATGCGCAGCTGGTGGAGCGTGCGGCGACGATTGTCGAGAACATGGGCGCCCGGGTGATCACCCCGGCGGAAGTGCGGGCGCGGCTGAAGCTGGAAAAGCGGGGGCCGGTGGGGCGGTGATAAACCTGTGGTTCTGGGCCTTGATTGTAGGCGCACCGTTCGGCATGGCCGTTTATCAGCAGGCCGATAGCCCGTCATGGCGGTTTCTACTTGTTGCCGTGGCAGTCGCGACCCTTGGGTTCAGCTATCTGATGTTCGGGTTTCCGGCTGAGATGTTCGAGTCATCGGCGGCGTATGCGCGCCATCCTGATCTGCTGAAATTCCGCGCAGTCATCTGGGTGGCGGTTGCCGCCTGCGTTTGCGCCTTCGGCGCGTTTATCAGACACCTGTTTCGCAGGCGACCAGCCCGGTCCGCCTTGGCGTTTACGCATTCCTTGCAGCGTTCTTCGGCCTGCAACTCATTGTCCTGATTGGAGCATCCCAGTGACCAGAAAAGCGGCAATCATCGGTGGCGGGGTAATCGGCGGCGGCTGGGCGGCGCGGTTTCTGCTCAACGGCTGGGACGTGGGCGTCTTCGATCCCGATCCGGAGGCGGAGCGGAAGGTCGCGGCGGTGATGGCGAATGCCCGGCTCGCGCTGCCAAGCTTGAGCGATGTGCCGATGCCGGTGGAGGGGAAGCTGACCTTCCACGGCACCATCGGCGAGGCGGTGGAGGGGGCGGAGTATGTGCAGGAATCGGTCTCCGAGCGGATCGAGCTGAAGCATCGGGTCTATGCGCAGTTGCAGCAGGCGCATCCCGGGGTGCTGATCGGGTCTTCGACCAGTGGTTTCAAGGCGAGCGATCTGCAGAAGGGATCACCCGCGCCCCAGAACATCATCGTCGCGCATCCGTTCAACCCGGTCTACCTTCTGCCGTTGTCCGAGATTTCCGGCTCCCCGGCCAACCCGCCGGAAATAGTGGAACGGACGGTCGGCATCATGAAGGACATCGGGATGTTCCCGCTGGTGATCCGGCACGAAATCGACGCCTTCATCGGCAACCGCTTCCTGGAGGCGGTGTGGCGTGAGGCGCTGTGGATGCTGAAGGACGGCATCGCCACGACGGAAGAAATTGACGACGCGATCCGCATGGGGTTCGGGTTGCGCTGGGGTCAGATGGGGTTGTTCGAGACCTATCGGATCGCTGGGGGCGAGGCGGGGATGCGGCACTTCATGGCGCAGTTCGGGCCGGCGCTGAAATGGCCTTGGACCAAGCTGATGGACGTGCCGGAGTTCAATGAAGAGCTTGTGGACCTGGTGGCGAACCAGTCGGACGCACAGTCCGGCAAATACACGATCCGAGAGCTGGAGCGGATCCGTGACCAGAACCTCGTGGGTTTCCTGCGGGCCTTGAAGGAGCGGAACTGGGGCGCGGGCAAGGTCTTGCGAGAGCATGACGAACGGCGGGCGGCGGCGTTCCATGCAGGTCTGGATACCGGGCCGAAGGCTGAACCTCTGGTCATGGCGCAGATGCAGGTGCTGCCGGGGTGGATCGACTACAACGGCCACATGACCGAAAGCCGGTATCTGTTCGCGTGTTCCGAGACGGTGGACGCCTTCCTGCGGCTGATTGGGGCGGGGATGGACTATGTGGCGGCTGGCCACAGCTACTACACCGCCGAGACGCATATCCGCCATCTGGCGGAGGCGAAGCTGGGCGACCGGCTGACCGGGACGGTCCAGATCGTTTCGGCGGATGAGAAGCGGTTCCGCAGCTTCGTGTGGATCAAGAAGGGCGAGGTGTGCGTGGCGACGGTGGAGCAGTTGTGCCTGCATGTCGACATGAAGGCGGGCAAGACCGTGCCCGCCTCGGCGGAGGTCTGGGCCCGCTTGCGTGCGGTGGCGGAGGCTCATGCCGGGCTGCCGCTTCCGGAAGGTGCGGGCCGGGCCATCGGGCAGGGGAGGGCGTGATGAATTTCGGACTGTCGGAAGAGCGGGCGATGATCGTCGACACCACGCGCGCCTTCGTGGAGGCGGAGCTTTACCCGCATGAGGCGGAGGTGGAGCGGACGGGCGTGCTGCCGCTGGAGCTGATCCGGGAGATCCAGAAGAAGGCAATGGCGGCGGGGCTTTACGCGGCCAACATGCCGGTGGAGCTGGGGGGTGCGGGGCTCGATACGCTGTCGTGGCTTCTGTATGAGAAAGAGTTGGGGCGGGCGAACTATGCGCTGCACTGGACCTGCGTGGCGCGGCCGTCGAACATCCTGCTAGCGGGAAATGCGGATCAGCGCGAGCGGTATCTGATGCCGTGCATCCGGGGCGAGACCTGGGACTGCCTGGCGATGACGGAGCCCGGTGCGGGGTCGGACCTGCGGGGGATGAAGGCCTCCGCCCGTCAGGATGGCGGGGATTGGGTGCTGAACGGGACGAAGCATTTCATCAGCCACGCCGACCTCGCGGGCTTTGCGATCTGCTTCATGGCGTCGGGCGAGGAGCAGACTCCGCGCGGTCCAAAAAAGCTGATCACGGCGTTCTTCGTCGACAAGGGCATGCCGGGGTTCACCGTGCGCGAGGGGTATCGGAACGTTTCGCACCGCGGCTACACCAATGCGGTGCTGGAGTTCGACGATTGCCGGGTGCCTGCGGCGAATGTGCTGGGTGAGGCGCACAAGGGGTTCGAAGTCGCAAACTCCTGGCTTGGCGCGACGCGGTTGCAGGTGGCCTCGACCTGTCTGGGCCGGGCGGAGCGGGCGTTGGCGCTGGCGGTGGCTTACGCGGCCGACCGCAAGCAGTTCGGACAGAGCATCGGCAAGTTCCAGGGGGTGAGCTTCAAACTGGCCGACATGGCGACGGAGCTGAAGGCCGCGGAGCTTCTTACGCGGGAGGCCGCATGGAAATACGACCAGGGCACGGTGACCGAGGCCGACATGGCGATGGCCAAGCTGAAGGCGACCGAAGTGCTGGCGATGGTGGCGGATGAGGCGATCCAGATCCACGGCGGGATGGGGTTGATGGAGGAGCTGCCGCTGGAACGCATCTGGCGCGACGCGCGGGTGGAGCGGATCTGGGAGGGCACCTCCGAGATCCAGCGGCACATCATCAGCCGCGAATTGCTGCGGGCGGTGGGGGGGTGAACCGGAAGGCGCGGGGGCCAGCCCCCGCACCCCCGGGATATTTGGGGACAGATGAAACGGAATGTTAAGGTTATTCGGCGAATCTGAGGTCACGGTACAGGCGGGGACGCCGATGACCGTGACGGGTGAAACCCTGCCTCGGTCCGCCGGGGCAGGGCGCTCTTCTCCCCAATTCATCTGTCCCCAAATATCCCGGGGGTCCGGGGGCAGCGCCCCCGGCGGGTGCGGCTTGGCTGGAGGCCGCAAATGACTCGCCTCGATCGGCTGCTGCGCCCGCGCCATATCGCCGTTCTTGGCGCTGGTTGGGCTCTGAATGTCATCGAGCAATGCTGCAGGATGGGCTTTCGGGGGCCGGTCTGGCCGGTGCATCCGACGAAGACCGAGATCGGGGGGCTGAAGGCCTATGCCAGTCTTGCCGACCTGCCGGAGGCTCCGGATGCGACCTTTATCGGGGTGAACCGGTTTGCGACCATCGACGTCGTGACTGAGCTGGTCGCGATGGGGGCCGGGGGCGCGATCTGCTTTGCCTCCGGTTGGGAGGAGGCGGGCGAGGCCGAGCTGCAGGACAGGCTGATTGCGGCGGCGGGGGCGATGCCGATCCTGGGCCCGAACTGCTATGGGGTGATCAACTACCTCGACGGGGCGCTCCTTTGGCCGGACCAGCATGGAGGGGTTCGGGTCGAAAGCGGGGTGGCGCTGGTCAGTCAGTCGTCCAACATCGTGATCAATATGGGGATGCAGCAGCGGGGGCTGCCGGTGGCCTATGTCGCCTGTCTGGGGAACGCGGCGGTCGTCGGGCTGGCGGAGCTGACGGGTGCGTTGCTGGACGATCCGCGCGTGACGGCGGTGGGTCTGTACATTGAGGGGATCGACGATGCTCCGGCTTTTGCGGCCCTGGCCGAGAAGGCGCGGGCGATGGGCAAGGGGGTCGTTGCGATCAAGTCGGGGAAGACGGAGCTGTCGCGGTCGGCGGCGGCCAGCCACACCGCATCGCTGGCGGGGGGTGGGGCGGCGTCGAGTGCCTTCCTGCGGCAGATTGGGGTGGCAGAGGTGAACACTCCGTCGGAGCTGATCGAGACGCTGAAGATCTTCCAGGTCCACGGGCCGCAGATCGGGACGCGGATCTGTTCGCTTTCGTGCTCGGGCGGGGAGGCGGGGTTGGTGGCGGACTTGGCGGCTCCGTTCGGGATCGAGTTTCCGCCGGTGCCAGCCGCCACGCATGACCGGCTGTTTGCTGTGCTTGGGGAGATCCCGACGATCTCCAACCCGCTGGATTACCACACCTTCATCTGGGGCGACGGGCCAAAGACGACAGAGGTCTTCAGCGCGATGCTGGAGGCTTATGACGCGGGTCTGTACATCATCGACAGCCCCCGCGCGGATCGGTGCGACACTGCGGGCTATGATCCTGCCTTCGCCGCCATTGTCGCGGCGCAGAAGGCGACGGGGAAGATTGCCTTCCCGGTCGCCTCCATGGCCGAAAACTTTGGCGAGGGGCGGGTGCAGGCGATGATGGATCAGGGGGTATGTGCGCTCTTGGGGTTGGAGACGGCCTTGGCGGCGGTGAAGGCGGCGCAGACACCTGCGGGCGTGGCGGGGTGGTTGCCCGCGCGCGCTTTGCCGGAGCGTGAGGCGCGGATGCTGTCGGAGGCGGAGGGGAAGGCGTTGCTCGCCTCCGCCCAGGTGGCGGTGCCGCGCTCGGTGACGGGGGCTTCGCTGGCTGAGGTTGCGGCGGGGGTGGTGGGTTTGCACCCACCCTACGCGGTGAAGGGGCTGGGGTTTGCACACAAGACTGAAGCCGGGGCGGTGCGGTTGGGGGTGACCTCGCTGGACGGGCAGGCGCCGATGCCGGGGGCGACGGGGTATCTGGTCGAGGAGATGGTGACGGGGGCGGTGGCGGAGGTGCTGCTCGGCCTTCGGCGCGACCCGGTCTATGGGGTGACGCTGACGCTGGGTATGGGCGGGGTGACGGCGGAGGTGCTGGCGGATACGGTGACGCTGGTGCTGCCAGTGACGGAGGCGCAAGTGCTGGAGGCGGCGCGGGGCTTGCGATTGTGGCCGTTGCTCGACGGCTACCGGGGGCGTCCGAAGGCGGACATGGCGGCGGTGGCGGAGATTGCCGTAAAGCTGGGCGCGCTGATGCTGGGCGACGAGAGCCTGGAGGAGATCGAGATCAATCCGCTCATGGTCTGCGAACGCGGGGCCGTGGCGGTGGACGCATTGGTGAGGAGAGCGTGATGGAAATGCGGACCGACGGCCCGATCAAGACCCGGCGCGAGGGGGCGATCCTGGAGGTCACTCTGGACGCCCCAAAGGCCAATGCAATCAGCCTCAAGACCAGCCGGGTGATGGGGCTGGTGTTCCGCGACTTCCGCGATGACGACTCGCTTCGGGTCTGCATCCTGCGGGCGGCGGGGGAGAAGTTCTTCTGCCCCGGCTGGGACCTGAAGGCCGCCGCCGAGGGCGATGCGGTGGATGGCGACTATGGCGTGGGCGGCTTTGGCGGCTTGCAGGAGTTGCCGAACCTCAACAAGCCGGTAATCGCCGCGGTGCAGGGCATCTGCTGCGGCGGGGGGCTGGAACTGGCGCTGAGCGCAGATCTGATCCTGTGTTCCACGACCGCGACCTTTGCCCTGCCGGAGATCCGGTCGGGCACGGTGGCCGATGCGGCCAGCATCAAACTCCCGAAGCGCATCCCCTATCATGTGGCGATGGACCTCCTTTTGACAGGACGTTGGTTCGACGCCGAAGAGGCGCACCGCTGGGGTCTCATCAAGGAGATCTGCGCGCCGGAGGAGTTGTTGCCCAAGGCCTGGGCGCTGGCGCGGCTGCTGGAAAGCGGCCCTCCGCTGGTCTACGCCGCGATCAAGGAGGTGGTGCGCGAGGCGGAGAACATGCGGTTCCAGGACGCGCTGAACCGGATCACCAAGCGGCAGATGCCGACAGTGGATCGGCTGTATTCCAGCGAGGATCAGCTGGAGGGCGCGAAGGCCTTTGCCGAGAAGCGGGAGCCGGTTTGGAAAGGGCGCTAGGAGCGCACCCTGTAGCGTGACTGGACCAGCCCCGACGGAAAGCTGCGGGTCTCCTCGTGTGCGAAGGGGATGTCCCTGCCGGTCGCCCCGAACAGGCTTCGCCCCTCGCCGAGCAGCACGGGGATGCGGGAGAGCACCATGTCTGCGACCAGTCCCTCGCGCAGAAAGGCCTGCACAATCTGGCCGCCGTCGACATAGACCCGGGATGCGCCCTGTTGGCCCAGATGCTCCATCGCGACGCCCGGGGTGAGGTCGGCGAAGGTAACCTTGCCGCGTAGGGCCTCTGGCGGGGTTGTCCCGGCAAGCTGGCGCGACAGGACGAGGACGGGTTTGTCATAGGGCCAGGGGTCGAAGGCCGATACGGTTTCATAGGTGCCACGACCCATGATGATGGCGTCGATGCCCTGGATGAAGGCGGTGTAGCCGTGGTCCTCGCCCTCATGCTCGGGCAGGATCAGCCAGTCGAGGCTGCCGTCCAAGCGGGCGATGAAACCGTCAAGGCTGGTGGCGATGAAGACATGTCCGGTGGGCATTGGTCGCTCCTGTCTTGGGGCGGGTTTCCTGCCACACGGTGGGGTTTTTGCCAAGACGCGGGAGCCTCTTCGTGCCGGGTTTGGTTGCTGCAGGGCGGCCAGCAGATCTTCCATGTCCAAGGGAAGCGACGCCAAATGCAGGGCGGCAGAGGAGGATGCGATGACCGATCTTTCGCGGTTTCATCAGGTCGACGGGGCGATCCATGCCCAGGCTCTGGCCGAGGTCAGGGCGGGCCGGAAGGACAGCCACTGGATGTGGTTCGTCTTTCCGCAGCTGCGGGGGCTGGGGCGGTCGCCGGTCGCTTTGCAATTCGGGTTGGAGCCGGAGGAAGCGGCACCGTTTCTGGCCGATCCGCTGCTTGGCCCTCGGCTGGTGGAGATCAGTCGGGCGCTGATGGCCAATGCAGGCAAGCGCGGTGCGGTGGAGATTTTCGGACCGGTTGACGCGATGAAGCTGCGCAGTTCGATGACGCTTTTCGCCAGCGTGCCGGGGGCCGATCCGGTTTTTGCCGAGGTGCTGGCGTCCTTCTGCAACGGGCCTTGCGGGAAGACGCAGACGATGCCGCGGGGCTGAGCTTTGCTTTCATGAGGTTTGCGTTACACTGACCCGGATGACGTAAGGTAAGGGGACGGGGCATGCATATCTTGAGAGGGGCGCTGCGCCTTGCATATGCCCTGCCGGCCATTGCCCTGTCGGGCAGTATCGCCCTGGCCGAGGCGAGTTTCGTCTCTGGCCCCACGCAATACATCGCCGCCTTGGGCGACCCGGAGGCGACCTCGGGCGACGACGCGCAGGACTGGGGGTTCTGGGAGGTCG
>JANPJZ010000303.1:0-3798 GCA_031425795.1 Rhodobacter sp. | reverse complement strand
GCCACCGCCATCATCCCCATGCTCTCCCGCACTTCAAGGCAGGCCGTGCCCAGATGCGGCAGCAGGGTGACATTCTCCATGGCCATCAATGCAGCGGGCACCTGCGGCTCGAACTCATAGACGTCCAGCCCCGCCCCGGCGATCCCGCCCGCCTGCAGCGTGTTGATCAGGGCCGTCTCATCCACCACATCGCCCCGGCTGATGTTCACGAAGATGCCGGATTTATTCATCATTCCCAATACCTTGGCGTTGATGAGGTGATGCGTCGCCTTGCCCCCGGGCACCGCCACCACGACAAAATCCGAAGCCATCGCTTCGGCCATCTCCACCTGCCGCGCCGGCAGGCCGGGGTCTTCGACCCTGGAGCGGTTGTAGAACACCACCTCCATGTCGAACCCGAAGTGACAGCGCTTGGCAATCGCCTTGCCGATCCGCCCGAACCCTATGATTCCAATGCGTTTTCCAGTGACATGAGTGCCCAGCATCTGCACCGGCCCCCACCCCTCCCACGCCCCCGCGCGCAGGATTCGCTCCCCCTCACCCAGACGCCGGGCGGTCATCAGGATCAGGCTCAACGCGATGTCGGCAGTGGCGTCCGTCACCGCTCCGGGCGTGTTTGACACCATGATTCCAGCGGCCTTTGCAGCCTCGGCGTCGATGTGGTTGAAGCCCACGCCGAAGTTTGCGAGGATCTTTGCCCGATGGGCGGAAACATCAGCAAAAACATCGGCTTGGAAGCGGTCTCCCAATGTCGGGAGCACCGCGTCATAGTCGCGCAAGGCGGTGCGCAGCTCGTCCGGTGAAAGCACGTCGGTCTGGTCGCGCAAGGTGACGTCGAACCGGGCGCGGGCGGCCTCAAGCACCGTGTCAGGCAGGCGGCGGGTGATCAGAAGCGTTTGTTTCAAAACAGTTTTCCTCCCAAGGGAACCTCGTGGCCGGGGCCGATCAGCACGACCTGGCCGTCTTCATCCGGCACGCCCAGCACCAGAACTTCCGACAGCACCGGCCCGATCTGGCGCGGCGGGAAATTGACCACCGCCAGCACCTGACGCCCCACCAGACCATCGGGAGTATAGTGCCGCGTCAACTGAGCCGAGGACCGTTTCTCGCCAATCTCCGGCCCGAAATCGACCCAAAGCTTGATCGCCGGTTTCCGGGCTTCGGGAAAAGGTTCGGCGCGGGTGATTCGGCCAACACGGATGTCGACGGCTTCGAACTCGGCATAGGTGATCATTTCCCCAACTCCCGACCACGGTTTGCGGCGGCCTTCACGGCGCGTTGCATCAAGGGGGGCAGGCCGGTTTCGGCGTCCATCAGGACGGCCAAGGCCGCCGCTGTCGTGCCGCCCGGTGACGTGACATTGACCCGCAGTTGTGCTGCAGTTTCAAAGCTTTGGAACGCAAGCTCCCCAGAGCCGGTGACGGTGGCACGGGCCAGATGCATCGCGGTGTCAGGGGGCAGCCCCTCGGCCTCACCAGCTGCCGCAAGCGCCTCGATGAGGTGGAAGACGTAGGCGGGCCCCGAGCCGGAAACGGCTGTGACTGCGTCGATCTGATGCTCCCCCTCCAGGGTCACGACCTGGCCCACAGCGGCCATCAGGTCCGACGCCAAGGCCATGTCGGCCGGGGCCACATGGGCGTTGGCGCACAGGGCGGTAATGCCGCGGCCGACCATGGCGGGGGTGTTCGGCATGGTGCGGACGATGGGCGTCCGCGCCCCAAGCGCTGCTTCGAAGGTGGCAATCGTGGTACCAGCGGCGATGGAGATGAACAGCGTGCTGCCGTTCCCCAACGCCTGCAGTGCCGGCAGGGCTGCGCCCATCATTTGCGGCTTCACGGCCAGCAAGGCCACGGCGGGGCGGGGTGGAACCCCTTGATTCAAATGGACACCGATAGTGCGAAGCCAGTCCGTCGGGTTCGGTTCGATCACCCAGAACGACGAGGCAGGCACCCCGGCCGCCAACCAGCCGGTCAGCAGGGCCGTCCCCATCTTGCCGCAACCAAGAAGAACAAGCCCGTCTTGGGCGACGCGATCCAGTGCCATGAAACCTCTCCTGCCAGTGCGGCAGGTTAGGCCCGGCCGTACGCCTCGGCAATGGCGACTTTCATCGCTTCGGCGGGGGTCTCGTTGCCCCAGGATACCATCTGGAAAGCCGGATAGAACCTCTCGGACGCCATCACGGCGGAGGAGATCAGCTTGTCGATCTGTTCCGGAGCAACCATCTGCCCGCCCGAAAGCACCAGCCCGTAGCGCCAGACCATCAGCTTCTGCTCGGCCCACCAGGTGAAGGCCCCGGTCCAGACCATGTCGTTGCATCGGTTCAGCACATCGTACAGCCCGGCCAGCTTGTCTGCCGGCGGCTCCATCTCGAAGGTGCAGATCAGGCGCAGGGTCTCGTCCTGCGCACTCCAGGCCAGGGTCAGCGAGTAGGTGCGCCACTGACCTTCGACCGCCATGGCGATCTGGTCGTCAGTCACGCGGTCGAACTCCCAGGCGTGGTGTTCGGCCAGGGTCTCGACGATGTCGATCGGGTGGAGATCGTCCATCGTTGCGTAGTCTTCGGAAAGCGACATTGCCCGGCCTCACTATGAAGCTTCAGGCGGGGTCAGACCCACAAGAAGCTGGGTGTCTGGCAAGGATCAGCGTCTGCCTGACGAGACCCTTACTAGATATGGTGTGGGCAAAGCGGAAGCCTGTAAAGCGATTTCTGCAGCAATAAGCTGTGGACAACCACTTTTCCGCGTTGAGAGAGTCAGGAGAGTCAAAGACTTGGGTGGCTGTGTTCGGGCGTCGGGGCCGACAGGGCCGCCACCGGGGCGGTAATCGAGCAGATCAGCCCGTCAGGCCCGTAGGACAGATCGACCGTGCCGCTGATCTTCTGTTCCAGAACTTCCTTAATGACCTTTGACCCAAAGCCGGTGCGCGACGGGGGCGTGATGGGTGGCCCCCCTCGCTCCGCCCAGACAAGCACGAACTGCCGGGCGTCCGATGCGCCCGACACGGACCAGGTGATTGCAACACTCCCGCCCGGGACCGACAGTGCGCCATATTTGGCGGCATTCGTGCAAAGCTCGTGCAGCGCCATTCCGATGGAAAGGGTTGCACTGCTGGACAGCAGGATGTCCTGACCTTCAATCCTGAAGCGTTCCGCCTTCTCTTCCTGGAACGGTGCAACCGCGTTTTCTATGAGGCTTTGCAACGGGGCCGCCTGCCAGCTGTCTGCGAGCAGAAGCTCGTTCGCTTCGGCCATGGCCCTGAGCCGGGCAGAGAAAGTGGCAACGGCCATTTTCGCGTCAGCTTGGGCAAAGGTCTGGCGGGCGACGACCTGGATCAGGGTCAGCAGGTTCTTGATCCGATGGTCCAGTTCCTTGGCGAGAAGGTGTCTGTCAGCCTCGGCCTGCTTCTGCGCGGCGCGGCTTTCCAGAAGCTCGTCCATGAAGGTATCAAGCGCCACGCCGACGCAGCCGATCTCACCCTGATCGGCAGACATGCGTGAGCGCGCGGCAGTGTCGCCCTGACGCCAGGCGTCGATGGTGCGGATCAGGCGGTCGAACGGGCGAACGATGAAGATGCGGCTGGTGTAGGCGGCCAGCAGAAGGGCGGCGAGCAGCCCGAAAAAAGCGATCCAGCTCCCGGTGGTGGCCAGTTGCCGGACCGGTGCAAAGGCCGAATTCACGGAAAGGCCAGTGCTGATGTAGATTCCCCTTGGGCTTGCAGCGGCCGGGGAATAACCGATGATCCGACGCGTGCCATCCTGGCTGACCAACTCTTCGGTGCCGGGTTCAACCGCATTCACCA
>JANPJZ010000302.1:0-13084 GCA_031425795.1 Rhodobacter sp. | reverse complement strand
ACCTTGCGATAAAGGTCCTCCTTGGTGGCAAAATAATAGTGCAGGTTCGCCTTTGGCAGCCCGGCCATGTCGGCGATCAGCTGCATCGTTGCCCCGCCAAACCCCGCCTCGGCAAAGACCTTCTCGGCCGCGTCCAGAATCACCCGTTCGTTCTCCCGCCGGATATCTGTGCGCCGACCGGGTTTCAGGCGCGAAATCTGGGCATCGCCGGACATGGTCTTCCCATATTTTCGTTGACCGATTGGTCAGGTTGTGGTGCGCTTGCCCTGACCATACGGTCAGGAAACGAGTCTCGGCAAGGGGCAGGATGGCCCCGCGCGAACAGGGAGCTGCCAATGCCTGCAACCGGAGACAACCTGCGGATCAACTCCGAACGCCTGTGGCAGTCGCTGGAGGAGATGGCGCTGATCGGCCCCGGTGTAGCAGGCGGCTGCAACCGTCAGACCCTGACCGATGCGGATGGTGAGGGGCGGCATCTCTTCGCGGGTTGGTGCAAGGCAGCGGGGATGACCATGGGCGTGGATACCATGGGCAACATGTTTGCCACGCGAGCTGGTGAGGATGCTGCGGCGCTGCCGGTCTACATGGGCTCACACCTCGATACGCAGCCGACCGGGGGGCGCTATGACGGCGTTCTGGGGGTCCTCGGCGCGCTGGAGGTGGTGCGAACGCTGAACGACATGGGCGTGCGGACGAAGCACCCGATCGTGGTGACGAACTGGACCAACGAGGAAGGCGCGCGGTTCGCGCCGGCAATGCTGGCCTCGGGCGTCTTTGCGGGCATCCATACCGAGGACTATGCGAAGTCCCGCCGCGATCTGGATGGCAAGGTCTTCGGCGAGGAACTGGCGCGGATCGGCTGGGTCGGGGATGAAAAGGTCGGCGCCCGCAAGATGCACGCGATGCTGGAGCTGCATATCGAGCAGGGGCCGATCCTGGAGGCTGAGGGCAAGTCGATTGGCGTTGTCACCCACGGCCAGGGCCTCTGGTGGCTGGAGATCACGCTGACGGGGAAGGACGCCCACACCGGATCGACGCCCATGAACATGCGGGTGAACGCGGGCCTTGGGATGGCGCGGATCACCGAACGCGTCCACCAGATCGCGATGAGCCACCAGCCAAACGCCGTCGGCGCGGTGGGGCAGGTCAAGGTTTTCCCCAACAGCCGCAACGTGATCCCGGGGAAGGTTGTGTTCACGGTGGATATTCGTTCGCCGGAACAGGCCAAGCTCGACGCGATGAAGTCCGAGGTGATGCGGGCGGCCCATGCCGTGGCCGTGGAACTGGGCCTTGGCTGCGAGATCGAGGATGTGGGCCACTTCGACCCCGTCACCTTCGACCCAGGCCTTGTGAAGATCGTCCGCCAGTCCGCTGAAAAGCTGGGCTATTCCCACATGGACATCGTGTCAGGTGCCGGCCACGACGCCTGCTGGATCAACCGCGTCGCGCCCACGGTGATGGTCATGTGCCCCTGCGTGGGGGGCCTCAGCCACAATGAAGCGGAGGAGATCAGCCCGGAGTGGGCTGCGGCGGGGACGGATGTGCTGCTGCACGCGGTGCTCGATGTGGCGGAGGTGGTGGGGTGACAGAAGAAAGGCCAGAAGTAAAAATCAAGATAGGCGACATATTCTTGGGCATCTTCGCAACGGCAGTCGTGTTGCCGATGTTCGCGGTTCCGGCACAGGCTGCATATGAAATAGTTTACTGGCTTCGTGAGGCTAATTGGCTCAACTTCGATTGGTATATGTTGCTGGGTTATACCGTAGAGCAAGTCGACCTAGGCCCCGATTTGAAGGGCGCAACCGCGGTCCTTAGGTGGATAATGGACACTTGGGTATCCTTACCGGTCACTCTGATTGCCGGCGGGATATTCAAAGCAATAGTGGATTGAAAAGGTGAGAAACCTCAGAGCCACGACCACCAATAAAAGCGTTGTCGCGAAAGCCGACCTTGTGTGCAAAGCGTATAGGCTTCTCGCCGCGCTCCCGGAGGTGTTTGGGTGAACGTCGCAGCGGATCCGATTTCAACCCCGCAACGCGCACAGGTCGCCTCCCTCCAGGCCCTCCGCGCGGTGGCGGCGATCATGGTCGTGCTCTTCCACCTGCATGTCTATACCATCCCTCAGGTCCTGGGCACCGGGCAGGGCCTGACCCCCGCCTTCGCCATGGGCTACTCCGGGGTGGAGATCTTCTTCGTCCTCAGCGGCTTCATCATGATGCTGGTCCACCGCCACCAGTTCGGCCAGCCGCAGCACGCCCCGGCCTTCCTGATGAAACGGATCGAGCGGATCTATCCGTTCTTCTGGGTCATCCTCGCCCTCGTCATCGCCGGGCGCTTTGCGACGGAGGGCACGCTGCCCTCGGTCAGTGAGGCGCTGCGGGCGGTGTTCCTCTGGCCCACGGCAGGCGCGCCGATCATCGAGGTGGCCTGGTCGTTGACCTTCGAGATGATGTTCTACATCGTCTTTTCGCTCCTTCTCCTCAACCTTCGTCTGGGCATGGTCGTCGGCGCCTTGTGGTTCGGCGCCTGTGCGGTTGCGGCCGTTTACGGCTACCAGGGCTGGGGCCACGATCTGATCCTGTCGGCCTATAACCTGCTGTTCCTGTTCGGTATCTGCGCCAGCCTCGGCGTGCCTTATGTCCCGGCGGAACTGGCCCTTCCCCTGCTGCTGGCCGGGATCGTGCTGTTCCTTACGGTCGGGCTGTCAGAGGCCTATGGCGGCGTGGTCTGGCACACGGGTCTGCGAACGGTGCTGTACGGCCTCGGCGCGGCGGCTATTGTCACCAGCCTTGTGGTGCTGGAGCGGGCAGGGCGCCTGAAGGTCCCGCGTCTGCTGGTGTTTCTGGGCGACGCTTCCTACGCGATCTACCTCGTGCACATCACGGCGATGACGCTGGTGGTGAAGGTTCTGCTGGCCGCCGGGATCGACCGGCTTGGCGCGCCGCTGACGGCGGCGCTGGTCCTGCTGGGCGCGCTGGTCGCCGGAAGCCTGGCGCATCTGCTGCTGGAAAAACCGATACTGCGCTGGCTGCGCGCCCGAAGAGCAGCCCGATGAGCAAACCACCCGCCACCGATTTGCAAAGGACCTCGCCATGACCACCATCATCAAGAACGGCACCGTCGTCACCGCCGACCTGACCTACAAGGCCGATGTCCGCATCGAGGACGGGGTGATTACCGAGATCGGGCAGGGCCTAACGGGCGGGACCGAGCTTGATGCCACCGGCTGCTATGTCATGCCCGGCGGGATCGACCCGCATACGCATCTGGAGATGCCCTTCATGGGCACCTACTCGGCGGATGATTTTGAAAGCGGCACCCGGGCGGCGCTATCAGGCGGGACGACCATGGTCGTCGACTTCGTGCTGCCGGCGCAGGGGCAGGGGCTGATGGATGCCGCCCAGATGTGGCACAACAAGTCGGGCCGGGCGAATTGCGACTACTCCTACCACATGGCGGTGACCTGGTGGGGCGAGAAGGTCTGGGACGGGATCGCCGAGGCGATGGGCGCGGGCATGACCAGCTTCAAGCACTTCATGGCCTACAAGGGCGCCCTGATGGTCAACGACGACGAGCTTTTCGCCAGCTTCCGGCGCATTGGTGAGCTGGGCGGGCTGGCGATGGTCCATGCCGAGAACGGCGATGTGGTGGCGGAGCTGACGGCCAAGTTGATCGCCGAGGGCAACACCGGGCCGGAGGGGCACGCCTACTCCCGGCCCCCGCAGGTGGAAGGCGAGGCGACCAACCGTGCGATCATGATTGCCGACATGGCAGGGGTGCCGCTTTACGTGGTGCATGTGTCCTGTGAGGACGCGCACGAAGCGATCCGCCGGGCCCGCCAGCAGGGCAAGCGGGTCTGGGGCGAGCCGTTGATCCAGCACCTGACACTGGACGAGAGCGAGTATTTCAATGCCGACTGGGACCACGCCGCCCGCCGCGTGATGTCACCGCCATTCCGCAACAAGCAGCATCAGGACAGCCTTTGGGCGGGATTGATGTCCGGTTCGCTGTCGGTCGTGGCCACCGACCACTGCGCCTTCACCACGGAGCAGAAGCGGCTCGGCCTCGGCAACTTCGCCAAGATCCCGAACGGGACCGGGGGATTGGAGGACCGAATGCCGATGCTCTGGACCCACGGGGTCGCGACCGGGCGGCTGACGATGAATGAGTTCGTGGCCGTAACCTCAACGAATATTGCGAAAATCCTGAACTGCTACCCGAAGAAGGGCGCGGTTCTGGTGGGGGCGGATGCTGATTTGGTGGTCTGGGACCCCGAGAAGGAAAAGACGATCGCGGCTTCCAAACAGCAGTCGGCAATCGACTACAATGTTTTCGAGGGCAAGACCGTGAAGGGCCTGCCACGCTTCACCCTGACGCGGGGCCATGTGGCCGTGCAGGACGGCGAGATGCGGACGCAGGAAGGCCACGGCAAGTTCGTGGCCCGTGAGCCGCGGCCTGCGGTGAATCGCGCGATGAGCCAGTGGAAGGATCTGACTGCCCCACGGCCAGTGGTGCGGACGGGTGTTCCGGCGACGGGGGTGTGATGGAGGCGCAGCGCAATGCCCTGCTGGTAAGTACGGCAAAGGTTACCACAACGGCGCTGGTCGCCTACGCGACATCTGCAATGGTCGCGGCGACCGCTCTAGGATTTGTCTTTGGTTTCCCTGACCTATCGTTCGCCTTTACCCTTGCCCCCGTGGTCGGTCTGGTGGCGTTTCCCTTCGTCTTTGTCGCGAAATGCACCATGATCGCAAATCACTGGGACGGTATCGTTGCCCATGCGTTCGCTGGCGCGCTCGTCGGGCTCTTGGCCAGCATCCTGATCGCACAGGCGCGGCACATCACCGATGTAATCGTCTTTGCCGCGATCGGGATGCTCGCGTCGCTGTCGTATCTTTGGGCACGCAACTTGTGGCGTCGTATCCTGCAATGGTAACCGCAGAATCGCGTCCGGTTTCAAATGCTGCGTCAGGGTTCTCCCGGTTCGGATTCCTCGTCCTCGACGGGGCGAGAGATGATGACAGGGGCGGTGAAGTCGATGTCGTCCAGGTCTTCGGGAGCGGGGGCGAAGGCGAGGGTCGTCTGCAAGTCGCTGAAAAGCATGGCGGTCCTCCGGTTTCAGGCGAAGTGGGAAGCTTTCGGATATGGCGCAAGGGTGACAGGGTGTCGCAACGGGAATGTGAAGGGGTCTTCGGGTGAAGGACACGCTGAACGCGCAACAGCCGGTGATCGAGGCCAAGGGGCTGAACCTGGTTTTCCAGACCGCCGATGGTCCGGTGCAGGCGTTGAAGGATGTGGATCTGGTCGTCAACCGGGGGGACTTCGTCAGCTTTATCGGGCCAAGTGGTTGCGGGAAAACGACTTTGCTGCGGGCCATCGCGGCTTTGGAGCATCCCACTGGGGGGACGTTGACGGTCAACGGAATGACGCCGGACGAGGCGCGTCGGCGCCGGGCCTATGGCTATGTGTTCCAGGCGGCGGGGTTGTATCCCTGGCGGACGATAGCAGGGAACGTTCGGTTACCGCTTGAAATCATGGGGTTTTCCAAGGCGGAGATGGACCAGCGGGTGGAGCGGGTGCTGGATCTGGTGGAGCTTTCGGGGTTCGGGAAGAAGTTCCCCTGGCAGCTTTCGGGGGGGATGCAGCAGCGCGCCAGTATTGCCCGGGCGTTGGCGTTCGATGCGGATATCCTTCTGATGGACGAACCCTTCGGCGCGCTGGATGAGATCGTGCGGGACCGGTTGAACGAAGAGGTGCTGAAGCTTTGGGCACGCACCGGGAAAACCATTGGTTTCGTTACACATTCCATCCCGGAGGCGGTGTATCTATCGACCAAGATCGTGGTCATGTCCCCACGTCCGGGGCGGATCACCGATGTGATCGACTCGCCCTTGCCGAAGGAAAGACCCCTCGATATCCGCGACAGCCGGGAGTTCATCGAGATTGCGCATCGGGTGCGGGAGGGGCTGCGGGCCGGGCATCATGAGGACTGAAACCCCTGTCTGCAAAGCGTCTGGCGCGCGTATGGCATGCGTATGGCAGGGAGTTGGCCCTGCAGGCCCTGCCTCCGGACAAGGGGGCGCGCCATGAGCAGTGGGTTGATGCTGTGGCTGGCCGGCGCGATGGCGGTGTTCATCACGGCCAACTCGGTCCTGCGGGCCTATGTCGGGAATGCGCAGGTCTGGGTGTTGGCGGCGGCGCTGCTCCTGTTCTGTGTCGGCAACCTGATGATGGTGCGGCTGATGCGGGAAAGCGGGCTGGCGGTCGCGATCTCGGTCTCCAGCATCGTGCAACTGGTGATGATCGGGCTGGTGGCCTGGTTCATCTTTGGCGAGCGGCCCACGGGCCTGCAGATCGCCGGAATGGCTCTGGGGGTGGTGGCGGTCGCGATGATTGCCTGGCCGCAGGGGGCGAAGGGATGACCGGGGGCATGGATGCGGCCCGCGTCGGAGCCTCCGGCGGGGATATTTGGGGACATAGAATGCGGCATTGGGCATGAGCGTGGGGTCCAGGGTGCTTCCGGTTCTGACCGTCCTCTGCGGGATCGTGGTGATCTGGTATGCAGCCGCCGTCTGGATGAACGCGACATGGGTCTATGACCAGGCCGAGCGGGCAGGGACCACAGTGACCTTTGCCGAGGTGGTGCCGCAGACCATGGCGCAGGACCGGCCGCTGCTTCCGCCACCGCATCAGGTGGCGGCGGAGTTGTGGGGCGGGATCACCGGTCAGGCGATCACCTCGAAGCGGAGCCTTGTCTATCATGGCTATGTCACCTTGAAGGGCACCCTCTTCGGCTTCGGGCTTGGCATTCTGATGGGGGTGGCGCTGGCGATGTCCATCGTGCGGTTCCGGGTGATGGACATGAGCGTGATGCCCTGGGCGATCATCAGCCAGACCATTCCCATCGTGGCGCTGGCGCCGATGATCATCGTGGTGTCGAACCAGATGCAGATCGACAATCGCGACGTGCCGAAGGCGATCATCGCGGCTTACCTCAGTTTCTTCCCGGTGCTGGTCAGCATGGTGAAGGGGTTGAGGAGCCCGGATCAGATGCAGCTTGACCTCTTGCGGACCTATGGGGCGGGCGAGTGGGCGACGTTCCTGAAGCTGCGCCTCCCCGCGTCGATGCCGTATTTCTTTGCGTCCCTGAAGGTGGCAATTGCGGCTTCACTGGTGGGGACGATTGTCGGGGAGTTGCCCACCGGGGCCATCGAGGGCTTGGGCGCGCGGATGCTGATCGGGTCGCAGTTCGGGGAGCCGTTGATCATGTGGTCTGCCCTGTTCTCGGCGGCGATCCTGGCCGGGTTGCTGATCGTGGCGGTCGGGATGCTGGAACGCCTCGCCCGGGCACGGATGGGGGTGGTCGGATGAACCGTCTTAAGAATATAGACAGTTTTCTGGACCGTGTAGTCTTCACTATCCTCTTCTTTGTCCCCGTCCCCGGTTTGGCGTTTGCCGGATTTTTTGAACTTGCCGGAGCGGTAACGACAACATTCTTCCTTGCGTATACCATCGCCTTTGTTGCGCTTGGTTGGTACTGGAACAACGTTCTTTCCAACAATCCGCACATTTTTAGTTTCTTTCCGGGTCTGGTAGCGCTGGCGGTTCCGATCAACTTTGGCTTGGCTGTCCTGCTTCTTTGGCAGGCTTGCGTTCAATACTTCGAAGTTGCGGCGGTAATTCTCCCCGGGCCGTTGGCGATCCTGAACGCCATTGGCGGAAACCTCTCCACTCTGTGGGCCGATTTCGCGCAGACCATCCTGAAGGGCGCGATCCCCGGCTTTCTGATCGGCGCGGGGGCGGCGTTTGTTGTGGCAATTGCGATTGACCGCTCGCCCTTTCTGCAGCGGGGCTTGCTGCCGGTCGGCAACTTCGTCGCGGCGCTGCCGATTGTCGGCCTCGCCCCCATTCTGGTAATGTGGTTCGGGTTCGACTGGCAGTCGAAGGCCGCCGTCGTCGTCGTGATGGTTTTCTTCCCGATCCTTGTGAACATGGTCGCAGGGCTGCAGGCAAGCGAGCGGATGCAGCGGGATCTGATGGCCACCTGGGGGGCGAGTTACTGGCAGGCCTTGTGGAAATTGCGGCTGCCTGCGGCGATGCCGTTCCTGTTCAACGGGCTGAAAATTGCATCGACTCTGGCCCTGATCGGCGCGATTGTTGCCGAGTTTTTCGGCAGCCCGGTCTACGGCATGGGGTTCCGCATCTCGACCGAGGTGGGACGGCTTGGCCTTGACATGGTTTGGGCCACGATTGCGGTCGCGGCTTTGGCGGGATCGGCCCTTTACGGGCTGATCACGCTGATCGAACGGTGGGTGACCTTCTGGCACCCGTCGCAACGGACTTAACCGATGGCCCGAATATAATGGGCCCAACATGGGAGACGACGATGAAAAGACTGGTGACTGCTGCCTTCCTGGCTGCGCTTGGCACGGGCGTTCAGGCCGAAGACGTGAAGCTGCAACTGAAATGGGTGACCCAGGCGCAGTTTGCGGGCTACTACGTGGCTCAGGCCAAGGGGTTTTACGAGGCGGAGGGGCTGAACGTCACCATCCTGCCGGGCGGACCGGACATCGCACCGACGCAGGTGATCGCGGGCGGCGGGGCGGATGTGATGGTCGACTGGATGCCGGCGGCGCTGGCCGCGCGGGAAAAGGGCCTGCCGCTGGTGAACATCGCGCAGCCCTTCGCAAGCTCGGGCATGATGCTGACCTGTCTGGCTGAAACCGGGATCAAGACCCCGGCCGACTTCGCCGACAAGACGCTGGGCGTCTGGTTCTTCGGCAATGAATACCCGTTCCTCAGCTGGATGGCGACGCTGGGTCTGGCGACGGACGGCTCGGCTGGCGGCGTGACGGTGCTGAAGCAGGGCTTCAACGTCGATCCCTTGCTGCAAAAGCAGGCGGCCTGCATCTCGACCATGACCTACAACGAGTACTGGCAGGTGATCGACGCCGGCATCACGCCGGAGCAGCTGGTGACCTTCAAGTATGAGGATCAGGGCGTGGCGACGCTGGAGGACGGGCTTTACGTGCTGGAGGACCGGCTGGCGGATCCGGCTTTCCAGGAGACGATGGTGAAGTTCGTGCGCGCCAGCATGGAAGGCTGGAAATATGCCGAGGCGAACCCGGATGAGGCGGCGATGATCGTGCTGGAAAACGACCAGACCGGCGCGCAGACCGAAGAGCACCAGAAGCGCATGATGGGCGAGGTTGCCAAGCTGACGGCGGGCTCGAACGGCGCGCTGGACGTGGCTGCGGCGGAACGCACGGTTGCGACGCTCCTCGCGGGCGGGTCGGATCCGGTGATCACCAAGGCGCCGGAAGGGGCCTGGACCAGTGTCATCACGGACGCGGCGCTGACGCAGTAAGCTGACGGGTTGAAAGAACTGGCGCCGCATCCGCAAGGGTGCGGCGCCTTTTGTTGGGCGCCGGGGCGGTTGTAAAGCTTTACTAAGCCAGTAAACTCGCCTCCGGAGGTGACCGATGCCGCTGTCTGCCCTGACCGGAACCAGATTGCGCGAACGCCGACTTGCGGCGGGCTTGCGGCAGGCCGACGTGGCGGCGGCGGCGGGGATTTCGGCGAGTTACCTCAACCTCATCGAACACGACCGGCGCAAGGTGCGCGGGGCGGTGCTGGACCGGCTGGCCGGGGCGTTGGGGATCGACCTTGGGGCGTTGGCCACAGGGTCGGATGCCGCCCTGATCGAGGCATTGCGGTCATCGGCGGCGCATGGGACGCCTTCGGGGGCGGAACTCGACAAGCTGGAGGAATTCGTGAGCCGGCTTCCCGGCTGGGCGGGGTTGCTGGTGTCACTCGGAGCCCGGGTGCAAAGCCTGGAGCGCGCGGTGGAGACGCTGAACGACCGGATGACGCATGACTCACACCTGTCGCAGTCGCTGCATGAGGTGTTGTCGTCCCTGTCCTCGGTCCGGGCCACTGCGGCGATCCTGGCCGAGACGGATGACCTCGACCCTGCCTGGACCAGCCGCTTTCACCGCAACCTGCACCATGACAGCGAGCGTCTGGCCGCAGGGGCCGAGGCGCTGGTGGCCTATCTTGACGCAGGAAGCGCGGTGGCCGAACAGGGCATTGCGGCACCTCAGGAAGAGGTGGAGGACTGGCTGCGGGCAAGGAACTGGCGGTTTGACGATGCCGAGCTTGCGGAAGGCTGCGGATCGGAGGTGGCGGCTCTTGCCTCGACCGCTGCCCGCAGCCTGGCGCGGGCCCATCTGGACCGCGCCATGTCCGATGCAAGGATATTGCCGCAGGTCGAGTTCCTGGCCGCAGTCACCCGGCTCGGCCCCGACCCTTTTGCACTTGCCGAACGCTTCGGGTGCGACCCGCTGGTGACGATGCGCCGTCTGGCGGCCCTGGCCGACACCGAGGCCGGATTGGTGACCTGCGATGCTTCGGGCACGCTGACCTTCCGCAAGCCGGCAGCTGGGTTTCCGTTGCCGCGCTTTGGGGCGGCCTGTCCGCTTTGGCCGCTTTACGCCGCGCTTGCCCGGCCCCTGCAGCCGGTGGAGGTGGTGGTGGAGATGGCGGGACAGGTCGGGCGGCCGCACCGCGTGCTGGCCTGGGCGGCACCGCGCTTTCCGCTTGGGTTGCGCGGGCCGGAACTGCGGGAGGCGGCGATGCTGGTCCTTCCGGCAGAGGCGGAGGCGCAGGTGACGCTGCAGATCGGCTCCAGCTGCCGGGTCTGCCCGCGCGCGCATTGTCGGGCGCGACGGGAACCGTCGATCCTGTCTGAAGCCAACCCCGGCGACGAAACGGCAATGGGGTTTTGACACCGGGACAGGTTCTGCGGATACTGGGGAAAGGGGCAGCGCAGTCTGCTCGGGGGGAAACCAGTGTCACGCCATGTGCTCCTCATCGAGGACGAAGCGAACATCGCCGAAGCGATCCGCTTTCTGTTGACGCGGGACGGCTTGCGCGTGTCACACCTGGCCGAAGGGTTGGGCGCGCTTGACCTGATGCGCAGTGACCGGCCTGACCTGGTGATACTGGACCACATGCTGCCTGGCCTGTCCGGGCTGGAGATCCTTGCAGCCCTGCGGGCTGACCCAGAGATCGCGGCGATCCCGGTGATGATGCTGACCGCCCGTGGCCGCGACCGTGAGGCGGCAGAGAAGGCGGGCGCGGATCGCTTCATCTCCAAGCCGTTCTCCAACGCGGAAATCCTGGCGGAAGTGCGCGCCATGATGGACCGGTGATGGCACGGGTCAAGAAGCCGCTGTTTCTGGCCCGCGCCCCCTACCGGAAGCGGCGCTTGCGTGATGCGGCGCGGTTGCTGCCCATTCTTGGGCTTCTGTTGCTGCTGCTGCCGCTGCTTTGGACGCCGGAGGCACGTCTGAGCCTGTCTTCAGGTGATGTGATCTATTTCTTTCTGGTCTGGCTGGGGCTGATTGTCGTGGCGGCGGGCTTTGCCCGTGGCTTGTCCGGTGGTGACGGGGCCGAGGAGGAGGAGGACTGAAATGCCCTTCAACCTTCTGGTCCTTGCCTGCTTTCTGTATGTCGCCTTCCTGTTCACCGTGGCTTTCATTGTCGAACGGCGGGCGCAGGCGGGGCGGTTGGGCTGGCTGCGCTCACCGCTGGTCTACACGCTGTCGCTGTCGATCTATTGCACCGCCTGGACCTTCTATGGCGCCGTCGGCTATGCGGCACGCTCGGGCCTTGAGTATCTGACGATCTACTTTGGCCCGACGCTTGTCTTCATCGGCTGGTGGTGGCTTTTGCGCAAGCTGGTGCGGATCGGGCGGCAATACCGCGTGACCTCGATCGCCGACCTGATCTCGTCGCGGTTCGGCAAGTCGAACTCGCTGGGCGTGATCGTGACGGTCATCGCCGTGGTGGCAGCGACGCCCTATATCGCGCTGCAACTGCAGTCGGTGGTGCTGTCCTTTGGCGTTTTCGCCAGTGCCACGCCGGACGGTCAAGCTGCGCCGGATGCGGGGCGGACGGCGATCTGGGTGGCGGTGGGGCTGGCGCTGTTCACCATCCTGTTCGGCACGCGGAACCTGGACGCGAAAGAGCAGCACCACGGCATCGTCACTGCCATCGCGGTGGAGGCGGTGGTCAAGCTGGTGGCGCTGCTGGCGGTGGGGTGCTTCGTGGTCTGGGGCATTGCCGATGGCGTCGGTGACATCATCGCCCGGATCGATGCGGCAGACCTTTCCGCCTGGCAGGTGCAGCCGGGGCGCTGGACCGGGCTGATCTTCCTTTCGGCTGCTGCCGTCATCACGCTGCCGCGCATGTTCCAGGTCATGGTGGTGGAAAACGATGACGAAGGGCATCTGGCCCGCGCCAGCTGGGCGTTCCCGCTTTATCTGTTGCTGATGAGCCTGTTCATCGTGCCGATCGCGGTGGTGGGCCTGGACCGGCTGCCGGCGGGATCGAACCCCGACATGTTCATCCTGACGCTGCCCCTGGCCGAGGGGCAAGGCGCCCTGGCGATGCTGGTGTTTCTGGGCGGGTTCTCCTCGGCCACATCGATGGTGATCGTGGAGTCCATTGCGCTGGCGACGATGATCTCGAACCACATCGTCATTCCGCTCTGGCTGCGGGTGCGGCCGACGGCGGCGGTGGGACAGGACCTGCGGTCGGTCGTGCTGAACGCGCGGCGGCTGGCGATTGGCGCAGTGCTGGCGCTGGGATACGCCTATTACGAGATGTCGGGCGGGTCGGCGGCGCTGGCCTCGATCGGGCTGATTGCGTTCCTTGGGGTTGCGCAGGTGCTGCCGGCGCTGCTGGCGGGCCTTTTCTGGCGCGGGGCCAACAAGAACGGGGCGATGCTGGGGCTGGTCACGGGGTTTGGGGTCTGGGCCTACACCTCGTTCCTGCCGTCGTTCGGACCGGGGGCGGCCCTGTCCGAAGCCGTCTTTGCCCAGGGCGCCTTCGGTGTGTCGTGGCTGCGCCCGCAGGCCCTGTTCGGGACCGAGGCGATGGACCCGATGATCCACGCGATGTTCTGGTCGCTTGCGCTGAACGTGATCGCGCTGTGTCTGGGGTCCTTGCTGACCTTCCCCGGCCCGCTGGAGCGGTTGCAGGGCGCGGCTTTCGTCAATGTGTTCGAAGGGGCCATTGG
>JANPJZ010000301.1:0-7051 GCA_031425795.1 Rhodobacter sp. | reverse complement strand
CAGTCGGACTATCCGACGCTGAACCTCGACACCGGGTTGTTTCTCTTTCACCTGCGCTTCATTGACCGTGACATGCTGCTGGCCCGCCAAGCGACGCGCATCGCGATCACGAAGGGCGGACGCGAGGATGCGTCCATCGTGGCCGGCCCCGGGTGGTCAGACACTCTGGACGAGGTTTCGGAGTTTCTCCTGTCACTCCAAACTCATGGCGCGCCGGTAGAGACCGATTTTCACTTCGAATGGCAGCGCCGACGCATGACCTCGGGCTGGCGCAAGGACCGTGCCACGGGGCTGTGGTATCAAGGCAGGGTCAAGAACCGCAGCCGGACCTACATGATCCCCGAACCGTTTCACGATCTGATATGACGACGACCACGAAGCCGGACCCAGTCGAGTTGCCGGTATCTTCGTCCAGGGTTTGCCACCGGCCCGGGCGGAAAGCGGCCTTGAAAGTCAGCCTGCAGTCAGCAAGGCTTTCGAGCCGACGATCTTCGCTGTGCAAACCGGCCTCTTCCGGTCACCACTCAAGTTTCTCCTGAACGCAAGACCCTCACCCGATGATCGCCGCCCCAACCATCGCCTTCGTCACCATGGTCCGCGACGACCATGTGTTTCTGAAGCTTTGGGTGGAGTACTATGCCCGCCACGTGCCGCGTCAGCACCTGTTCATCCTGCTTGACGGCTTTGACCAGACCGCACCCGCTTTCACCGCAGGCTGCCAGATCATCACCCTGCCCCGCCTTGCGCCCGGCCCCGGCTGGGACACGCGCCGTTGGACGATGCTGGCCGACTTCAACGCGACCCTGCTCGGACGTTTCGACGTGGTCGTGCTGAACGACGTGGACGAGATCATCGTGCCCGATCCTGACAAAGGTGTCACACTCCTTGATGCTCTGGCCCGGGCACGCGAGGTCGGTGTGATCAGCCCCTTCGCCGTCGAAGTAGTGCACCGGTATGACCTTTGTCCCGACGCGCTGGACCTGACGAGCCCGATCCTGCAGCAACGCCCCCACGTGCGGCTGAACGAAGTCTATGCGAAACCCTGCATCACCTCGGTCCCGCTGCGCTGGAACCTTGGCGGTCACAAGGCCGACTTCCCGACCCTGAACCTGGATCCGGTCCTGTTCCTGTTCCACCTGCGCTTCATCGACCGTGACATGCTGCTCGCCCGGCAACAGACCCGCCTTGCGATCACGCAGGCGACGCAGCCCGACCAACCGGTTGTCGCAGGCGTCGGTTGGGTGAAGTCCCTTGACGAGGTCGAGCGCTTCCTGCTGTCGCTGCAAGCGGCGGGAGAGCCGCTCGAGAGTGATTTTTCATTCACCCAGAAGCGCCACCGGATCACGGCCGGCTGGACTAGCGAACCGACCGGCTTCTGGCGACGGGGCAGGATCTTCAGCCGCCGACAGACCTATGTGATCCCGGAACGGTTTCGCGACCTGATCTAGGCTGCGCCCGGTTTGAACCGATCTCTGCGGCCAAACTATCCGATGCAGCCGTGGAAACGCTCGTCGAGCCTGACCAGATAGTCCATGTTTCCGTCGCAGGCAAAATTGCCCAGACGGAACTTGTTGGCGTTGTCGACGCGTTTGCCTTCCGTGAAGCAAAGCTCGGTGCGGGCGGACTTCATTGCAGGCCCCAGAGGACCTGCCCGGTCTGCATTTTCAGTGAAGGACGCAAACAGCGCGGCACAACTGTCCGCGTAGGTCTTGAAGCTCTCGTCCCGATCGAACGCGATGCGGTGTCGGTTCCGCTCTTGCCACATCGGCACATCGCACCAGCCCAGATGCAGCATGTAGTAGGACTTGCTGGCATGGACGGGCAAGGCCCCCGCGACGCGGTGACCGCCGGGGTTGGTCCGGATCCCCCGTTCATAGCCTTTGCGCGACAGAAGATTGACCTTGCAATAGCTTTGGCTCAGCACGGCAAGATGGCGCTGCACCATGACGTCCTGGAGCGGGTCAAGGCAGGGTTCCCGGCCCGTGTCGTGCAACACGTTGATCCCCGAGGAATAGACCGCACCCGGCAGGTCAGCCTCGCGCACGGCGTCCTTGATCGTCAATCCCTGCTCGGGGTCGGGGACGACATACTCGTCGCAATCGCCCTTGATGACATAGTCATACTGCATCTCCTCGAAGAGACGGGCAATGAGCTCCAGTTGCTCGCGCTGCATCCTCCGGTCGATCCGGATCCGGTTCATCTGCGCACGCGGTCGTGCCAGAACGATCAGGTTCACCCCCGCCAGATCCGCCACTGGCGTCCAATCGTCCCCATCCAGAATGACATAGCAGTTTTCCCGGCCGATCAGCCGACCATAGTGCCTTGCCCAGAGGTCAAGAAAGAAGTCGTCATTTCTGACATGGGTGACCGCCGCAATACTCGGTTCCCGCGGGGCCGGGACAGGTTCACTCATCTGGCATCTCGTTACCGCCTACGTGGCGCATCCTGCAGAAATGCTGTGCAGGGTCAACGGTTTCGGACGACCACGCACGTCAGGCTACGGTCCGGGGGCGGTCCTGCCCGGGCTGCTTCAACCGCCTGCCAAAGCCGGCCCGCCGGCATCAGCGGCCCCCAGGCATGTGAATCGGCTAGGGCAGCGATCCGAAGGTGTCGCCCCGCTGGCCAGACCGTCGAAGCGATCTGCCAATCCTTCCGGGTCAGCCAGCCGGGTCAGGTCATGCCCATCTCCAACAAAGAAGGGGCTTGCAAGCCTTTGCCTGCAAGCCCCCGTTTCGATGCGTCGCGACCTTACAGCTTGGCCGCCACCGCTTCCCAGTTCACCAGCTTTTCCAGGAAGTTGGTCAGATAGGCCGGGCGCTTGTTGCGGAAGTCGATGTAGTAGCTGTGCTCCCACACGTCGCAACCCAGCAGCGCGGTCTGGCCAAAGCACAGCGGGTTCACGCCGTTTTCGGTCTTGGTGACCTTCAGCGCGCCGTCCTTGTCCTTGACCAGCCAGGCCCAGCCGCTGCCGAACTGCCCGGCTCCGGCGGCGGCAAAGTCTTCCTTGAACTTCGCGACCGATCCGAATGCGTCCGTCAGCGCCTTGTCGAGGTTGCCCGGCATCTGCTTTTCGCCCGGTCCCATCACCTCCCAGAAGAGGTTGTGGTTCCAGTGCTGGCTGGCGTTGTTGAAGATGCCGTTCTGCGCCACGGCGCCGGCCTGATAGGTGCCGCGGACCACATCCTCAAGGCTCGCATTTTCCCACTCGGTGCCGGCGACAAGCTTGTTGCCGTTGTCGACATAGGCCTTGTGGTGAATGTCATGGTGAAACTCGAGCGTCTCCCGCGACATCCCGTAGGGGGCAAGGGCATCGTGCGAATAAGGAAGATCGGGAAGGGTGAAAGCCATGGGGCGCGCTCCTGCTGCAGGGAATGGTTGCGGTAGATAAGGGGGCTGAAGCGCGGAAGGTCAAGGCCAGCTGATCCACGGTGGCAGGTGACGGCCTATCCCTGCATCCGCTTGCATCTGCCTTGCGCGGTGAAGTTGTTCGAGAAACCAAGCGGCCGCCCACTGAGGCTGGCCGACAGCCCGTTCTTCTGGATCGAAAGCCGGTACTGCACCTTCACATAGTCGTTGACGTTCGACTGCAGCATGAGTGGCCAGGAGATTGACAGTTTCGCATCATTCTCTTCCGCAATCTTGACGCTGATCGGGCCACCCTTTTCGGCCTGAATGTAGCCGTCGACAATGCTGACCGTGTCGCTGCCGGTCTCTCGGGCAAGCATGACGACATCCGGAAGATAGCCCATGTTGTTGGCAATGATGGGGAAGTTGCACTCATAAACGTCACGCGCAATGGCCGGGGCCGTCATCACCGTCAAGGCAAGGAAACTACAAAACACTCTGGTCACTGGAACGCCTTTCGAATGAAGCTACGCATCCAGTCTTGAACGGCGCCGCTTGGCCCGTCAACTGGGTCTAGCCCCCGATCAGAGTTCGCTGCCCGGTGTGGAGGAGGCAACCAGCAGGCCCATCACATAGGCCGCCACCGACCTGAAGCAGACCAACGTAAATCCACCGTCCTGCGCCCAGAAGGCCACGGCGACCTGCGCCGCGCGGGTGCGGCGAAGCTCGCCTTCGGACAGGGCATCAAAGTCCGTCGGCGAGAGCTTGCGCAGGACATCGGCGGCCTTGTCACCTTCGATCCGGAAGACGGCACGGGCGTCAGAGACGTCGGCGGCAAGGTGGTGCTCGCCGGCAAGTGTGCTTGAAAGGGTGGCAAGCGCGGATGCAACCTCGGCGTAGGGCAGCACCAGAATATACTCATCCGGGCTCATCCAGCCGCAGGCGCGGTCCCCTTTAATCTCGATCCGACGTTGTGCAGCGGGCTTGGTTCCGACAACAGCCTTTATCGCTTTATCCAGCGATTTCATGCCCTTGCCGCGCACCGTTATCATCCCGACCGGACCGCTTTCACGAATGCTGGCAAAGCCGTCGAAGTGAGCGCCGCGTAGGGCGGAGACTGGGTCAGACATTCTGCTTCTCTCCGTCCTTGTCGTAGAACACCGCGTCGCAGACGCGCGCTTTCACCGTACCGCCGGCAACCGTGTTGAACTCCACCACCTCGCCCAGGCGAGAGGGGCCGTTGTGCAACAGGCCCATGGCGATCCCCCGGTTCAGTGTGGGTGAATGGTAGGTCGAGGTGACGCGGCCTTGGGTGTTGCGCTGGCCGTTGCCGTTCACACCATCGGCAACAACATAGGCGCCGTCGGGGAGGACCGTGCCATCAAGTGTCTCGAATCCCACGAGTTTCCAGCGGTCCGGGCTGGCGAGGAAGCTTCGCTCCTGACCGCGTTTGCCCAGAAAATCGGTCTTCTTTTTAGAGATTGCCCAGTCAAGGCCAAGGTCTTGCGGGATGACAGTGCCATCCGTTTCGTCGCCGATCATGATGAAGCCCTTCTCGGCCCGCATGACGTGAAGCGCTTCCGTCCCGTAAGGCATTGCACCATAAGCCTTTCCTGCTTCCAGGCATGCAGCCCAGAAGGCCGCGCCGTGGCTGGCGGGAACGGCGATTTCGTAGGAAAGCTCACCCGAGAAACTGATCCGGTAGACACGCACCGGGAAGCCGGCAAGAGTGCCGTCGGCCCACTGCATGAAGGGGAGTGCATCTTTGGAAACATCCATTCCGCCAAGGGCTTGCAGAAGTTTCCTCGCGTTCGGGCCCACCACTGCGATCTGGGCGTATTGTTCGGTGACGTTGGCGGTGTAGACCTGCCAATCCCACCATTCGCACTGGAGCCAATCCTCCATCCAGCCGTGTATGCGGTCGGCACCACCAGATGTGGTGTGGCAAAGCCAGGTGTCTTCGCTGATCCGCGCGACCACGCCGTCGTCGGACAGGAAGCCTTGCTCATTGCACATCAGGCCATAGCGGCACTTGCCTATAGGTAATGTGCTCATCACGCCGGTATACAACATGTCGAGGAATTTCCCGGCGTCCGGACCCTTGACGATGATCTTGCCGAGGGTCGAGGCATCGAGAAGTCCGAGGTTCTGCCGCGTGTTCAGAACCTCGCGGTGGACCGCCTGTTCGTGGGTTTCACCCGCTCTCGGGAAGCAGTAGGGGCGGCGCCAGAGGCCGACCGGCTCGAAGTAAGCACCTGATTTCTCATGGTTTTCATGCAACGGCGTGCGACGGAGGGGTTGAAAGATTTCGCCCCGCGCCTCACCGGCCAGCGCGCCCAGGGGGACCGGGGTGTAGGGCGGTCGGAAGGTGGTGGTGCCGACCTGCGGAATCTCTTGACCCAAGGCATCAGCAAGAACGCCGAGTCCGTTGATGTTGCTAAGTTTTCCCTGATCTGTCGCCATGCCGAGCGTCGTGTATCGCTTGGTGTGTTCGACGCTTTGATACCCCTCGCGTGCGGCGAGTTGCACGTCGGACACCTTCACGTCATTCTGGTAGTCCAACCACATCTTGGCACGCAGCTTAATCGGTGCGCCCTGCGGCATGACCCAGACCGGGGGGATTTCGACCCTGCCAGCATCCGTCTGCCTTGCGTCTGGCAAACGTATGGCAGCTTCGACAAGAATCCCGGCCAGCGAGAGACGACCGGCAGCCGCACCGACGACAGTGACCATTGCCTTGCCATCGTGGTTCAGCGGCGGGCGGCTCGGGTCGGGGATGAAGGCGGAGATCGTCTCGTCCCAGGCCAGCTTGCCGCCACAATGGCTGAAGAGATGGACGACGGGCGACCAGCCGCCGGACATGGCGACGGCGTCGCAGGCGATTTCCTCCAGCACAGCCCCCTCGCCCGCCTGGGCGCAGACGGCGACGCTGATGACGCGCTTGCGGCCGGTAACCTTGGCGATACCGCGTCCGGTCAGCACGCGGATGCCGGCGGCACGGGCGGCGTCAGGCAAGGTGCCCGTCGCAGTTTCGCGCGCGTCGAGGATTGCGGGGACTTCAAGGCCGGCAGCCTTCAGGGCGAGAGCCGTGAGGTAGGCGGAATCGTTGTTCGTGACGACCACAGTCCGATCCCCGGAGGAGACGCCGTAATTGGCCACATAATCCCGGACTGCCGAGGCCAGCATGACGCCGGGGATGTCGTTGCCGGCAAAGCTGAGCGGGCGTTCGATGGCACCGGTGGCGGTGACAATCCTGCCGGCGCGGATGCGCCAGAGCCGGTGCCGGGGGCGACCGTCGCCGGGGGTGTGATCGGCCACCGCCTCGTCGGCAAGGACATAGCCGTGGTCATAAACGCCAAAGCCGCAGGTGCGGATGCGGATCGTGACATTGTCACGGGCGCGGAGGTCGGACTCGATGCTGTCGATCCAGACGGCGGCGGGTTTGCCGTCGATCACCGTCTCGTCCACCGGAGAACGGCCACCGAGGTGGGGGGTCTGTTCCAGGAGGAGGACGCGCGCGCCGCTGTCAGCGGCGGATTTCGCGGCCAGAAGCCCCGCGACCCCCGCCCCGATGACCAGCACGTCGCAGAAGGCGTAAGCCTGTTCGTAGCGGTCGGCGTCGCCTTCGGTTGGTGCTTTGCCAAGGCCGGCAGAGCGGCGGATGATCGGCTCGAACACATGCTTCCAGAACGGACGCGGGTGGATG
>JANPJZ010000300.1:0-3127 GCA_031425795.1 Rhodobacter sp. | reverse complement strand
GATGATGGAGAAGTACGGCAAGAACGTCTACACGCTGGCCGCCGACTACAACTTCGGCCAGATCTCGGCCGAATGGGTGCGCCAGATCGTCGAAGAGAACGGCGGCACCATGGTGGGCGAAGAGTTCATCCCGCTGGGCGTCTCGCAGTTCGGCCAGTCGATCCAGAACATCCAGGCCGCCAAGCCCGGCTTCGTGGTGACCCTGCTCGTCGGCGCGGCGCAGGCGTCCTATTACGAACAGGCGGCCGCAGCCAACGTGAACCTGCCGATGGCGTCCTCGGTCAACGTGGGCCAGGGGTATGAGCACAAGCGCTTCACGCCGCCAAGCCTGAAGGACATGTACGTCACCACCAACTTCATCGAGGAAGTCGACACGCCAGCCGCCAAGGCCTTTGTCGAAAAGTTCCGCGCCCGTTTCCCCGATGAACCCTACATCAACCAGGAAGCGGCGAACTCCTACATCGCGATGAACCTCTACAAGCTGATGGTGGAACGCGCGGGCACGACCGACCATGCGGCCCTGCGCGCCGAAATCGCCAAGGGGGACGTGTGCTTTGACGGTCCGTCGGGCAAGGTCTGCCTTGATCCGAAAAGCCAGCACATGTCGCACACCATCTATCTGGCCAAGGTCGAAGCCGATCACAGCATCAGCTTTCCCACCGTCTGGGAAAACATCGCGCCCTACTGGCTGGGCGATGCCGGCTGCGACCTGACCAAGAACGACCCAAGCGCGCAGTACACGCCATCCAGCCCTCCGCCGAAGGAATAAGCACGGACCTTCCGGGGGCGGCGACGCCCCCGGTTCCTTCCTTCCACACGCCACACCCCCGCTGCGGCGTGCGGCATCGACAAGGAGACGGCCCTGATGTCGACGGTGTTCTCGTTCATCTTCCAGTTCGGCGATGCCTTTGCCTTCCTGGTGATCGCCTCGATGGGCCTGGCCATCATCTTCGGGATGATGGGTGTCATCAACCTGGCGCATGGCGAGTTCATCATGTGCGGGGCCTACACGACCGTCAGCCTTGCTCAACTGGGCTTGCCCTTGCCCCTTGCCATCCTGGGCGGATCGCTGGTGGCGGGCCTGATTGGGATGGTGCTGGAGCGGACGATCATCCGCCACCTCTACCACCGACCGCTGGATTCCATCGTCGCCACCTGGGGGCTCAGCATGATCGCGACGCAGGGTGTCCTGATCGTGCTGGGGTCCACGATGCAGGGCGTCGGAACACCCCTTGGCAGTTTTACCGTCGGCGGGTTTTCCTATTCGACCTACCGCGTGGTGCTGATGGGCATCGCGGTTCTGCTGCTGGTCAGCCTCTACCTCTTCTTCTACCACACCCGCGCCGGGGTGATTGCCCGGGCCACGATTCAACTGCCGCGCATGGCGCAGGCAACCGGGGTGGACACGGGCAAGGTCTACACCCTGACGTTCGGGCTTGGGGCGGCGCTGGCGGGCCTCGCGGGCGGGCTTTATGCACCGACGATGACCCTGGTTCCGACCATGGGCGCGACCTTCATGGTCGAAAGCTTTGTCACGGTAGTGATCGGCGGCGGTGACATCTTCCTTGGGGCAGCCCCGGCGGCGGCCATCCTGGCCGTGATCCGGTCGGGCATGACAGCATGGCAGGGTCAGCTTTTCGGCCAGATCGGATTGCTGATCACGGTCATCATCGTCATCCGGCTGCTGCCGGGCGGGCTGTCGGGTTGGATCCTAGGAGGGCGCAAATGACCGGACCCGAGGCCAATCCAGACGTAAGCCGCGGACCGTCGCTGATCGACGCGACTCCGAAACAACAGCGCAACACGCTGGCACTCTGGGTGTCGCGGCTGGAAGGGCCGCAGACCATGGGGCGGGGCCGGGGGTTCTGGCTGACCTTGGCGCTCGCCGTGCTGGCGGCAGTGATCTATCCCTTGTTCGTTGACGGCTGGACCGTGGGCAACACCGCGTACTTCCTGGTCTGGACCTTCATGGCCATGGGGCTGGGGGTGATCTGGGGCTATGCCGGGTCGCTGTCCTTTGGTCAGACCGCGTTCTTCGGGCTGGCGGGCTATGGCTATGGCGTCCTGACGCTGAACTTTGGTGCGGCCTACGGCTTCACACTGCTTGCGCTGCTCCTGTCTGTCGGCCTTGCCGCACTCCTGGCGGTGGTGCTGGGCTACTTCATGTTCTACGGCCGGGTGCAGGGGGTGTTCATCGGCATCGTCACCCTGTCGGTCACACTGGTGTTTCAGGCCTTCATGGCGCAGACGGCGGGGCCGGAATGGGCGATCGGCGCCGCCCGTCTGAACGGGTTCAACGGCATGTCCGGCATGCCGCCGCTGACCATCCCCTGGCCGGGCGGCGATGTGCTGCTTTATGCCGACATCGCGCTTTACTATGTCCTCCTCGGCCTGATGCTGGTGGTCTACCTCGGCCTGCGGATGCTCCTGAACGCGCCCTTTGGCAACGTTCTGGTGGCCATCCGCGAAAACCCCGAACGGGCCGAGATGCTGGGCTATGACGTGCGCCGCTATCAGCTTCTGGGCTTTGTCCTGGGTGGAGCCTTGGCGGGCCTGTCGGGGGTGCTCTACACCGCCTGGGGCCAGTACATCACCCCCAGTTCCATGAGCATCACGGCGGCGGCGCTGCCGGTGATCTGGGTGGCCTTCGGCGGGCGCAAGGATGTGACCGCTACGCTGATCGGCACGCTGGTGATGATCTTTCTCTACCAATGGCTGACCATCTACGGCAGCCAGTATGCCATCGTGGTGATGGGGGTGATCCTTGTCCTGACCGTGCTTTTCGCCCCCGAAGGGATCGTGCTGTCGCTGATGCGCTGGCTTTCCGAGCGCCTGACATCTGCAGGGGGCCGCCCATGATCCTGCAGACCAAAGGCCTGAAGAAACGCTTTGGCGGCGTGCATGTTGCCCGCAACATCGACTTCGGCATCGAACCCGGCGAAATCCATTGCCTGATCGGACCGAACGGCGCGGGAAAATCCTCACTTTTCCGGCTGATCCTTGGGGCACACCGGCCCGACAGCGGCAGCATCCTGTTCAAGGATGAAGACGTGACCCGCCTGCCCTCCTTCGCCCGCATCCGCAAGGGGATGAGCGTCAAGTTCCAGGTGCCCGGCATCTTCAAGGA
>JANPJZ010000299.1:0-12152 GCA_031425795.1 Rhodobacter sp. | reverse complement strand
CCCCATCGCTTGCATGGCACCATGGTGCAGGTCGAACAGGTCCTTGTCCCCCCCGGCCAGCATGGTGATCTTGCCCTGATGGGCCAGATGGACGCCGCCGGTGACCGGAAGCTCCATCATCCGCACGCCCGCATCGGCGGCGACAGCGGCAAGGCGCAGCACCTCGTCCCGGCCGAGGGTGGACATCTCGACCCAACTGGCCCCGTTGCGCATGTGCGGCAGGATGTTGCGCAGAACCCGTTCCGAAACGGCAGGCGATGGAAGGCAGGTGATGACATGGTCAACCGACGCCGCAAGCTGTTCAGCCCCGGTCGCAAGGGTCGCGCCAAGGGCAAGCAGGGGCGCTGCGAGGTCAGGGTTCAGATCGTAGACCGTGACCTTGAACCCCGCCTTCGCCAGGCAGCCCGCACAGGCGGCCCCGAGGTTGCCGAGGCCGATGTATCCGTAATGCATGATGTCCCTCATGGTGGGGCGGGTTGGTCCCGCCCCCTTTGTTCAAGCCTCGCCGTAGCCGACGATGCCCTTGACCTCGCAGAAGTCGTGGATGCCCCAGTCGGCATACTCGCGGCCGTTGCCCGACTGCTTGTAGCCGCCGAAGGGGGCAGAGGTGTCCCAGTCGGGGTAGTTGAGGTTCACGGTCCCGGCGCGCAGCTTGCGGGCGACGGGGATCGCATCCTCAACCGGGCCGGCGATATAGGCGGCAAGGCCGTAGATTGTGTCGTTCGCCTGGGCGATGGCGTCTTCGATGGAGTCGTAGGGCTGGATCGCGAGGACCGGGCCGAAGATTTCCTCCTTGGAAATGGTCATCGAGTTGACCACGTCACCGAAGACCGTGGGCCGGGTGAACCAGCCGCGGTTGAGGTCTGCGGGCCGCCCGACGCCGCCGGTGACGAGGGTCGCGCCTTCGTCGATCCCGGCCTGGATCAGCTTTTGCACCTTGTCGAACTGCATCTTGGACACCAGCGGCCCCATGACGGTTTCTTCGTCGCGCGGGTCGCCGATCTTGATCGCCTCGGCGGCTTCCATGGCAACTTGCAGTGCCTCGGCCTGCTGCGAGCGGTGGACGAGCATGCGGGTCGGCGCGTCGCAGGACTGGCCGGTGTTCGACATCACGGCGGTGACGCCCGCAGCGACCGCCTCGGCGATGTTGGCACCGGGCAGGATGATGTTGGGGGATTTCCCGCCCATCTCTTGCGCCACGCGCTTGGCCGTTGCAGCGGCCACGGCGGCGATCTGGGTGCCGGCGCGGGTGGAGCCGGTGAAGGAGACCATGTCCACCTCCGGATGCGTGGACATGCGCGCGCCAACCTCAGGTCCTGCCCCGTTCACCAGGTTGAAGACGCCAGGGGGAACGCCCGCGTCATGCATGACTTGCGCAAAGAGCGTGCCGGAAAGCGGGGCGATTTCAGAGGGTTTCAGGACCATCGTGCAGCCCGCGATCAGCGCGGGCGCAACCTTGCAGGCGATCTGGTTCATCGGCCAGTTCCACGGCGTGATGAGAGAGCAGACGCCGATCCCTTCATAGATGATCCGGGTCGTGCCGCGATTGTATTCCCAGACCATCTCCTCGGCGGCCTTTATCGTGGCCTCCATATGGACCTGTCCGGCCCAGGCCTGCGCGCCGCGTGCCCAGGTGATCGGGGCGCCCATCTCGGTCGACATGGCTTGGGCGAAGTCCTCGTAGCGCTCGTTGTAGACCTCGAGCACCCGCTTCATCAGGGCGATCCGCTCCTTGACGGGCGCATAGGTCCAGCCGTCGAAGGCGGCGCGGGCGGCGAGAATCGCCCGGTCGGCATCCTCCGCGCTGCCCATTGCGACTTCGGTCACGATCTCTTCGGTCGCGGGGTTTTCGACGCCCATGCGGTTCTTCGACAGCGGGTCGACCCACTGGCCATTAATGTAGAATTTCAGCATGTTGGCGGGGATCATTGAGGCCTCACTTGAAGTAGATGTTGAAACGGGCACGGATAGCGGCATCGATCTCAGGCTCCACGCGGCAGCCTGCCTTGGCGAGGATAGAGTTCTTGCGGGCGATGGCCGTGTCAAGAAGAAGGGGTTTGCCCGCCTCGACCCATTCCTTCGGGGACATGCGGTTGCCGACGTTGGGATAGATGTATTCGGTCTGCATCAGCTTCAGCGTCTGGTCGGAGCCAAGGTAATGGCCAGGGCCGCCGAGGCAGACCTCCTTCATCGCCTCGATGCTCGTGCTGTCGGGGGTGACGTCGATCCCCCGCACCAGGCGCATGGTCTGGCCGAGGAGGTCGTCGCCAAGGACAAGGGACTCGAGGCAGAAGCCGAGAAGGGAGGCGTGCATTCCCACCGCCTCGTAGCACATGTTGAGGCCGGCGAGGCCGGCGAGGGCGTTGGTGATCCCCTGCTCCCATCCAGCTTGCATGTCGGGGAGTTTCGAGTCGCTGATCCCGGAGGCAGCCCCGCCGGGCAGGCCGTAGAAGCGGTGCATCTGGGCGCAGCCTGCGGTGAGGAGCGCCTGTTCCGCGCTGCCGCCGGACATGGCGCCAGTGCGGAGGTCCGAGACGAAGGGCCAGGTGCCGAAGATCGCAGGCGCGCCGGGTTTGATTGCGTTGACGTAGACGACACCCGCCAGACATTCGGCGACGGCCTGGACGATGGTCAGGGCGATGGGCGCGGGGCTGGTCGCCCCCGCCTGACCGGCGGAGAGGAGGAGCATCGGCATGCCGCGGCGGATGCAATCCTCCATCGTGATGCAGCTTTCTTCCGCGAACTTCATCGGCGGGACGACGAAGCAGTTGGAATTGCTCACGAAAGGCCGGTCGCGCCATTCGGCCTCACCCCCCGCCACCATGTGCAGCATCTCGAAACAGTCGGCGACGTGGGACGGGTCGGAGAAGCTGGTGCCGACGTGTTTCGTGGTGCCAGCAAGGCAGCCGTAGAGGGTGTTGAGATCCATCTCCTTGTTGTCGACCACGTCGCGGCAGACCATCGTGCGCTGGTAGAAGTGGATGTTGTCGAGGTTGTCGACAAGGCGGGCCGCGTCGTAGAGGTCCTGCGCGGTGGATTCGCGGTAGGTGTTCGCGACCGGGTCGACGATGTGGACCGCAGCACCCGCCGTGCCGTAGTGCACGTTGGTGCCGGTGAGGTGCAGGTCGTGCTTCGGGTCGCGGGCGTGAAGAGTGATGTCGCGCGCGGCGAGGTTCAGCATGTCCTCCACCAGCGCGCGGGGAAAGCGGATGCGGCCGTCATCGCCCAGGATTGCGCCAGCGTCGGTAAGAAGCTTCACGCCCGAGGGCGGGGCCTGGGAGAGGCCGATCTGCTCCAGCGCGTCGAGGGCGGCGGCGTGGATCTGCTGGACGCTGGTTTCGCTGAGGGGCTTGTACTGGCCGCCGGGCAGGCCGGGACGGACCGGGCGCATCTCGTCCGACAGGGGCGCGGCGCGGAGGGCGACTCGGGCGGTGCGACCCCCGCTGCGGCGGTTGCGGGCGGGTTCACAGATCTCGCCAAGTTCACTGGTCAGGTCGGTCATTTGGCTGATCCTTTTAGGAGAAGAGCGTCGATCTCGTCGCCGCTGGCAGTTCCGGCGAGGGAGACAAAGCTGCCCGGTCCCAGCATGGCGCTGACCGAGTCGCGGATGGCAGCATGGGTGAGGCGGGCGATCTGGCTGCCGGTGGAGATGCGGCGGACGCCCATGGCGGCGAGATCGGCCACGATGAGTTGCTTGAGCGGCCCGGCGGCGAGGGCGTTGACGGGCTTTGTCACCGAGGCGAGGACTTGCGCAAGTTCCGCTTTGCCGGGGGGCACCGGAAGGTAAAGGAGGTCCGCGCCGGCCACCTCGAACGCCTGCAAGCGGCGGATGCCCTCTGCGAGGTCGTAACTGCCGTTCATCACCCCATCGGCGCGGGCGCAGAAGATGAAGGGACGGCCCAGCGCGCGGGCCGCGGCGGCCCCCGCGCGGATGCGCTCGACGGCGAGGTCGAAGGGATAAGCGGGGGTACCGGGGGTCATCTGCGTATCTTCAACGCTGATGCCGGAAAGGCCAACTTCGGCGGCAAGGCGGACGGTTTCGGCGACCTCGTCGGGGCTGTCGCCAAAGCCGTTCTCGAAGTCGCCCGACACGGGGAGATCGGTCGCGGCGATGAGGTCCTGCGCATGGGCAAGCGCCTCGTCGCGGGTGACACCACCCATGTCGGGGCGGCCGAGAGTGAAGGCATGGGCGGCGGAACTTGTGGCCAGCGCCCGCGCGCCAAGGGCGGCCATCATGCGCGCGCTGCCCCGGTCCCAGGGGTTCGGGATGACGAAACAGCCCTGCTGGTGCAGGTCATGGAAGGCTTGATGGCGTTGGGCAAGACTCATGCGCGGACCCTTTCGCTTGCGGGGTCGAGCATCGGGGCGAGGGAAGCGATGGCGGCGTGACGCTTGCCCGCAACCTCGATCTCGTAGGTGGAGCCGAGGAGATCGTCATCGGTCTGGCCGCTGGCCGGGACGTAGCCGAGGCCGATCGCCCCGCCGAGGAAGTGGCCGTAGTTGCCAGAGGTCACCGGGCCGACGATTTTCCCATCGCGGACAATAGCTTCGTTGTGGAACAGAAGCGGCTCCGGGTCTGTCAGGCGGAACTGGACAAGCTTGCGGTCAAGGCCCGCCTGCTCTTTCCGCAGCACCGCGTCGCGCCCCGTGAAGGCGGGCTTCTTGCGGCTGACGGTAAATCCGAGGCCGGCTTCCAGCACATGATCCTCGTCGGTGATGTCATGGCCCCAGTGGCGGTAGGCCTTTTCGATCCGGCAGGAGTCAAGGGTATGGAGACCGCAAAGCCTGAGATCGGGTGCGGCCTCCATCAGCGCCTCGAAGACATGGGCGGTTTGGTCGGTGGGGATGTAAAGCTCCCACCCAAGCTCGCCAACATAGGTCACGCGATGGGCGCGTGCGAGAGCCATGCCGATCTCGATTTCCTTCGCCTGACCAAAGGGATGGGCTGCATTGCTGAAGTCGTTGGGCGAGACCCTGGCCAGGACATCGCGCGACTGCGGACCCATAACGCAGAGGACCGACTCGGCGGCGGTCACATCGGTGATGACGGCGAAATCCTCGCCGATATGCGCGCGCATCCAGGCGAGGTTGCGTTGCAGCGTGGCACCGGGGACGACGGCGAGGTAGGCAGTCTCTGACAAGCGCGTGATGGTAAGATCGGCCTCTATTCCCCCGCGGTCATTGAGGAACATGGTGTAAACGATCTTGCCCAGCGCCACATCCATCTGGGCAGAGGCGATGCGGTTGAGGAAAGTGCAGGCGTCGCGGCCTTCGATGCGGATCTTGCCGAAGCTGGTCATGTCGAACAGGCCGGCGCTTTCCCGAACGGCCATGTGCTCGGCGCGCTGGTTGTCGAACCAGTTCTGCCGCTTCCAGGAGTAACAGTATTCCGGGTCCTGTCCGGGATTGGCGAACCAGTTGGCGCGTTCCCAACCAGCCACCTCACCGAACACCGCGCCCCGGGCCTTCAGGTGGTCGTGGATCGGCGAACGTCGGACGCCCCTGGCCGTCGCCATCTGGCGGTAGGGGAAGTGGTCGGCGTAGAGAAGGCCAAGGGTCTCGGTCACCCGCTCCTTCAGGTAACGCCGGTTTTTCTGGAACGGCTGGGCGCGGCGGATGTCGACTTCCCACAGGTCGAAGGGCGGCTCGCCCTCGGTGATCCAGTGGGCGAGGGCCTGCCCCGCGCCGCCGGAACTCACGATGCCGATGGAATTGTAGCCGCCGGCGATCCAGTAGCCCCCGACCTCGGGCGCTTCGCCCAAGTAGTAGCGGTCGTCGGGGGTAAAGCTTTCCGGGCCGTTGAAGAAGGTGTGGATGCCGGCGGTTTCGAACAGGGGCATGCGGTTGGTGGCGGCCTCCAGGATGGGGGCGAAGTGGTCCCAATCTTCTGGCAGGGTGTCGAACTCGAAGTCCGGGCGGATGCCGGCCATGCCCCAGGGTTTGGCGACGGGCTCGAAGGCCCCGAGCATCATCTTGCCCGCGTCGGTCTTGTAGTAGGCGCATTCGTCGGGGACGCGGAGGACGGGCATGTCGCCAAGGCCCGGAACGGGTTCGGTGACGAGGTAGAAATGCTCGCAGGCGTGCAGCGGCAGGGTCACGCCGTTCGCTGCTGCCAGGTCGCGGCCCCACATGCCGCCGCAGTTCACCACGACATCGGCAGCGATGTGGCCGGGGCCTTCGGCGGTCTCGTAGTCGACGCCGGTGACGCGGCCAGCGGTGGTCGTGACCTTCGTGACCAGCGCGCCCTCGAAGATCTTCGCGCCCCGCATCCGCGCGCCTTTGGCCAAGGCCATCGCGATATTAGCCGGATCGCACTGGCCGTCCAGCGGCAAGGCGACCGCGCCGACGACGCCGTCGATGTTGAGGTGGGGATACTTGGCCTTCGCCTCCCCCGGCGAAATCTCGTGCACCTCGACGTCGAAAATCCTCGCCACAGTAGCCTGACGCAGCAGCTCCTCATGCCGCTCTGCAGTCAGCGCGACGGAGATGGAGCCGACCTGCTTCATTCCCGTCGCGACCCCGGTCTCCGCCTCCAGCCCGCGGTAGAGGTCCGCCGAATACTTCGCGAGCCGCGTCATGTTCGCCGAGCCGCGCAGTTGGCCGATCAGTCCCGCCGCGTGCCAGGTGGTGCCGGAGGTCAGCTTGCGCCGCTCCAGCAGCACCACATCCGTCCACCCCGACTTTGCCAGATGATAGGCCACCGAACAGCCCGAGACACCGCCCCCGATCACCACAGCCCGTGCTTTCGTCGGTATCTTAGCCATCACTCAGGTCTTTCATCTGTCCAAAAATATCCCGGGGGTCCGGGGGCTGGCCCCCGGTCCGCCGCCAATCACGCGCGGATGCGCTCGTTCTTCGTGTCCCAGGCCGGTCCGTCTGCCATCACCACGGCTTTCACCCGGTCGCCGAAGATTTCCACCTCGACCTCGGTCCCCGCTGCCGCCAGATCGGCCCGCAGCATCCCCAGCGCCATGGAGTGCCCGACCCGGTAGCCCCAGGCACCGGAGGTCGTCTCGCCCACCACCTGACCATCATGCCAAAGCGTCGACATGTAGGGCGCGTCGCACTCTCCGGCTTCGACCTTCAGGGAAACGAAGCGTTTCTTCACCCCGCGTTGCTTTTCGGCCAGCAGCACAGCCTTGCCGGGGAAGTCGTGAGTCCAGTCGATGAACCGCTCCAGCCCGCCTTCCAGCAGCGAATAGTCCGTGGAAAGGTCGCCCTTCCAAGCGCGGTAGCCCTTCTCGATGCGCAAGCTGTTCAGCGCCTTCATGCCGAAGGGCTTTGCGCCGCCCTCAAGAAGTGCGTCGAAGACGTGGGCGGCATCGCCCCGGTCGCAGTGGATTTCCCAACCAAGCTCGCCCGCAAAGGACACCCGCACCAGCGCCACATCCTTGCCGGCCACCTTGGCGAAGTACTGGACCGAGAGCCACGGCAGCGACAGGTCCGCCTCGGCAATCCCCGCCAGCAGGTCGCGCGCCTTCGGGCCGGTGACGATGAAGCAGTGGATCTTGTCCGACCAATCCTCCAGGACCACTCCCTCGGGCAAACCCTTGCGCAGGAGGGCGGCGTCGTGGTGCTGCGCGACGGCGGCGGTGATCACGCCCACGTCGTCGTCAGTGTAAGGCAGGCAGGTCATCTCGGTCACGATCCTCCCCCGCTCGTCGGCGAAGTAGATCAGTCCCATCCGCCCCGGCTGCGGCAGCTTCGACGCGGTCAGTGAGGCGAGATGCGCCCGCGCGCCCGGTCCAACCACCCGCAGGCGGGTGAAGCCGGGGAGGTCCAGGACCCCTACCCCATCGCGCACCGCCTCACATTCCGCCTTGATCCGGGCCTCCCAAGGCCCAGCGCGGCCCCAGGTCTGCGTCGCCTCCCAACTGGTATCGTCCGCAGGCGCGGCGAACCACTCGGCCCGCTCCCACCCGTTGTAGGGCGCGAACTGAGCGCCCAGCGCTTTCAGCCGGTCATGCACAGGCGACAGGCGACGATCCGCCCCTGCTGGCCAGCGCGCCATCGGGAAATGCATCCCGTATTCGTGGCCGTAGACCTCCTTGCCTTTGGCGACGAGGTAGTCGTGATCCTCCCAGCCGGTGAAGCGGCGCGGGTCGCAGGACCACATGTCCCATTCCGTGCCGCCCTCGGTCACCCATTCCGCGAGCACCTTGCCCGCGCCACCCGCCTGGCAGATGCCGAAGGTGAAGACGCAGGCCTCGAAGGCGTTCGGCACGCCCGGCATCGGGCCGATGAGGGGGTTTCCGTCCGGCGTATAGGGGATCGGGCCGTTGATGACCTTCGTCAGGTTGGCCTTCGCCAAGAGCGGCACACGGGCCATCGCGTCGTTGATCTGGAACTCCAGCCGCTCCAGATCGTCGGGGAAAAGCTGGAAGGAAAAATCTTCGGGCATCGGGTCATCCGGCGTCGCCCAATGCGCGCGGCAGGGGTTCTCATAGGGGCCAAGGTTGAAGCCCATCTTTTCCTGCCGGAGGTAGTAACTGCTATCCACGTCGCGGAGCAAAGGCAGTTTGTGGCCGCTTTCCCTGGTCCAGGCCTCCAACTCCGGGATGGTGTCGAACAGCAAGTACTGGTGGCTCATCACCATCATCGGCACCCGGCGGCCGAACATGGCACCCAGTTGCGCGGCATAGTAGCCGCCCGCGTTCACCACGTACTCCGCCCGCACCGTGCCCTTCGAGGTTGTCAGCACCCATTCCGTCCCAGTCCACTCGGCGGCGGTCACCGGACAGAACCGCTCCACCCGAGCGCCAAGCTTCCGGGCACCGGTGGCGAGGGCCTGCGTCAGCTGTGCCGGATCAATGTCGCCGTCATACGGGTCATAGAGCGCCCCCGTCAGATCATGCGTCTCAAGAAACGGATAGCGCGAGGTGATCTCCCCGGGCGACAGGATATCCAAGTCCATCCCCTGATACCGCCCCATGCCGACGACGCGCTTGAACTCCATCAGCCGCTCGCGAGAGTGCCCCAGCCGGACAGAGCCAGTCACATGGTAGTTCATCGGATAACCGACCGCCTCGCCCAGGCCCCGGTATAGGCCCGCCGAATAGCGCTGCATGTTCATGATCGACCAGCTGGAGGAAAACGTCGGCACGTTCCCTGCCGCATGCCAGGTGCTGCCCGCCGTCAGCTCGTTCTTTTCCAGCAGCAGCGCATCGGTCCACCCGGCCTTGGCCAGATGATAAAGGCACGAGGCCCCCACCGCCCCGCCCCCGATGATCACCACCCGCGCCTGCGCAAAATCCGCCATGACCGCCCCCGTTTTGCCGACACTATCGGCTTCCCCGCGCCCGCTTTCAATTCGGTCAGAGACGCGGTATTGATCGGATAAACCGATCACACCATTCATCTGTCCCCAAGTATCCTCCGGGCGTCCGGGGGTGGAAATCCCCCGGGGGCCGGCCACAGGCGAACCCATGCAGATCGATCTCCTCGACACCTTCCTCGACCTTGCCGAGACACGCAGCTTCCACCGCACCGCGGACCGGCTCAGGATCACCCAATCCACCGTCTCCGCCCGCGTCAGCGCGCTGGAGCAGGCCGTTGGCCAACGCCTCTTCGACCGCTCCCGCGCCGGGACCGACCTGACGCCGGAGGGAAAACGGTTCGAGCCGCACGCCCGCGCGCTGCGGCATGAGTGGAACGAGGCGAAACGGCGTATCCAGATCCCGCAGGGGGCAGCACAACTCCTGCGGCTTGGCATCCAGAACGACCTTGCCGCCGTCTATCTTGGCGATTGGGTGGCCGAGTTCCGGGCGGCGCTGCCGGAAACCGCCTTCTACATCGAGCCGGACTACTCCAACCAGATGTGCGCGGACCTTCTGACCGGGATCCTCGACTTCGCGGTGATGTTCTCGCCCAAACCCCACCCGGACCTGCATTTCGACAGTGTGGGCGACGTGACCTATCGCATGATTTCCACCGAAACCCCGCATCTGGCCGAGGTCCGGCCCGACCGTTTCGTCTTCGCCCACTTCTCTCCCGCCTTCGAGGAGATGCACCGCCAGCTGACACCTGACCTTGCCGCAGCCCCGGTTTCGGTCGGGCAGTCAGGGTCGGTGGTCTCGGTGCTGATGGCAATGGGGGGATCGGGCTATGTGCTGGAAAAGACCGCCGCAGATCTGATCGCCGGCGGCCGGTTCATGGCAGTGTCCGACGCGCCGGACCTGCGTCAGCCGGTGTTTGCAGCGCTGCACATCCGCCACCGGACGCAAGGCCTGCACCGCAAGCTGACGCAATTGGTCTCGGGCCATTTTCGCGTCGTGTCCTGAGACAACGCGCGCTCTGGACCGCGCACGCGCCAATGCCTGCACGCCCTTAGAACACCATCTGCACCCGGTGCCCCGGCGCGTGGGCAAGGCGCACCCAGGTTACCGGCCCCCCGGTCCCGTGGGTCGTGCGTTCCGCCACCAGAAGCGCCGTGCCGGGGGGGACGCCCAGCACCTCCGCCTCCCGCACGCTGGCCGGTGCGGCGGTGAAGGCGATGTCGCCGGAGACGAGGCTGACATGGGTCACCAGCCACTCATTCGCGCTGACCGTGGCGAAATCAGGCGGGGGTGAGGGCAGGACAGCGGGGTTCAGCCAGCGGGTTTCCAGGACATAAGGCCGCCCACTGGCCAGATGCAGCGTCTCCAGCTGGCGCAGCGCGGTGCCTTCGGGCAGGCCAAGCCGCGCTGTCACCGGAATCGGGGCCGGCGACAATCGGTCGGCCAGGAGTTTGAAGCTGTAGGTCAGCCCCCTGCCCAGCACATCCAGCCGGATCACCGGAATCTCCAGCCGGGCGCGGCGGACGGGCAGTTCCGCCACCCGCGTTCCGGCGCGCTTCTTGCGTTCCACCACCCCCGCCTCGGCCAGCGCGGTCAACGCGCGGTTGACCGTGGCGCGGGCAACGCCGAACTCCTCGGCAAGCGCCTCTTCGCCGGGGATGAGCGCGCCCGGGGGCCAGTCTCGGGCGCGGATGCGGCGCAGGACCTCGGCGCGGATATCCTCCCAGCCGAGAGTCACAGTGCGTCCCGCAAGCGGCGCATGGTGCTGCGAAAGCGCGTCTCTATCGCGTCTCGGGCGATGTGGCGGCCTGCCTGCACGATGTGGCGACCGGCGGACCAGAGGTCAGTCACAAGCCCGTCGCGACCGGCGAAAAGGAAGGCATCCAGAAGGTGGTCACCGTGCAGCCCTTCCAACCGCAGATCGCTCGTGTCCAGCGCCACAAGGTCGGCCCATTGCCCCACGGCAATCGCCCCAGAGGCCCGCCCCGCCGCCTGCGCGCCGCCCCTTGCCGCTTCCTCCCACAAAAGCCGCCCCGTTGACCGGCAATCCGCCATCACCGCCCGCGCCTTGCCGTTCAGGCGTTGGGAGTATTCCAAGAGCCGAAGCTCCTCGGCCAGAGAAATGCGGATGTTGCTGTCAGTGCCCACCCCGAACCGGCCACCTGCCCCCAACCAGCCGGGGGCGTCGAAGATCCCGTCGCCCAAGTTCGCCTCGGTGATCGGGCAGAGGCCCGCAACCGCCCCGGTCTGCGCCAACGAGGCCGTTTCACCGGGCGTCATCTGCGTCGCATGGATCATGCACCAGCGCCCGTTGAGCGGCAGGTTCTTCACCGCCCACTCCACCGGCCGCGCGCCCCAGGCGGCCTGAACCTCCGCCACCTCGCCCACCTGCTCGGCGATGTGGATGTGGACCGGCCCCTCCGGCACCATCCCCGCAACGCCCGCCAGCGTGCCCCTGCTCACCGCCCGCAAGCTGTGCGGCGCGACACCGAGCCGTGCGTCGGGCAGCCCGCGCAACGCCTCCGCCGCCCCCATCAGCACGCGGGCATAAACCTCGGGCGAGGAGCCGAAGCGCAGCTGCCCGCCTGCCAGCGCCCGCCCATCCACCCCGCCCTGTTCATAGATCACCGGCAGATGCGTCAGGCCCATGCCCGTCGCCAAAGCCGCCGCCACGATCCGTCCCGACATCTCCTCCGGGTCGGCATAGGTGCCGCCTCCGATCGGGTGGTGCAGGTAGTGGAACTCGGCCACCGCCGCGAAGCCCGTCTCTGCCATCTCCACCATTGCCTGCGCGGCAATCGCCTCCACATCCTCGGGGACAAGGCGTTCCAGGAAGCGGTACATCAGCGCGCGCCAGGTCCAGAAGCTGTCCTGCCC
>JANPJZ010000298.1:0-2076 GCA_031425795.1 Rhodobacter sp. | reverse complement strand
CTACCGGTTCTGGATCGTGGTCGTGGCCGGGGTCATGCTCCTCCTTCCGCTGATCTACCTCGGCCTGATCGCACTGGTGGGCTGGCTCGTGCTCTACCACGCCACGAACAACACCGGGATCCTCGAGCAAGCAGGCGGGGGGCGGAAGGGGCAGGGGGCGTTCATGGTGTACGCCGCACCCATCCTCGCCGGCGGGTTCCTCGTCGTGTTCATGATCAAGCCTCTGTTCGCCAGGAGCGGAAAATCGAGCAAGTCGAGGTCGCTCGACCCGTCGCAGGAGCCCCTCCTGTTCGCCTTCGTGGACGGCGTGTGCTCGACGGTCGGGGCGCGCACGCCCAAGAGGATCGACATCGACTGCCAGGTCAACGCCTCGGCCGGGTTCGAGGGCGGCCCGTTCAGCTTCTTCAACCGCAACCTGGTGCTCACGGTGGGGCTGCCCCTGGTGGCGGGCCTGAACCTGAGGCAGTTCTCGGGCGTGCTGGCGCACGAGTTCGGGCACTTCTCCCAGGGCGCGGGCATGCGGCTCTCGACTATGATCGAATGGCACTGAATCGGGAGTCAACCGGCACGTAGTAAACGCTTTCGGGCGATCGACCTCGGCACCTGCATCCGCGGGTACGCCTTGGGCCGGCGCTTCACCACCCGAGGCTCCACCCGGTCCGGCCGGTCCCCCACCCGATGATGCGCGATCGCCTTCAGCGCCGCGGCGACCAGCCCCTCGCCACCCGCCCCGGGCCCATGGGCCAACTCGCCGCGGAATGCCTCCAGCGTCTGCCGGGCGCCCTGGAAGCTCAGCTCGCGCGGCGAGACGCCGTGGCGGCGGGCCGCCTCGGCCATCATGCCCCGGATGAGGTTGTAGGCCAGCAGGTGCGCGAAGAATTCCTTGCGGATCATCGCCGGCGAGAGGCATCGCAGCACGTCCGTCCCCATCGCCTGCTTGATGGACCTGATATCCAGCTCGGCCGCCCATCTCCGGCGATATAAGGCCGCCAGCTCGCGGCCCGGGTACGTCGCGGGGTCCACCAGGCTGGTGACCACCACGAAGGACCGGGTGCGGAACCCCGGCTTTTCGACCCGCACCCGCAGCTCGCGCATCCTCAGCTGGCGCGGCAGCGAGGCGAACGCCTCGCGGGTCATCCACTCGGCCCGGTTGCGGTGGCGCAGCCAGGTCACCAGGTGGTCCTCGCGGCCCAGCCTGGTCCCGCGGCGGAAGTCGGTCTTGCGATTGGCGACCTGGCGCATCACCACGTCGACGCCCATCCCCACCAGGGTGACGACCTCGTCGAACGAGCTGTAGTAGGCATCCCCCAGGAGGATGTCGCCGCGACTCAGCCGCCCGTGCAGCGCGCGTAGCAGGGCATGCTCGCCGGAGAGCTTGCCCTTGGAGCCGCCCAGGGCCGCGTCCAGGACGCCGCCGGTGGCCAGCGATAGCAGGACGACGACCCGGGCGATGGGGAAGCCGCAGCCGGGCCTCTGGTTCTTGTGCTGCGGGAAGGCCGCCTGGTTCCCGGGCGTGTCGGGCATCGAGACGGTCGAGCCGTCGACGATCACCACGCGTCGGCCGCCGGACAGCCAGGCGTCGGCCGCGCCGGCCTGGAGGGCGTCGCCGGTCTGGCGGACGAGCCGGGGCAGCAACGCCTCGGACATCCTCAGGCGGGCCTTGCAGTAGGCCCCGGTATCCGGCGAGCAAGGCCGCATGCCGCGAGCCGCCCGCCAGGCCAGCAGGCGCGTCACGGCGGCGCGGCAGGAGCGGTCGTCGGCGAGGACCTGGCCGAGGAAGACGGCCAGCGTGACCAAGGGAGTGAAGATCCGCTGGCAGGTCTGGCCGGCCTCCTCGGCGACGGCCAGGGCGATCGCTTCGGCGGTGAGGACGCGGTCCAGCAGCAAGGCCGGGTCGAGGACCAGGGAGCGGAACAAGGAGCCGAATTGAGGCGTGGCGTCGGTGCGGGTAGGATCGGCCATGGGGCGGCCCTCCGTGTCGGTCGGGGACGGGTAAGCACCCCCGATTGGACGCGGACAGGCCGCCCCATTCAACTCATGACCCCGACATAGCTTGCGGCCGATTCAGTGCCATTC
>JANPJZ010000297.1:0-30258 GCA_031425795.1 Rhodobacter sp. | reverse complement strand
ATGGCACGGCGCGCGGATCAACATCGTCGACACCCCCGGCCACGCCGACTTTGGCGGCGAGGTGGAGCGGATCCTCTCCATGGTCGATGGCGTCTGCCTCCTCGTCGACGCCGCCGAAGGCCCGATGCCGCAAACGAAGTTTGTGCTCGCCAAGGCGCTCGCCCTCGGCCTGCGCCCCATCGTCGTTTTGAACAAGGTCGACAAGCCCGACGCCGAACCCGACCGCGCCCTGAACGAGGTGTTTGATCTTTTCGCCAACCTCGGCGCTGACGATGACCAACTCGACTTCCCCCACGTCTACGCCTCCGGCCGCTCCGGCTGGGCCGACAAGGAGCTGGACGGCCCGCGCAAGGATCTCTCCGCCCTCTTCGACCTGATCGTGTCCCACGTCCCCGCCCCGAAGGTCCTCAGCCGCACCGAAGAGCCGTTCTCGATGCTGGCCACCACCCTCTCCGCCGACCCCTACCTCGGCCGCATCCTCACCGGCCGCGTCGAATCGGGCCGGATCACCACAGGCACCACGCTCAAGGCCCTCTCCCGCACCGGAGACCGGCTGGAGCAGTTCCGCGTGACCAAGATCCTCGCCTTCCGCGGCCTGACCCAGACCACCATCGACGAAGCGACCGCAGGCGACATCGTCACCCTCGCCGGCATGAGCAAGGCCACCGTCGCCGACACCCTCTGCGCGCTGGAGGTCGACACCGCCCTGCCCTCGCAGCCGATCGACCCGCCGACCATCACCGTCACCTTCGGCATCAACGACTCTCCCCTTGCCGGCCGCGATGGCAGCAAGGTCCAGTCCCGCGTGATCCGCGACCGCCTGATGAAAGAGGCCGAGGTCAATGTCGCCATCAAGATCGCCGACACCCCCGGCGGCGAGGCGTTCGAGGTTTCCGGTCGCGGCGAACTCCAGATGGGCGTGCTGATCGAGAACATGCGCCGCGAAGGGTTCGAGCTTTCAATCTCGCGCCCCCGCGTGATCTTTCAGGACGTCGACGGCGTCCGGAACGAACCGATTGAGGAAGTGACCATCGACGTCGATGACGACTACTCCGGCGCGGTCATCGACAAGCTGACCGGCGAGCGCAAGGGTGACCTTGTCGAGATGAAACCGGCAGGCGTCGGCAAGACCCGGATCATCGCCCATGTCCCGTCGCGGGGCCTTATCGGCTATCAGGGCCAGTTCCTGACCGATACGCGCGGCACGGGTGTCCTGAACCGCATCTTCCATGGCTGGGTCCCGCACAAGGGCCCGATCCAGGGTCGCCGGCAGGGTGTCCTGATCTCGACCGAGGCGGGCGTTTCCGTCGCCTATGCCCTCTGGAACCTCGAAGAGCGCGGCCGCATGTTCATCGGCCCGCAGGAACAGGTCTATGTCGGCATGTTGATCGGCGAACATGCCCGCGAGAACGACCTTGAGGTCAACCCGCTGAAGGGCAAGAAGCTCACCAACGTCCGCGCCTCCGGCACGGATGAGGCGGTCCGCCTGACGCCACACATCAAGATGTCGCTGGAAGAGGCCATCGCCTACATCGACGACGACGAACTCGTCGAGGTCACGCCCAAGATCATCCGCCTGCGCAAGCGCCTGCTCGACCCGAACGAGCGCAAGCGGCAATCGCGCAAAGACTAAGCCTTTTTGTAGCTTGCGCGCCTAACCTCATCTTGGGGAGAGCCGGTCCAGCACGCGCAGGACCGGCCCTTCGTGCCGGGTGACGATGATCTCGCCAGAGCGTGCCACGATTCCGGTCAACGCAGTGATGTTGACCTGGTGGGTTACGATCAGCACCCGCTGACCCTCCGGCAGCGCGGCCAGATAGGCCAGCACCTCGGCGCTTTGACGGTCGGACTCTATCCGGTCGGCAAAGAACGAATTTGCCGGCGGGAAGGGCATGACAGGACCCAGGTCCATCAGTACTGCAGTCTCGGTCGTTCGGCACCATTCCGACGCCAGGATCTGGTCGAACCCGATCCCCGCCGCGCGGAAACGGTCACCAATCGCCCGCGCCTCTGCCCGCCCTTCTTCCGACAGGTTGCGCTGTGTGCTGCAATCACCCAGCCGCATGCCCGCAGGATCGCCCGTGCCGGGGGCAGTCGCATGCCGCATCAGGAGGACGACACCGGGCTCCGCTGCCAATTGAAGCGGGTCGGCCCGAACGGCGGGCGAAAGCAGGATCAGCGCAAGGGACAGAAGTTTCAACATGCGCCAAAGCTGGCGTGGCGGGCGACCCCGGCAAGAGGCTCGCGCAAAATTCAGGCGGCGGCTGCAAGACGGCAGGGCATGAAGTCCTCCACCGTCACACGCTCGCCGTCGAAGGTGCAGAAGCTGGAGGGCGGCACTTCCTCCCATCCCAGCTCTTCGGCCTCCAGGGGTTCGGACACCACGGCCCGCCCGCCCCGCGTATCAGACCAACGGTGATACAGCGACGGTGCCGCGTCGTCGGTAGAGTAACGCACCGCGTAAAGCTTTTGCCCATCCGACAAGGCCGCCGTCATCCGCAAATGCGGCCCCTGCCCCTTGGCGCGGGCAAGTCCGATGAACCGCGCCGCCGCCCGCTCCAACGCGCCGCGCGGGTCGGTGTCCAGGCCTTCGGCCAGCGCCACCAGAAACAGCGCCTCGCTATCGGTCGCGCCCTTGCGGTGCGGATACAGGCTTTCCGGGATCATCATGTCAGCGTCGCGGCGAAAGCTGTCATAGCCCCCAACCTGGCCGTTGTGCATGAAGCTCCACCTTCCATGGGTGAAGGGGTGGCAGTTGTTGCGGCTGGTCGCCGTTCCGGTGCTGGCACGGACATGGGCCAGGAACAGGCGCGACTGCACCAGCGCCGTCAGGCTTTTGAGGTTCGGGTCCGACCAGGCTGGCAGCACGTCGCGGAACAGGCCCGGCTCGGGTTTGGCCCCGTACCAGGCGATGCCGAACCCGTCGGCGTTGATCGCCGTGTGGCACTGCGTAGCGCAATGGCTTTGGTGGATCAACGAATGCTGTGGCCGGCTGACGATCTCCTCCAGGAAGATCGGCGCGCCGGTATAGGCGGCCCAGCGGCACATCAGAGCGCCGCCTTTGTCGCGTGGTTCGGAAGGTTCATCTGCCCGGCCCTTCTTTTTCCTTGAGTGTAGCAAAGAAAACCGGGGCTGGCAGACAAAATCCAGTCATTTCAAGGAAAACCCTACTCGATCTCCTCGACCACCATCAGGTCACGGGTGCTAGCGCCTTTTGCATGGGCAAGGGCAGCCTGATAGGCGGGCGAGTTGTAGCACTCCACCGCCGCCTCCAGGCTTGGAAAGCGGGCCACCACATTGCGCGGGCGGTCGTTGCCTTCCAGCTGCACGTAGCGGCCGCCCCGGGCAAGGAAGACGCCGCCGTGCGCCGCGATGGCAGGGCCGGCTTCCTTGGCGTAACGGCCGTAAGCCTCGGCGTCGGTGACGTGGACATGGGCGATCCAGAGCGCGGTCGGCATGGTTTCAGGCCCCCATCGCGGCTTCAGCCGCCTTGATTGCCGCGTCAGCCATCGCGATGTCGGCACCACCCGCTTGAGCAAGGTCGGGACGCCCGCCACCACCCTTGCCGCCCATCGCCTCGGCTGCGGCCTTTACCAGCGTGACGGCGGATAGCCTGGCCGTGAGGTCAGCTGTCACGCCAGCGGCGACCGCAGGTTTCCCTCCGGTGTCGGCGATAAGAAGGACCGCACCAGAGCCAAGGCGGGCCTTCATCTCATCAATCAGCGCCGGCAGATCCTTGCCCAACACTCCGGAAAGCACCTGAGCAATAAATCGCATGCCGTTGATTTCCTTTGCTTCCGGACCTTCGGCCCTCCCACCCATGGCCAGTTCGCGGCGCAGTTGTGCCACCTCGTTCGCCAGCGCCTTGCGCTCATCGAACAGCGCACGGATGCGGTCGGCAAGCTCGGACGCGGGGGCCTTGATGATGGTGGCAATGTCGGTCAACCGCGCATCCTGCTGGCGGAGGTGATCGAGTGCCGCCTGTCCCGTCAGCGCCTCGATCCGCCGGACCCCGGCGCTGGAGGCCGAGTCACCCAGAAGCACAAGCGCCCCGATGTCGCCCGTCCGCACGACATGGGTGCCGCCGCAAAGCTCCAGCGAATAAGTCTTGCCGTCCGCGCCCTTGGCCGAGCCTTCAAGCACGCCCATCGACACGACGCGGACTTCATCGCCATATTTCTCGCCGAAGAGCGCCTGCGCGCCGATGGCGCGGGCGTCGTCGGGGGTCATGATCCGGGTCTCGACCGGGCCGTTCTGGCGGATGAAGGCGTTTACCTCGCCCTCCACTTTCGCCATGTCTGCAGGCGACACCGCCTGGCTGTGACTGAAGTCAAAGCGCAAGCGGTCGGCGGCATTCAGCGAGCCACGCTGGGCGACGTGATCGCCAAGCGCGCGGCGCAGCGCCTCATGCAAGAGGTGCGTGGCCGAATGGTTGGCGCGGATTTGCGCGCGGCGGCTATGGCTGACCTCCAGCTTGGCAGGCTGACCTTTGAGAAGATCGCCCTCCAACACCTTGGCCAGATGCATGAAAACGCCAGCGGCCTTCTTGACATCCGTCACCTCGGCAAGCCCCGTGGCCGTCCGGATCAGGCCCGCGTCGCCAACCTGCCCACCGCTTTCGGCATAGAACGGGGTCTGGTTGACGACGATCTGCACCGTCTCACCCACTGTGGCCGAGCCTACCGCCACGCCATCCCGCACCAGCGCCGTCACCACACCCTCGGCGGTTTCGGTGTCATAGCCCAGGAACTCGGTGACGCCATGCTCTTCCGCGAGGTCAAACCAGATCCGCGCATCGCCGGCAGCCCCGGTGCCGACCCAGGCCGCGCGCGCCTTGGTCTTCTGCTCCTGCATGGCGTGGTCGAAGCCCTGCACATCCACCTCGCGCCCCATTTCGCGCAGCGCGTCCTGCGTGAGGTCCAACGGGAAGCCGTAGGTGTCATAAAGCTTGAACGCAGCCGCACCCGGCAGCGCGCCACCTTCGGGCAGGCGAGCCAATTCGTCGTCCAGAAGCTTCAGGCCCCGGTCTAGCGTTTGCTTGAACCGCGTCTCCTCCAGCCGCAGTGTCTCTTCGATCAGGGACTGTGCGCGGCCAAGTTCCGGATAGGCCGCCCCCATGCCGCGCACCAGCGCCGGCACCAGACGGTGCATCACCGGATCCTGCGTGCCCAACATGTGCGCATGCCGCATTGCGCGGCGCATGATCCGGCGGAGGACATAGCCCCGGCCCTCGTTCGACGGCATCACCCCATCGGCGATCAGGAAGCTCGTCGACCGCAAGTGGTCGGCAATGACGCGGTGGTGAATCTTTCCCGGCCCGTCCGGATCGGCACTGGTGGCATGGGCCGAGGCTTCGATCAGCGACCGCATCAGGTCAGTGTCGTAGTTGTCATGCTTGCCCTGCAGCAGCGCGCCGATCCTCTCCAGCCCCATGCCGGTGTCGATGCTCTGCATCTCCAGCGGCACCAGACGCCCATCGGCGAACTGTTCGTTCTGCATGAAGACGTTGTTCCAGATCTCGATGAACCGGTCGCCATCCTCATCCGCGCTGCCCGGAGGGCCGCCCCAGATATGGTCACCATGGTCATAGAAGATCTCGGTGCAGGGCCCACAGGGTCCGGTCGGGCCCATGCGCCAGAAGTTGTCGTCCGAGGCGATGCGGATGATCCGGTTGTCGGGCAGACCCGCGACCTTCTTCCAGATCGTCGCCGCCTCGTCATCAGTGTGGTAGATGGTGACCAGAAGCTTGTCGGGGTTCAGGCCGAAATCCTTGGTCAGAAGCTCCCAGGCAAAGGCAATCGCCTGATCCTTGAAGTAGTCGCCAAAGCTGAAATTCCCCAGCATTTCAAAGAAGGTATGGTGCCGCGCCGTGTAGCCGACATTGTCGAGATCATTGTGCTTACCGCCCGCGCGCACGCATTTCTGCGCCGTTGTCGCGCGCTTGTAATCCCGTGTTTCCACGCCGGTGAACAGGTTCTTGAACTGCACCATGCCCGAGTTGGCGAACATCAGCGTCGGATCGTTCCGCGGCACGAGTGGCGAGCTGTCGACCACCCGATGCCCGTTGCGGCGGAAGAAATCGAGGTAGGTGGAGCGAATGTCGTTCAGTGACGCCATGACAGGCCCTTCCGGAAGGCAAAACAGCAGCTTCGCAACCGTTTAGCCCCCCACGCGAAGCCTGTCCACCACCGCCGTTCACGCCATGGAAAAAGGCCGGAAGCGGCGCTTCCGGCCTTGGTCTTGCGGTGACCGGCAAGGTCACATGTCGACGACTTCCGCCTCTTCGCCGCCGGACACGTTGAAATCCAGCCCGTTCGCGCCGCGGATCTTGTCCTCGATATCCGTCGCCACGCCTGGGTTCTGCTTCAGGAACAGTTTCGCGTTCTCACGCCCCTGCCCGATCCGCTCATCCCCGTAAGAGTACCAGGAGCCGGATTTTTCGACCACGCCGGCCTTGACGCCCAGGTCGACCAGTTCCCCGGTCTTGGAGATGCCTTCGCCATACATGATGTCGAATTCGACCTGCTTGAAGGGTGGGGCCACCTTGTTCTTCACCACCTTGACGCGCGTCGTGTTGCCGACCACGTCATCCTTTTCCTTGATCGAGCCGATGCGGCGGATGTCCAGACGCACGCTTGCGTAGAACTTCAAGGCGTTGCCGCCCGTCGTCGTCTCAGGGCTGCCGAACATCACGCCGATCTTCATGCGGATCTGGTTGATGAAGATCACCATGCAGTTGCTGCGGCCGATGCTGGCGGTCAGCTTGCGCATCGCCTGGCTCATCAGGCGGGCCTGGCTGCCCATCTGCATGTCGCCCATGTCACCTTCGATTTCCGACTTTGGCACCAGGGCTGCGACCGAGTCGACCACCACTAGGCTGACCGCTCCCGAACGCACCAGAGTATCCACAATCTCCAGCGCCTGCTCGCCGGTGTCGGGTTGCGAGATCAGAAGTTCGTCCAGGTTCACGCCCAGTTTCTTGGCGTACTGCGGGTCCAGCGCATGTTCGGCGTCGACGAACGCACAGACGCCGCCCTTTTTCTGCGCTTCGGCCACGACATGCAGCGTCAACGTGGTCTTGCCCGAGGATTCCGGTCCGTAAATCTCGATGATCCGGCCCTGCGGCAGACCGCCGATCCCGAGTGCGATGTCGAGGCCAAGCGAACCGGTGGAGGTTGCCTCGATGTCCATTGCCGGGCTGTCGGCACCCAGCCGCATGATCGAGCCCTTGCCGAACTGGCGCTCAATCTGCGCCAGCGCGCTTTCCAGAGCCTTCGCCTTGTCCATGTCACGTTTCCCGTTGAGGTCGAGGAGGTTTGCCGCCGCCATCATTTCGTTCCTTATTTCATAGCCACCCTCAGGCGGCAATCCTGTCCGATGTTCCCCAAGTGTTCCGTTCCATATGGGACCAAACCGGGAACATTTCAATCAAAATCGCACAAAGCCAGCTTTTGCGTGGATTGGTTAAGGGATAGTTTACGGCGCTGGTGGAAACCGGGGTCGAACCGGGGCGGAACGGAAAAAGGGGCGGTAATGCTGGTGTTCTGGGATCAAAGGCTGGCCTTTCTCGCCACGCCCAAGACAGGCTCGACTGCGGTTGCCGCCGCGCTCGAATCACTTGCGGCGGTCTCGATCCAGCGCCCGCCCCTGCTGAAGCACACGACCGTCCATCGATACCGGCGCTTCATCGGGCCATATCTTGCTGCGGCCTCGAAGGACGAGTTCACTCTGGTCGCGCTGATGCGCGAGCCGCGGGATTGGCTGGGATCCTGGTACCGTTTCCGCCAGCGCGAGGAGACAGACCCCGCCCGCTCGACCGCAGGGATGAGCTTTGATGAATTCGTGCGCGCCTGGTGCAGCGACCCGCGGCCGCTCGTCGCGGAGGTGGGAAGCCAGGGCAAGTTCCTGCGGCCGCGTCAGGGTGCCGGGGTGGACCGGCTGTTCCGCTATGAGGAGATCGACCGTTTCGTCGAGTTTCTGGAGGACCGTCTGGACTGCGAGGTGATCCTGCCCCGGCTGAACGTCTCGCCCCCTGGGTCGACCGAGCTCACGAAGGCGACCGAGGCGCTGCTGCATGAGGTTGCGGCCGAGGATTTCGCGCTTTACCGCACGCTCCTGCCCTGAACCGGGTCTGCGGCGCCCGGTTGCCGATCCGGCGGGAAAGGCATGACAGCGCGGGTCACACAGTCTACAATTCGCCGAAAGGGGCCTTGAGACCCCGGTGAGGCATGAAAGGGCGGACAGATGGACATGAGGATGACGCGGCGGGGGCTGGTGCTTGGCGCTGGCGCGCTGCTGCTGGCGGGCTGCAACAACGGCATCGGGTCGAACGGGGCGGCGCAGATCGACGCGCGGGTCGAGGCGACGGAGAGCTTTCTCTTCAGCCGCTACCCCGGCACGCAGGACCTCGCCAGCCGGGCTTCGGGCGTGCTTTACATGCCGCTGATCACCGAGGCGGGCTTCGGCATCGGCGGGTCCTATGGACGCGGCGCACTTCGTATCCAGGGCGTCACGGTTGACTACTATTCCGCCGCCAAGGGGACCATCGGTCTGCAGATCGGGGCGCAGCAATACGCCCATGCCCTGTTCTTCATGACCCCCGAGGCGCTGGAAGAGTTCCGCAGGGGCAGCGGCTGGGCTGCAAGCGGAGAGGTGCGTTATGCCACGCCGGAACAAGGGGCGAGCATCGGCAAGGAGACGACGGAGCTTGACCCGGTGATCGCCCTGGTCTTCGGCCAGCAAGGGCTGATCGCGGGGGCCACGCTGGGTGGGGTCAAGTATACCCGGATCATCCCGTAACGGGTGTCCCGGGCAGGGACACTTTCGCGATCAAGTGATTTCAATGGGTTGGCGGGCCCGTCAAGGCTTCGGTAACGATTGCGCCAACAGGCGCCACAGGATGAGAAGCGTTGCTGTGGTTCCGATCGCCGTTAGCAAAGCAGGCCGCAGGTCATCGGGGCTGGAGGCAGCGCCCCCGGCCGCCACGATGAAGGCGTAGGGCACCACCCCAAGCCCGTAACCGAACGCAAAGCGCAGCGGTGGCATCCGCGCCACCCCTGCCAGCGTGGCCGAAACCTCAGGCAGGATTGGCAGGGCCTGGCAGACCGCGAGGGTCAGAATGTCGTTGCGGGCAAAGGCCGCTTCGATCTGCGTCAGTCGGGCCGGGTCTGGGTAAAGCCGTGTCAGGATGCGGCGGCCGAAGCCGCGGCCGAGCGTGTAGGCCGTCCCGCCCATCAGGAACAGCCCGAGCGAAGCGACCGCGCCGCCGGTGACCGGCCCCAGCAGCCAACCGGCCAGAAGGATCGTCGTCATCGTCGGGACGGCGATGAAGAGGTCGAGGACCAGAAGCCCGATCACGGCAATGGCCAGCCAGGCGGGGTGAACCTCGCGCAGCGAGGCAAGCCAGACCAGGAGGTCACCTTCCGGCAGGATATCCAGCCATTGCGCGACAAGGAACGTGCTGGCGAAGGCCAGTGCCAGCAGGACGGCGATGCGAAGGAGGTCGCGCATCGGTCAAGACCCCCTCAGCATGCGGCGGCCAAACCAGGGTGCCAGGGCAGAAATCAGCAGCAAGGCATGCGCCGCACCGACCCTGATCACCGTGCGGCGGGCGGCGATGCCGTTCAGGATCGCCAGCGCAGCCGCATCGGCGCTGATCTTGGCCCTGCCCCGCCCGGCGGTCATCGGCGTGTCGACGAGGGGAAGGACCACCTCGGCCACCAGGAGCGGCGTCGCCTCGAGCTGCCAGCGCAGCGAGGTGGTGAAGCTGGAAAGGCCGGCCTTGGTGGCGGAGTAGAGCCCGCCCGCCTGTTTCGGAAAGACGGCAAGGCCGGAGGAGAGGTTCACGATGGCCCCGGAGGGTTGGCGCATCAGGGTGGGCAGGAGCGCCTGCACAAGCATGGCGGGCGCGGCGAGATTCAGGGCCGCCTCCTCGATCAGCTGCGCGGGTGAAGATGCGGGATCGGTCAGCGGATGCGCGTGCTGGACGGCGGCGGCATTGATCAGGACGGAGAGGCCGGGATGGTCAAGTGCCAGGCGTCTTGCGAGGTCAGGAAGGGCGGCAAGATCGGTCAGGTCGGCCACGACCGGCACAAGCCCCGGATGCGCGGGCAGCTTGGCGGCGCCGCGGGCGGGCGCAAGGACGGTATGGCCCTGATCGAGCAATCGGTCGCGGAGGGCCGCACCGATGCCGGAGGTGGCCCCGGTCAGAAGGATGGTCGTCGGGTGGGAAAGTGGGTTTGACATGGCAACCTTTGGCTGAGCTCCGGCCAGCGATAGACCGGCCTGCGCGGGCTGTCGTGAACCTGGGTTCAGACGGCTTGACAGAAGGGCCGCTGTTCCCGAAGTGGAAGGATCGGCGGTCGGGGGCGGGCTTGAACCTGGGATTGGAAACTGGAACGGCAGCGCCCGCGCTGGTGGCCGCGTTGCGGCCCAAGGCGGAGGCGGCGCGGCTTTGGGTCGTGCGCGACCTTGCCCGGGGTGCCCCGGCCTTCGATACAGGCGACGACAGCGGCGATGTCTATCTGCTGCTTTCGGGCCTGGTGCGGCTGGTCTATGTGACGGAAGGTGGTGCGGCCTGGATCAAGAGCTTCATCCTTGACTGCGGGGTGTTTTCCGGGCGCGGCGCATCCGACGCGGCGGCGGGTGAGGGATACGGGGCGGAATGTGTGGAGCGCAGCCGCGTGGTTCGCTTGCCGCGCGGTTTTGTCGTGGCGGCGGTTGCCGAAGATCCTGCGCTGCGCGAGGCCTATGCAGGGTTTTCCGCCTGGGTGCTGGCGCGCAAGCAGGCGCGGGAGGCGGCACTCCTGACCATGACCGCAGAGGCCCGGCTGCGTGCGTTGCTTGCCGCTGCCCCGGAGGCGGTGGCGCGGTTGCCCCAGGGTGACATCGCGCGGTTCATCGGGGTGACGCCGGTCGCGTTCAGCCGGATCAAGCGGCGGATCGGCTAAAGCGGGGGGATGTCACCCACGGCGCGCGTGGCGTGGAAGGTTTCCACGAAAGCTGCAAGCGTCTGGCTGGCAATGGCGTCGCGCAGCCCCTGCATCAGGGTCTGGTAGTAATGCAGGTTGTGCCAGGTGAGGAGCATGGAGCCGATGATCTCGTCCGCCTTCACCACATGGTGCAGGTAGGCGCGGGAGTAGCCCCGGCAAGCCGGACACTGGCAGGCCTCGTCCAGCGGGCGGGGGTCGTCCCTGTGGCGGGCGTTGCGGAGGTTGACCTGGCCGCGATGGGTCCAGGCCTGCCCCGTCCGGCCCGAGCGGGAAGGCAGCACGCAATCCATCATGTCGATGCCGCGTTCCACCGCGCCGACGATGTCGTCGGGCTTGCCCACGCCCATCAGATAGCGCGGCTTGTCCTGCGGCAGGAAGCCGGGGGCGTAGTCAAGGACAGAAAACATCGCTTCCTGCCCCTCGCCGACCGCGAGGCCGCCGACGGCGTAGCCATCAAAGCCGATGTCGGCCAGGGCCTTGGCCGACTCCTCGCGCAACTCGCGGTTCACGCCGCCCTGCATGATGCCGAAGAGGGCATGGCCGGGGCGGTCGCCGAAGGCGTCGCGCGACCGCTGCGCCCACCGCATTGACAGGCGCATCGACTGGGCCACCGCCTCATCCGTGGCGGGAAGGGCGGGACATTCGTCGAAGGCCATCACGATGTCGGAGCCGAGGAGCTTCTGGATTTCCATACTGCGCTCGGGCGTCAGCATGTGCTTTGACCCGTCGATGTGCGAGGAAAAGCGAACGCCCTCCTCGGTCAGCTTGCGCAGGGAGGCGAGGGACATGACCTGGAAGCCGCCGCTATCCGTCAGGATCGGGCGGTCCCAGTTCATGAAGCGGTGGAGACCGCCGAGGGCCGCGATGCGTTCCGCCGTGGGGCGCAGCATCAGGTGGTAGGTGTTGCCGAGAAGGATATCCGCCCCGGTGGCACGGACGCTTTCGGGGAGCATGGCCTTCACAGTGGCGGCGGTGCCGACGGGCATGAAGGCCGGGGTGCGTATTTCGCCGCGTGGGGTGCGGATCGTGCCGGTGCGGGCGGCACCGTCGGTGGCGGCGAGGTGGAAGCTGATGCCGGTGGCCATTTTGCTGATCCCGTGGGCGGAGGGCGCCTTGTCTGGCGCCGGTTTGAGCTAGTTCAGCGGAAATGCCAAGCGGCCGGGCCTTATCTCTTGCCTTTGCAGCCTGACCTTGCGGAAATCACTTGACGTTTGCGGCAGGCTGTCTATTTGGGTGAATGAACGTTCATTCCCGGAATTGCCCATGCCCCCCGTCACGGCTCCCATCGCGGTCCAAGCCCCCTCTGCCGCTGCAGAAGAGCGGAGCCATGAGATCCTGTTCTCGCTGCGCGAAGCCTTTGCCGAGAAGGGCTTTGACGGCGCGTCGATGCAGCATCTGGCCCGGGCTGCGGGCATGAGCGTGGGCAACTTCTACCGGTACTTCCCCTCCAAGGCGGCGATCGTCCATGCGATGTGCAGCCTTGATCTGGCGGAAATCGAACAGGAATTTGCGGAAATCCTTGGCTCGGCTGATCCGATGGCGGGCCTTCGCGCGAAGATACTGTCGCGGCTGACGGAAGACTGTCAGGGCGACGGCAAGCTTTGGGCGGAAATCACCGCGGCTGCGACCCGCAACCCCGAGATCGGGGCGGCCTCGCTGCAGATGGAGGCGACCATCGTAAGCCACATGAACGCGATCTTCGCCCATGTCACGGGCCGGACGCTGGCTGAGGCTGCAGTGCGATATGACGGGCATTCGCAGATGCTGGTGCTGCTGGTGAAGGCGGTTGCAATGCGGACGAGCGAGTTCGGGTCGGCCAATCCGGCCCTGGCGGCGCGGGTGGTGCAGACCATCGACGAGATCTTGAATGATGTATCCAACGATACTGCAAAAGGCTGAATGACCATGCGCGTTATCCCCATATTGATGTTGACCGCTGCCCTTGGCGTCGCATTTCCCGCCCCCGCCTTGCGGGCCCAGGAGGCGGAGGCGGCGGCACCCGCTGTCCCGGAAAGCCTTCCCGCAATTTCAGTTTCCACGGTGACGGCACGGCCGCTGGTGGACCGGATCATCGCCTCGGGCCTGATTGGCGCGGTGGAGGAGGTGCAGGTCGCCCCGCTGATCGAGGGACAGCCCCTGGAATCGCTGCGGGTGGATGTGGGCGACACGGTGACTGAGGGGCAGGTTCTGGCGGTGCTGTCGCGGTCGTCGCTGGAGCTTCAGCGAAGCGAGGCGGTGGCCTCGCTTGCAGCAGCCGAGGCTGCAATCGCGCAAGCCGAGGCGCAACTGGTTGAGGCCGAAGCCTCGGCCGCCGAGGCGCAGCGGGTGGCTGACCGAACCAAGCTCTTGCGGGAGCAGGGCAGCGCCCCGCAGGCGCAGGCCGAAACGGCCACGGCCAATGCGGTGTCTGCGGCAGCTCGGGTGCAGGTCGCGGTACAGTCGCTTGAATCGACCAAGGCGCAGCTTGCGCTGTCCGAAGCGCGGCTTGAGAACGTCGACCTGCAGCTGAGCCGGACCGAGGTGAAGGCCCCGGTGGCCGGCAAGGTGATTGCCCGCAACGCGAGGCTCGGCGCGATCGCCACGGCGGCGGGCGAGCCGATGTTCGTCATCATCCGCGATGGGGCGCTGGAGTTGCGCGCCGATGTGGCCGAGGCCGACATCCTGCGCCTCGCCCCCGGCCAGACCGCGCGGCTGCGCGCCGTGGGTCTGGGCGAGCCGCAGGATGGAGTGGTGCGGCTGGTGGAGCCGACGATCGACACCGTCTCACGCCTTGGCCGCGCGCGGATCGAAGTGTCGGACCCCGAGCGTCTGCGGTCGGGCATGTTCGTCGAAGCCGAAGTCATCGTGGCCGAGCGTGAGGCGCTGGCCGTGCCGCTGACCGCGGTGGGATCGACCGTCGACGGCATCACGGTGATGCGGGTGCGCGACGGCGTGGTCGAGCAGGTGGTGGTGAAGACCGGCATCCGCGACGGGGCCTTTGTCGAGATCATCGACGGGCTGGCCGCGGGTGATCTGGTGGTAGCGAAGGCGGGAACCTTCGTGCGGACGGGCGACCGGATCAATCCGGTGCCTGACGCTGGCAACACGAACTGAGGTCGGCATCATGAACTTTTCCGCCTGGTCTATCCGCAACCCGGTTGCCCCGCTCCTCGGCTTCTTTCTTCTGATGGTCCTCGGCTGGCAAAGCTTCAACAGCCTGCCGATCACCCGGTTTCCGAACATCGACGTGCCTCTGGTCGCGATCAGCGTGGCGCAGTCCGGTGCCGCGCCCGCCGAGATGGAAACCCAGATCACCAAGGAGATCGAGGATGCCGTGGCGGGCATCACCGGGGTGAAAAGCGTCACTTCGACCGTGACGGATGGTGTCTCCACCACGGCAGTGGAGTTCCGGATGGAGGTGCCGACCGACAAGGCGGTGCAGGACGTGAAGGATGCCGTGGACCAGATCCGCGGCGATCTGCCGGGCGATATCGAGGCGCCGGTCGTCACGCGGATCGACGTGGAAGGCCAGGCAATCATGACCTTCGCCGTGTCGGCCCCCGACATGACGATGGAAGAGATCAGCTGGTTCGTCGACGATACCGTGACGCGTGCCCTGCAGGGCCGTCCGGGCATTGGCCGGGTCACCCGGATTGGCGGGGCAGACCGCGAAATCCGCGTGGAACTGGACCCGGTCAAGCTGGACAGCTTTGGTGTGACCGCGCAGCAGGTCAGCGCGCAGATCGCAGCCACCAACACCAACCTTGGAGCCGGCAAGCTGAGCCTTGGCACGGGTGAGCAGGTCATCCGCACCCTTGGTGACAGTGGCACGGTCGAGCAGCTTGCAGGCACGACCATTTCGCTGCCCTCGGGCCGCTTCGTCCGGCTGGCCGATCTGGGTCAGGTGATCGACAGCTATGAGGACCTCGTCAGCTTTACCCGTGTCGACGGTGACCCGCTGGTCAGCTTCCTGGTCTTCCGATCCAAAGGCGCGTCCGAGGTCAGCGTGGCCGAGGTGACGAATACCGTGGTTGATCAGCTGCGCGTGGAAAACCCGAATGTGGCGATCACGCTGATCGACGATTCCGTCTATTATACCTACGGCAACTATGAGGCCGCCATCCATACGCTGCTGGAAGGTGCGCTGCTGGCGGTGCTGGTCGTGCTCGCCTTCCTGCGCAACTGGCGCGCGACGCTGATTGCCGCTGTCGCCCTGCCCCTGTCTGCCGTGCCGACCTTCTGGATCATGGACATGCTGGGGTTCTCGCTCAACCTGGTCAGCTTCCTTGCGCTGACGCTGGCGACGGGTATTCTGGTCGACGACGCCATCGTGGAAATCGAGAACATCGCGCGACACATCCGGATGGGCAAGACCCCGTTCCGCGCGTCGATCGAGGCTGCGGACGAGATCGGCCTTGCCGTCATCGCGACCACCTTCACCATCGTCGCGGTCTTTGTGCCGGTCAGCTTCATGCCGGGGATTCCCGGGCAATACTTCCGCCAGTTCGGCCTGACGGTTGCGATTGCCGTCATGTTCTCGCTTCTGGTCGCACGGTTGATAACGCCGATGATGGCGGCCTATTTCATGCGCGCCAAGGATGCCGTGCATGAGGGCGGCGAGCGCGACGGCTTCATCATGCGGGGCTATCTGGGGCTGGTGCGGAGCACGACGAAGGTCTGGCGCTTCAACCGGGTGCGCTGGCTGGGCGTTCCGACCTATTACCTGACGCTGGTTGCCGCGGTCGTCGTGGTCGTCTTCTCGGTCCAGGCGATGCTGGCGGTTCCGGGCAGCCTGTTCCCGCCAGAGGATGAAAGCCGGATCGTGGTCTCGGTCGAACTGCCACCGGGCAGCCGGCTGGAAGACACCGAAGTGACGACCGAGGCGATGCGCCAGGCGGTGACCGGGATCGAAGGCGTGAAGTCGGTGCTGGTGGTCGGCGGGTCGACCCCGCTGGGCGACCGGGACGTGCGGCGCGCGTCGGTGACGATCGTGCTGGACCGGCTGGACAACGGGCTGGGGCGCAAGCTTTCGGACCTGGTGCAGATGGTGCCGCTGGTTGGGCCGATGCTGCCCGAAGCGCCACTGCAGGGCCGCGTCCGGCCGCAGCCCGAGATCGAGGAAGAGGTCTTTGCGGCCCTCCGCGCCGTGCCGGATGTGCGGGCCTTCAAGGCCTCGACCATGGGGGGCGGCGGGCGGCCGTTCAGCTTCAACATCCTGTCGTCGGACGAGGAGGACCTGAACGAGGCGATCCGCAAGATCGAAGGCGCGCTACTGGGCGAGCCGATGCTGATGAACGTCTCGACCGAAGGCGCCCTGCCCCGGCCGGAGATCCAGATCACGCCCAAGGCCGAAGAAGCCGCTCGGCTGGGGGTGACCGTGCAGCAGATCGCAAGCCTGGTGCGCGTTGCAACCATCGGCGATGTATCGGCGGCGCTTGGCAAGCTGAGCATCGACAACCGGCTGGTGCCGATCCGGGTGCAACTGGACGAGGTATCGCGCGACAACTTGGCCCGGATCGCCGCGCTGAAGGTGCAGACCGCGACAGGCCCGGTGCCCTTGTCGGCGGTGGCCACCGTCGAGGTGGCCGAGGGGCCGTCGCTGGTCAAGCGGCTGGACCGGTTGCGGGTGGCGACGCTTGGGGCCGATATCGCCACCGGCTTCGTGCTGGACGAGGCGACGGCGCGATTCCTGGAAATCCTGCCGACGTTGAACCTCCCGCAGTCCGTGGTCGTCAGGCCCTCAGGCGATGCCGAGGTGCAGGCGGAACTGCTGGGCAGCTTCGTCAACGCGATGGTGCTGGGTGTGCTGCTGATGATCTTCGTGCTGATCCTCTTGTTCCGCAACGTGCTGCAGCCGCTGACGATCATCTTCTCGCTGCTCTTGTCGGTTGGTGGGGTGGCAGCGGCGCTGATCATCACGCAGAACCCGCTGTCGATGCCGGTGCTGATCGGCATCCTGATGCTGATGGGGATCGTGGCGAAGAACGCGATCCTGCTGATCGACTTCGCCATCGAGATGCGAGCCCGCGGCATGAAGCGGATCGACGCGGTGATCGAGGCGGGCCACAAGCGGGCGCGGCCAATCGTGATGACCTCGATCGCCATGTCGGCGGGGATGCTGCCCTCGGCGCTTGGGGTGGGCGAAGGCGGGGCCTTCCGCGCGCCGATGGCGATTGCGGTGATTGGCGGCATCATCGTCTCGACGGTGTTGAGCCTTGTAGTGGTGCCATCGATGTATCTGGTGATGGACGACATCTCGCGTCTCTTCGGCTGGGCCACAAGCCGGCTGATCGGCAAGAAGGAAGCCGAGCCGGAAAACCCGGAAGCGCATGTGCTGGCCGAGCGGATCGACCGTGGGCGTGAGGACATGGCGCTGATGCAGGGCCGACTGGCGGCGCTGGAAGAGGCGCTCTCCCGCCGCAAAGCGCCCCCCCACGCGGCGGAGTAAGGCGGAACCTCGGGCCCGGGACCAATTTCCTTCGAAGAAAATTGCAAAATTCTTCGAAGAATTTTGGTCCTGGCTCAGCGGTTCGGCCAGGCCCGTGCCGCCTCTTCCGCCGTATAGCGGCCAAGGCGCACATCCTCGGCCACCAGTGCGGGGTCACGGGCGGCGGGCGGTCCGTAGCCGCCTCCGCCGGGGGTACGGACCCGGACCAGGTCCCCGGGCAGCAGTGCAATATCCTGCGCCTTCGACAGGTGCTCGGGGATCAGGGTCACGCCACCCCGGATCACCTCAACCCGGTTGACCGCGCCGTCCTGCCCGCCAAGCGCGCCCTGCGGCCCGGTGCGCCCGTGGTCCATGACAAAGCTCGCCCGGGCCTCGCCGCGCAGAAGCTCGATTTCATAGTCAAGGCCCAGCCCCCCGCGATGCTTGCCTGCCCCTCCAGACCCTTCATGCAGCGCGTAGCGGCGGTAGAGGACGGGGTAGGTCTGCTCCATGATCTCGACCGGCGGGGCCTTGGAGATGCCGATGGTGGAGCAGCCGTTGGCAATGCCATCCCCACCCGCAAAGCCGCCGTAACCGCCGCCGGAAATCTGGTACATCACGTAGTCGCGGCCCTTTTCCGGATCGTGGCCGCCAAGCGCGAAGTTGCCGGAGGTTCCGGCGGGGGCCGCGGTGACATGGGTGGGCAGGGGCTGCACGAGGGCGGCGAACACGGCTTCGGCAATGCGTTGTGACACTTCGGCGGCGCAGCCGGAGACGGGGCGGGGGTATTGGGCGTCGAGGAAGCTTCCCTCGATGCCGGTGATCGTGAGGGGCTCGAACGCGCCGGCACTGATCGGAACATCGGGGAAGATATGGCGCATCGCGAGGTAGACGGCGGAAAATGTGGTCGCGCGGACGGAGTTCATCGGCCCCATGCAGGGCGGTGAGGATTGCCCGAAGTCGAAGGTCAGGCCATCTTCCGTCCTGGTGACGGTCAGCGCGATGGTCAGGGGCTGGTTCACCACGCCGTCGCTGTCGATGATGGCGGTGCTGCGGTAGGTGCCTTGGGGGATGAGGTTGATCATCGCGCGCATCTGGCTGGCCGCCCGGCGGCGCATTTCGGCGATGGCTTCGGTGACGGTGCCTTCACCGTAGCGATCCAGCAGGCTTATCAGCCGGTCCGCGCCGACGAGAAGGGCCGAGGCCTGCGCCTGCACATCACCGATCCGCTGTTCGGAGACGCGGATGTTGCAGCAGATGATCTGGTAGATCTCGGTATCGAGAACCCCGCGCTTGAAGAGCTTGACCGGGGGGATGCGCAGCCCCTCCTGCTCGGCGCTGATGGCCGAGGCGGAGAAACCGCCGGGCACCATGCCGCCGGTATCGGGCCAATGTCCGGTATTGGACAGCCAGCAGAATATCTCCCCCTCCCGCCAGACCGGCATGGCAAATCGGACGTCCATCAGATGCGTGCCGCCAAGGTAGGGGTCATTCACGATGTAGACGTCGCCGGGCTCTGGCGCTGCGGTGATGCCTTGCGCGATCCGCTCCAGGATCGTGCGGGTGGAGAACTGCATGACCCCGACGAAGACCGGCAAACCCCGCGACCCTTGGGCGATGAGACTGCCGTCCGTCGCGGAGTAGATGCCGTCAGAGCGGTCGTCGGCTTCGGCGATCACCGGCGAGAAGGCCGCGCGCGAGAAGGTTAGGTCCATCTCGTCGCAGACCTGCTGCAGGCCGGCCTGGATGACCGCAAGGGTTACGGGGTCGATCATGGCTGGCCTCCACGACAGCTCATCGCGACGCTGGTGCTTGCTCTTCGCCAAGGCGCCCCAGCGAGGAGCGACCGGAGGGATGCGAGGAGCGGCGTCATGGGGAAACCTCCACGATCAGGTTGCCGTCCTGATCCGAAGTGACGGTGCAGCCGGGGTCGATGATGCTGGTGGTGTCCATCTGTTCGATGATCGCCGGGCCGGTCAGACGCAGGTCAAGCGGCAGGTGGTCGCGCCAGTAGACGGGCGTATCGTGCCAGCCGCCGAACCAGACGCGGCGGGTTTCCGCAGGCTCGGGCCGGGGTTTGCGCCCCTGCGGGTCGATCAGGCGTGAGAGGTCAAGCTCGGCCCGCTGGCCGATGACGGAGGTGTTGAGGTTGACAAGGTTCGCCCGGATCGTTGGCAGGTCGACACGGAAGCGGGCGTGGTAGGCGGCTTCAAACAGGCGCTGCAGGTCGTCACGGCTTGGGGTGGGGTTCGGGAGGGCGACGCGCAAAAGGTGGGTCTGGCCAACGAACTGCATGTCGGCAGAGCATTCGGCCCGGGTGTCGGTGAGGGTGATCCGTTCGGCGGCGATGAGGCGGCGACCCTCCTCCTCCTGCCCCGCAAGGATGGCGTGGACGGCAACCATGTCGGCACTGTCGAGCGGGCGGTTCACGGTCCGGACGAAGTCATGCCGCAGGTCGGCCACGACGCAGCCCAGCGCATTGGTGATGCCGGGGCGCGCGGGGATCAGGACGCGGGGGATGGCCAGTTCACGCGCAAGGGCCACGGCATGCAGCGGCCCTGCCCCACCGAAGGCAAAAAGCGCGAAATCGCGGGGGTCGGCCCCGAGCGAGATGCTGACCATGCGGATGGCACCCGCCATATGGGTGTTGGCGATGCGGATCACCGCCTCGGCGGCAGCTTCGACGCCAAGGCCGAGGGGCGTGCCGATCTGGTCCTGCATCGCCTGCCGCGCTGCCTCTGCCGCCTGGCCGAAGCGCGTGGCGGGAAGGCGGCCGAGGATCAGGTTCGCGTCCGAGATGGTGACGCGGGTGCCGCCACGGCCATAGCAGATCGGGCCGGGGGTGGAGCCGGCACTTTCCGGCCCGACACGCAACATTCCCCCAGCATCGATCCGCGCGATGGAGCCGCCGCCTGCGCCCACGGTGCGCACATCCACCATCGGCACATGGATCGGCATGGCGTATTCGACCTCGATCTCGTTCGAGACGGGGGCGACGCCACCCCGGATCATCGCGACATCGGTAGAGGTGCCGCCCATGTCATAGGTCAGAAGGTTCGCCATCCCGGCCCGCCTGCCCGTGGCCAGGGCTGCCATCACGCCCGAAGCGGGCCCCGACATCACGGTCTTCACCGCCTCGCGCCCGACATCCCTGGCCGCCACCATCCCACCATTGCCGTTCATCACCAGAAGGTCGCGCGCATAGCCCCGGTCGCGCAACTGATCGGCAAGGCGGGCGACATAGCGCTCCAGCAGCGGCTGGACGGATGCATTCACCGCAGCCGTCACTCCACGCTCGTATTCGCGGCTTTCCGACAGGAGCGCATGGCCCATGGTGATGTAGCGGTTCGGCCAGAGCTCCGCCGCGATCTCGGCCGCGCGCAGTTCATGCGCGGGGTTGGCGTAGGCGTGCAGGAAATGGATCACCAGGCTTTCGCAGCCTTCGTCCCTGAGCTGCAGGACGGCGGCGCGCAGGGCGTCTTCGTCGAGCCTGGTCAGGACGCGGCCGTGGGCGTCCATCCGCTCGGGGATTTCAAGCCGCAGGTCGCGGGGGATGACCGGGGTGAAGCTGCCATGCATCCCGTAGGCCTGCGGACGGGTGCGGCGGCCAAGCTCCAGCACGTCGCGGAACCCCATCGTGGTGATGAGGCCGGTTTTCGCCAGGGCGCGTTCCAGGACGGCGTTGGTGGTGGTCGTGGTGCCGTGGACGATCAGGTCGATGCGGGCCAGGTCCGCCCCCACTTCATCGAAGGCGGCCAGAACGCCAGCTGCCTGGTTCGGCAACGTCGTCGGCACCTTGGCCAGCCGCACCGACCCGCTGGCCGGATCGAAGATCACGAGGTCGGTGAAGGTGCCGCCGACATCGACGCCAGCGACCATGCCGCCAGGACCCATCAGCGGAGCCCGTCCAGGCCGGTCACCTGATCCACCTCAAGCCCGCCCATCCGCGAATGCACCCGCCCGCCCCGCCCCATCGCCAGGGCAAAGAGCACCTCGCCCGCGCGCGGGGCATCGGCGCAGGCGACCGTGATGACATCGAAACGCGACCGGACATAGGCCGCGTTCAGGTGGCCAAGGGGGATGTCCAGCGTGGCCCCCATTCCGCCCACCTTCATCGCCGAGGGCACGATGGCGCGGGCCTCGCCCAGCCGCTCACGCATTCCGTAGCCGCCCGAGACATGCCAGATCGCGCCGTGTTCGCTTTCGCCACCCTCGCCCACGATGGCACCCTTGCCATAGGCGTCGATGCCGTCCCGGCCGCCGAGGGCCGCGACGAGGCGGTCGGTCAGGTCCAGCGCCAGGGGCTTCAGCGACTCCATCGCGGGCTGCAGGTCAGGCTCGAACCGCCCAGCAAAGGGGTTGCGGCAGATGGCGTAGATCGCGGCACGCAAGGGGCGCCGGCTGACCGGGGGGCCGCCCTCGTGGTGGATCTCCTCGACCTGAAGCACGATCTTGCGGAGGGCGAAATCAGCCATGGCAGTCCCCTTCTGGCAGGCCGGGCAGGCCGGTCATCCGCGCCTCACCCTGCAGGAATAGTGCCGCCCCGGCAATCAGGCCCCGGGCGCGGAAATCTTCGGCCTGCGCCAGGCCGCGACTGATGGCCAGCGCGCGCTCTGGCGACGACAGGGGCGGCACGGCCACCGTGACCTGCCGCTGCCCAAGGTCGCTGTCGCACTGCAGATCGCAGGCGGCGCGGCGCTGGATTGCGGGATGGTCGGGCAGATCGACAGCATTGGCGATCATCGTTGCCGCCGCATCCGCCATCGCTGCGGTCGGCGCAAGCACGGTCACCGCGTCGGCGATACCAAGCGAGAAGCTGCGCCCGCGCCAGCCCGAGGTGGCAATGCCGCGCACCGGGTCCTCGGCCCTGACCGTCACGCGGTCAATGCCACCGGTCACCGCAAGCGCGCAGGTCAGACGTTCGCCGGCTGCCAGCCAAAGCGCAATGTCGCCGCCGTTGTTGGCATAGGCACGGGTGACACCAGGCCCGGAAAGTGCCGCGACCACGGCCTCGGCCACGGCCCCGGCGACAGCGGCCATCGGCGTGATGAAGGCCGGGCGGAACGGCGCCACCGCCCGCACCATGACCTGCGCGATGTCGCCGCAGACCACCCCATCGGCACTGCGCAGCGCGGGCAGTTCGGCCACCAGCCCCGCCAGCACCAACGCAAAGCGATCCATGGCGCGCGCATGGGCCGAGTCAACCGCAGCCGCATCGCCAAAGGCCTGCGCAATGATGTCGATCGGCCCGTGCTGCAGATGCAGCCGCCCCCCTGGCAGCAGCGCCGCCACCGCCCCGCCCCACGCTCCTTCAGCCTTGCTCTTTTGAGAAATACTCCCGCCGGAGGCCCACCCGAGCCGGTTGGCCGGAACGGCCAGAGGCGAGACAGGCTCGTGCAGCCGCGCGCGCAGGCGCGGCTGCTCCATTTCATGAACGCTGGTGAAAGGGCGCATCATCGGGCAGGCCAGGGTGCGACATGCGCGGCGGTGGGATATTCGCCGCCCTCCGCCATTACCTCGCCCAAGGTGCGGATGCTGTCGGAATGGCCGCCCATGGCCAGGTACTCCGCGCGCGACAGGGTAAACTCCAGGGGTGCCACCAGAGCAGGCGTGGGCACCGAACCGAAGGCGCCCGGCGGCAGGCGGGTGACGTCGACCATGAAGGTAATCCCGCCCCCGGGCCAGACATAGGTCTCGGCTCCGCCAGAGGTCAGCCGCGTCACGCCACCCTGGACCGAGCGGGTCAGCCGCACCGGGTTCTTCGCCACCCCGGCCCGCAGGGACCCCCCCGCCCCGCCGACGAAAAGCACGGTGCAAAGCGACGGCTCGCAGTTCTCCGCAATCAGCGCGACACTGGCCTGCAAAGCCTGCGGCAAGGCATGAGCCACCGGGCGCAGCGCCTCGTCCAGGACGTAGTATGCGTGATCCTCGCCCGTGGTCGAGACCATCAGCAGCGTCAGCCCTGCCCGAGCGCCCTTCTTCCCGGACCACTCGCCCAGGATTTCCAGCGGGTCGGTAAGCCGGGTGCCGCCCCAGCCCAGACCCGGCTCGGACACCTTGAAATAGCGTCCGGGGGTGGAGCGGTGGCCCTTGATCCTGATCCCCGTGGGTTGCCACCCGAGCACGCGACCGGCCTGATGTTCGCTGACGACGCCGGTGATGTGGTCATCGACCACCACCACCTCGTCGACCAGCCCCTTCCATTGCACCGCGAACATCCCGATGGTGGCCGAGCCACAGCCGACCCGCATCCGCCGCTCGCGCACGCCGTCCACGATGGGTGCCTGCCCGGCCTGCGCGACAACGGTCGAGCCGCCGTCGATCGTCATCTCCACCGCGGCCCCGTTGCACAGCGCCAGCATCGCCGCGCAACCGATCCGCCCTTCAGCCTTGCTGCCGCCGGTCAGGTGGTGGACCCCACCGAGCGAAAGCATCTGGCTGCCGTATTCGGCCGTGGTCACATGGCCAACCGCCTCGCCTTCGACGCGGACCGTGGCGCCTTCGGGGCCAAGGTAGCGGTCGGTGTCGATCTTCACCTTGACGCCTGCATAGGAAAAGATCGCCTCGGTCACCACGGTGACCATGTCGGCACCGTCGACTTCGCTGGCGATGATGAAGGGGGCTGGCTTGTAGTCGGGGTAGGTGGTGCCAGAGCCGATGCCGGTCACGACCGTATCGGCGGACACCGCTGCGCCGTCCCAGTCGCGCGCGGCGAAGGGGACGACGCGGCCCCCGGCCTCGACCGTGGCCGAGAGCATCACCACCGGGTCGGTCCGCACGATCCGGCCCGCGTCATTGGCATAGCGGTCGCAGGCGCCGGTCTGGCCGGGGGCTATGTAGCACATCACCGGGCAGGCATCGCAGCGGATCTTTTCCGGACTGTCAGTCATGCGGCCACCCAACCGGGGGCCAGCCCCCGGACCCCCGGGATACTTGGGCAAAGATGAAACGTCATGCGGGGCCTCGCATCGCGGCGAGCACCCGGTGCGGCAAGGCCGGGACGCGGGTGATCTCGGCGCCGGTCGCATGGCGGATCGCGTTCAGGATGGCGGGGGCGGTGGGGATGAGAACGTGTTCGCCAAGGCCCTTGGCGCCGAAGGGTCCTTCGGGGTCGGGCACCTCGATCAGCAGGCTTTCGATCGGGGGCACGTCGCCGAAGGTAGGGATCAGGTAGTCGTGCAGATTTTCGGTCCGGCCGGGAAGGTATTCCTCCATCAGCGCAAGGCCGATGCCCTGGGCGATGCCGCCCTCGATCTGGCCCCGTGCAAGCGCAGGGTTGATCGCGCGGCCAAGGTCATGGGCGGCGGTGATCTTCAAGAGGCGGACGGTGCCGAGGGCATCATCCACCTCAAGCTCCACCATCTGGGCGCCGTAGCCGTAAAGCGCATAGGGCGCGCCCTGCCCGTCCTGATCCAGCGGCGCGGTCGGGGGGTCATAGGTGGCCTCGGCCGTCAGGGCGTAGCCATGCCCGTCCGTGGCATGGGCGGAAAGGTCGATGCGGCGCAGCGTCGTGCCGTCGCGCACCGACAGGGTGCTGCCCGACAGTGACAGGCTGGCCCCCGGCCCCGCATTGGCCAGCCGCAGCACCATCTGGCGCAGCGCTTCCGCCGCGGCCTTCGCCGCGCGCCCGGTGACGAAGGTCTGGCGGCTGGCCGAGGTCTTGCCCGCATCCGGTGTCAGCGCTGTATCCGGCCCGACCAGGTGGAAGGCGGAAAGCGGCAGTCCAAGCGCCTCGGCCGCAATCTGGGTGATGACGGTGTTGGAGCCCTGGCCAATGTCGGTGGCGCCCTGGTGAAGGACGACTTCCCCGGCGTGGGACAGGGCGATGCGGATGGTGGAGGGGTTTGGGAGCGCGGTATTCCCGCACCCATACCAGCAGGAGGCGACACCCACCCCACGCCTGGCAGTGCTGCGGGCGTCGGCCAAGGCACGGGCCCAGTGCGGGCGGAGCGCGACGAGGCAGGGCCCGATGCCGGTCGCCTGCAGGACCTGGCCGGTAGCCGAAGGATCACCATCGCGAAGCGCGTTCAGGATGCGGAACTCCAGCCGGTCGATCCCGGCCTTGTCAGCCAGCCGGTCATAGAGCGTCTCTTGCCAAAGCGCGCCCTGCGGCACGCCAAAGCCCCGGAACGCGCCCGAGACAGGCCCATGCGTGTGGATCGCCCGGGCCTTCGCAAGGATCACGGGGGTCAGGTATGGGCCGGAGACATGCACGGGCACCCGGTTGGCCACGGTCGGCCCCCAGCTGGAATAGGCGCCGGTGTTGAACCGCCCCTCGAACTCCACCCCCGTGATCCGGCCTGCCGCATCGCAGCCGATCCGGCCCCGCATCTCGGCCGGGTGGCGCTTGGTGGTGGAAGTCATGCTTTCGGCGCGGGAATAGACCATCCGGCAGGGTCGTCCGGTCAGCAGCGCCACCAACCCGATCAGCGGCTGGACCGAGAGGTCGAGCTTCGATCCGAACCCGCCGCCGACAGCGGACGGGATGATCCGCACCCGATCTGGCGTCAGGCCGAGGATGGCGGCGGTGTCCTCGCGGTCCATCCCGGGGGCCTGGGTACAGGCGCGGATGACCAGGGTCTCGCCTTCCATCCAGGCGGCACCTGCCTCGGGCTCGATATAGGCGTGCTCGACAAAGCCCGTGCTCATCTCGCCGCTGACGACATGGGCGCTGGTGGCAAGGGCTGCGGCGGCGTCCCCCTTGGCGACGCGCCCCTCGACCAGCAGGTTGCCAGGGCGGCCCGGATGGATCAGCGCGCCGGATTCGGCCTCCTCGGGCGTGGCGAGGGCGGGCAGCGGGGTCCAGACCACCGGGAAGGTCGCGAGGTCGGGTTCGACATCAGGCTTAAAGGCCACGATCGCCACGCATTCGCCCCGGTAGCGGGCGGGAGAGACAGCGATGGCGGGCTGGTCGGCAAATGGCGGGATCACCGAAAAAGCGTTGCGGCCGGGGATGTCCGCGGCGATGAAGACAGCCGCCACGCCGGGCCGGGCGCGGAAGACGGATAGGTCGCCGAAGCTGAACGCCGCGTGGGCATGGGGAGAGCGGACGGCCTTCACGATCAGCGCGCCTGCCGGCCACTCATCCGCGCCGAAGCTGTCGCCCGCGACTTTGGCCGCGCCGTCCAGTCGCTGGACCGAGACGCCGACGCCTCCCTCCGCCCCGGGCGGGCTGTCGCCCTGCCCCGCCGCCACCACCGCCGCGATAATGCTGCGATAGCCGGTGCAACGGCAAAGGACGCCGCCCAAGGCCACCTCGACCTCATCCGGGGCGGGGTGCGGGATGCGGGACAGAAGGTCAGCCGCCGTGAGCAACATTCCGGGGGTGCAGATCCCGCATTGCGCCGCGCCATGGGCCAGGAAGGCGGCGCGCAGGCGGGTCAGTTCGGGCGTGTCGCCTTCAACCGTCGTCACGCTTCGACCTGCGACACGGGCGGCGGGCGTGAGGCAGGCACAGACCGAGGCCCCGTCGAGCAGCACGGTGCAGGCCCCGCAGTCGCCCGCGTCGCAGCCAACCTTGGTGCCGCGAAGGCCAAGCCGCTCGCGCAGGGATTCCGAGAGGCGTTCGGTCGGGGGCGCATCCAGGGTAACGGGCGCGCCGTTCAGGGTGAATGAGATCATGCCAGCGCCACGGTCAACGCGCGGCGCACGAGCTCGGTCGCGGCGGTAAGGCGGTAGGCGGCAGTGGCGCGGACATCGTCGATCGGCGACAGGGCGGCGGCCACATCGACTTTGCTGACACGGGATGCTGCGGCGTCGACCGGCGCCCCCCGCAGCGCCGCCTCGACCAGCGGAAGCCGCCGAGCCACTGCCGAACAGGACCCGACCGCCACCGCCGCCTGAACGACACGGCCCAACGCCACCTCCAGCCGAACGGCCACCATCGCGATCGAGATCACCAGATGCGACCGCGCGCCCAGCTTCACGAAAGCGGAGCGCCCCTGCAGCGCGGCCTGCGGGATCCACACCGCGGCCAGAACCTCACCCTCGCGAAGTGTGGTCTGGCGCGGGCCGGTCAGGAAATCGGACAGCGCAAGCCTGCGCAGGCCGGCGGTGGAATGCAGTTCCACTTCGGCGTCCACGGCCAGGAGGGGCGGCACCCCGTCGGCGGCCGGCGACGCGTTGCAGAGGTTGCCACCGAGCGTGCCCGCGTTCTGCACCTGGCAGCCGCCGATCTGCCGCGCCGCCTGCTGCAACGCCAAAAGCCCCGGCGGGAGCCTGGCCGAGGCAATGCCGGCCCAGGTCGTCGCCGCCCCGATCCGCAGGCCCTGCGCTTCGGTGATGCCCGTCAGCCCCTGCACGGCCGTCAGATCAAGCACCCGCCCCCCCAGCCGTGCGCCGGCCCCGGGGTAAAGGTCCGTCCCCCCCGCCAGCACCCGCCAACCACCGCCGGCGAGAAGCCGGACCGCCTCGGTCAGGCTGTCAGGGCGGGCATAGTCCTCCATGGCGTCCTGCACTCGCGGCCCCGAATTCGTTTGCACAGAAACGATACTGCGGCCCGCCCCGCCCGCCTGTCAACAGGCTTGCGCCAAGCAATCGCACGGCGTATCGCAAGGCGATGAACCCTGCTGCGAAGTACAGCCTGGATGACCAGATCGGCTATGTGCTGCGCCGTGTCACGCAGCGGCATCTTTCGATCTTTGCCGGCGCGATCCCCGAAGTGACCACCACCCAGTTCGCAGTGCTTGCGAGGTTGGCCGAAGTCGGGCCCCTGTCGCAAAACCAGCTTGGCCGGGCCACGGCGATGGATGCGGCGACGATCAAGGGCGTGGTTGACCGGCTGGCCCGGCTTGGCCATGTCGCCACCACCGCCGACCCCGACGACCGCCGCCGTCTCACCGTCACGCTGACCGACAGCGGGGCCGCCCTCTTCGCCGCCCGCACTGCGACGGCGCTTCAGGTATCGCGGGAGACGCTTGCCCCCCTTTCCGACCAGGAACGCCAGAGCCTGCTGCAGCTTCTCACCCGCCTGACGTGACCCCGCCTTGCCTGACCCCGCCTTAGCTGACCTGATGCCGCGCCTGAAACGCAGCCATTTCGGCGGCGCTGGGGGCGGTGCCGCAGAAGGTCAGCACATAGGCCGGGATCCGGGCCATCCGCTGCGCAAGGCTTTCGGTCGACCGCAGGGCGATGTAGCCGACCTGGGTGAGATAAAGCGTGCGGGCGCGGGTGTCCGCCTCGGTCTCGCCATACCCGAACCGGCGGAAAAGTGCGGTGATCGCAGCCAGCCGCACTGCATCCGCGTCAACCAGTTCCGCGTCGACCGAGGGGTCCGTCAGCGCCCAGGTCCGCATCGCGAACTCCATCCGGCTGTCGAAGAGCTGCGGGTCGACCCAGCAGTCGATCAGGTTCAGCATCGCTTCGGAAATGGTGGCAGCCGGGGCCTCGCAGCGCGCCACAAGCGTGCCGGTGTTCTGCGCCCGCCAGCGCGCGACAAGGCCGGCCAGCAGCGCCTCGCGGTCGGCGAAGTGCCAGTAGAAGCTGGTGCGCGACAGGCCCAGCTTCTGCGCCAGCGGCATGACCTTGACCGCCTCGACCCCGCCTTCGACCAGAAGGCCATAGGCCGCGTCCAGCCAGAGTTCCGGCGTCCCCCGCCAGCCGCGTTCGGTGCGTTCCACGTCCATGCAGACAACCTAAGGTGCCACCGCTGCAAGGCCAAGGCAGAAAACTCGACACCTGTGTCGATATTTCTTGAGCCGATGCGCACGCCCCGCTAGCCTTGCGCCAGTCCCAAGCCCAAGGCCCCCACATGTCCAGTGATCCGCTCCTCCAGCCTTACCAGTTGAAGCACCTCACCCTTCGCAACCGGATCATGACGACAAGCCACGAACCCGCCTACCCCGAAGACGGGATGCCGAAAGACCGCTACCGCCTCTACCATCTGGAGCGGGCAAAGGCGGGCGTGGCGCTGACGATGACCGCAGGCTCTGCCGCCGTGTCAAAGGACTCGCCCCCGGTCTTCAACAACATCCTCGCCTACAAGGACGAGGTGGTGCCCTGGATGAAGCGCCTTGCCGACGACTGCCACGAGGCGGGGGCGGCGGTGATGATCCAGTTGACCCACCTGGGCAGACGGACACGCTGGGACAAGGGCGACTGGCTGCCCGTGGTCGCCGCCGGGCCGTCGCGCGAACCCTCGCACCGGGCCTTCCCCAAGGTGATCGAGGATTGGGATATTTCCCGCATCATCAATGACTACGCCGACGCGGCGGAGCGGATGAAGGCCGCAGGTTTGGACGGGGTGGAGTTCGAATGTTACGGCCATCTGATGGACCAGTTCATGTCGCCCTTCACCAACGCGCTGCCCGCACCCTATGGCGGGTCACTGGAGAACCGGGCGCGCTTCTCGATGGAGGTGCTGGCCGCCTGCCGGAAACGCGTGGGGCCGGACTTCCTGCTCGGCGTCCGCTACACGGCGGATGAGGATGACCCCGGCGGCATCGACGCGAATGAAGGCATCGCCATCGGAAAGATGTTCCGCGACAGTGGGTTGGTCGACTTTTTGAACATCATCAAGGGGCGCATCCACACCGATCCCGCGATGACCGACGTGATCCCGATTCAGGGGATGCGCTCTGCCCCCCACCTCGATTTCGCGGGCCGGGTGCGGGCCGAGGTCGGCCTGCCCACCTTCCACGCCGCCCGCATCCCCGATGTGGCCACGGCGCGGCATGCCGTGGCGACCGGGCAGCTTGACATGGTCGGCATGACCCGCGCCCATATGGCCGACCCGCATATCGTGCGCAAGATCATCGAGGGGCGGGAGGCAGACATCCGGCCTTGCGTCGGCGCGACCTATTGCCTGGACCGGATTTATCAGGGGGGAATGGCGCTGTGCATCCATAACCCCTCGACCGGGCG
>JANPJZ010000296.1:0-10372 GCA_031425795.1 Rhodobacter sp. | reverse complement strand
GAGGCTTCCACCTCGGCGGCGGAGTTGCCGATGGACGAGACGATCCCGATCCCGGTGATGACGACGCGGCGCATGGCGGCCCTCCCTCAGTGACTTAGGGACTGTTTACGGGAGAGGGGGGGAGGGGGCAAGGAGGTTGGGTCAGTGGGATGCGAAGGCGCACAAAAAGAAGACAGGACATGCTCCGCCCCATCTTCTTTAGTCAGCTGAAACAAGCTTAAGACAACCGTGCATTCAGCACTGTATCGATCTCACCGGCATTAAGCATACGATAGCCACCTGAACCGGCCGCATGCATTGCCTTCAGGAGTGGCGTGTAGGTTTCCAGCATACGCCGGTATAGCCTCAACGATGCGGCTGTGTGGGAGTTGTTAGTTGCTCCGCGTAAATCGGAATAGCGGTCGAGTTTCTCAACAATGGTTTCTGCGACTCCCGCGTGAGGGTCATTGTTGCCGTCGAAGCCCGGAAATGAAGTGATTGCTTTATCGAACTTAATTTCGTCTGCGCTAGCTTGTAAGTGCCTGTACATATCAAAAATTTTAACTGTTTCTTCGACAGCCTGGTCAAGCGGGTGGGCAACTTTATCGAGCGACTCGTACTCCCAGTTTAAAGCCCAGTCTTGGCCAGAAGTTACCAGTTCGCCAATCAGCTTTGGATTAACAAAGTAATCATCTCCTACACTGGAGTTTGCTTGCATGACTAACGCAAGCCGTTCAAAGTTTGTAAACTGACTCATCACTTCTTCCTTTTCTAAGCCTCGCTCAGCGCGACCTTCATGTCCTTGACCAGATAGATCACCTCGCCGTCCGCCTCGACACGCCCGTCGGCCACACCCATCGTCAGACGGCGGGTGGTCAGGGCCTTGGTGAAATCGACGAAGTAGGTGAGCTTCTTGCGGTCAGGGCGGACCATGCCGGTCAGCTTGACCTCGCCCACGCCCAGTGCATAGCCGCGCCCCTGCCACCCGCGCCAACCGAGGTTGAAGCCGGTAAGTTGCCAGAGGCCGTCAAGACCAAGGCAACCCGGCATGATCGGGTTGCCGGGGAAGTGGCAGTCGAAGAACCAGAGGTCGGGGGTGATGTCGAACTCGGCCACCACATGGCCCTTGCCGTGTTCGCCGCGATCTTCCGAAATGTCGGTGATCCGGTCCATCATCAGCATCGGTGGGGCGGGAAGCTGGGCGTTGCCGGGGCCGAAAAGCTCGCCCCTGCTGCAGGCAAGCAGGGCTTCCTTGTCGAAACTGGTTGGATAAGACGCCATCCCTAGTGGTCCCCCTGGTGCCGTTCACCCTACCTAGCATCGGGCAGCGAAGCGTGGCAAGTCTGCCTCCTTGTTCTTAACGCGGGGCGGGGGACTATGTTCCAGCGGTTTCTGGCGGCAAGCGGGCTGGCGAACCTTGGGGACGGGATCGCGACCCTGGCCTGGGTCTGGGTTGCAAGCACGCTGACGCGGGATGCGGGGCTGATCGCGCTTGTGCCGCTGGCCCTGCGGCTGCCCTGGGCGGTCTTTGCCATTCCGGCTGGGCTGGTGGCGGACCGGGTTGACCGCCGGCGCCTGGTCATCTCCATGGATGTGGTGCGGGCACTGGCGTTTCTGCTTGCCGCAGGGGCGCTGGGGTGGCGCGGGGAGGCGGGGCCGGCACCGATCGAAGGTGTAAGTTCGGTGCCGCTTTATGCAGCACTTTGCCTGTGCGCGATGGCCGTGGGGATTGCCGAGGTGTTCCGCGACAATGCGGCCCAGACGCTGCTGCCGTCGATCGTCCCCGACGCCGGGCTGGAACGGGCGAACGGCCGGCTTTGGACTGTCGAGGCGCTGGCGAACCAGTTGATCGGCCCGGCGCTTGGGGCGTTTCTGCTGGGTGTGGCGCTGGCCTTGCCCTTTGCCGTCAACGCAGGGGCTTACGCTGTGGCCGCACTGCTCATGGCCCGGGTGACGGGGCAGTTCCGGCCCAGCCCGGCTGAGGGCCAGCGCTGGACCACTGCGCTGGGTGAGGCGTGGCGCTATCTGTGGGGGCAGCCGGTGCTCCTGCTCCTCGCAGTGGTGACGGGCGTCTGGAACCTGAGTTTCGAGGCAACGCTGTTTGCGCTGGTCCTGCATGCGCAGGAAAACCTGCAGCTTTCGGCGCAGGAGTATGGCTTTGTCCTGACCGCCTTCGCGTTGGGCGGGGCGGTGGCGGGGCTGACAGGCGACCGGATCGCCGCGCGGCTGGGTCCAGGACTGACGCTGCGGGTGACGCTGCTGCTGAGTGCGGCGCTGCTGCTGCTGGTCCCTCTCGCGCCGAACGGCTGGCTGCTCGCCGCAGTCTTCGTGGCCTTCGAGATGGCAGGGATCACCTGGAACATCGTCTCGGTCAGTTTGCGGCAGCGGCTGGTGCCGGATGCGTTGCGGGGGCGGGTGAACAGCCTGTACCGGCTCTTGGCCTGGGGGATGATCCCTCTGGGCATCGGGGCAGCGGGCTGGGCAATCAACTGGGCCGAGCCGGTCATCGGCAGGCCAGATGCCCTGGTGCTGCCGATCTGGCTGGCGGGCGGCTTGATGCTTGTGGTGGGGATCGGGGTGCAGGGCGCGCTCCGGCGCGGGCTGGCTTCACGGGAATAGGATTTGAAACCCGGCGGGTTTGTCCTTTATACATGAAGAAATGAAGGACCGCGAATGACCCAAGGGATTGACCATCGGCAGACGGAACGCAGCGCAGCGTGGCTGGCATCGGCGGGCCTGCGACCGACACGGCAGCGGTTGGCACTTGCGGAACTGCTCGTCGGAGACGGCGAGAACCGTCATGTGACGGCGGAAAGCCTTTTCGCCTTGTCGACGGGCGCGGGGGAGCGGGTCAGCCTGGCGACCGTCTACAACACCTTGCGGGCGTTCTGCGATGCGGGCCTGATGAACGAGGTCGTGGTCGATGGATCGAAAAGCTATTTCGACACGCGGGTTGACGATCATCCGCATTTCTACTGGGAAGACAGCCACAGCCTGACCGACGCCTCTGCAGATGAACTGTCGATCGCCTCGCTGCCGCAGGTGCCGGCTGGCATGGTGGTGTCACGCGTCGATGTGGTGATCCGCCTGCGTCGGGCGTGAGGGTGGGCGGGGTTACTCCCCGCCCTGTCCGGTTCACTTCGGGACAAGCACCGCGTCCACGACGTGGATGACGCCGTTCGACTGGTCGACATCGCCGATGGTGATCGTGCCGATGTTGCGTGATTCCGAATAGACCATCGCCGTATCGCCCCGAAAACGGACCGACAGCGCGTCTCCCGACAGGGTCTGCAGATTGGCGTAGCCATCGGCCCCCACCTTGGCGCGCAGGTCGGCAAGCTTGAGGTCGCCGGCCACGACATGGGCGGTCAGCACCTTGACCAGCATGTCCTTGTTCTCCGGCTTTAGCAGGGTGTCGACCGTGCCGGCGGGCAGGGCCGCGAAGGCGTCGTTCACCGGTGCGAACACGGTGAAGGGGCCGTCGCCCATCAGCGCTTCGGCAAGGCCGGCGGCGGTGACGGCAGCCACAAGCGTGGTGTGGTCGGCCGAGTTCACCGCATTCTCCACAATGTTGCGGCTTTCCAGCATCGGCGCGCCACCGACGTCAGGGTTGGCGAAAGCGGCTTGGGCAATGCTTGTCAGGGCAAGCGCACCGATGATGAGGCGAAGGGACATGGAAAGCTCCTGTTGCGAGGTCAGCCGGACCGTCCGGCTGTCACATGCGAAGGAACGGGGCGTTGCTTCCCCAAGTTTCGGCCGCCTGGTCACGGCTGCGTGAAGAATACCGGTGTCAGAACCATTGGCCGGGCTCCATCAGCCCAAGGTCCATCAACTGCTGGCTGTCCCATCGAAAGTGGACCGAGTTGCGCCAGCGGAAGGTCTCGATAGCATGGCGCGACCCGGGGTTGGTGCGCAGCGCCTTTGCGGTGCGAAACGAACAGATGGCCGCCGTCAGATTGTGGTGCCAAGGGCAGGCGTAGGTGTTCAGTTCGGGGTCGCTCAGGGTGAAGTCCGCCGCCATCCGCAGACCCGTGCGTGCCCGAAACAGCGCAATGCGGTCGATCCGGCGGCGGGCCCAGGGAATGTGTTCCTCGAACCGCCAGCGCAGCCCGCCGTAGAAGTTCATTTGCCGTTCGAGGGGGGCCCAGTTTTGGGCAGCGTCTTCCCGCGCCAGCGCGTAATAGCCCGAGCGGTCAAGCCAGGCGTCGTCAAGCGTCACGGCCCCGGGGTGGGTTGCTAGGTCGCCAGCGTAAAGATCGATGACATAAGTCAGCATCGCATTGCGGCGTTCTTCGGTGTGGAAGGTCAGAAGTTCGCGGATGCGGCGGGTCTCGCTGAAGGGGTAGAACAGGTATTCGGCGTTGTAGCACACATGCACCCAGGCGCCGGCAAGGCTGTCCATCACCAGATTGACGGCGGCGGGCAAGGCGGCCTCGGCAAAGACGTCGTGGGTAACGACATGGATGCGCGGCTCGACCTCCGGCGCGAGGGTGATGCCCTCGGGGGCCAGCAGCACGACATCGCGGAAGCCGGATTTCAGGAGGTGGGCAACCGTGCTGTCTACCTCCACCTCATCCTCGGCCATGACGATTGCAAGGGGGCCAGTGGCAAGGCTGGCAGCCTGTCGCGAAAGGAGGTCTGGGATCGAGGCGTGGCGCATGTCAGGTCCGCTGCGGGCGGGGCCAGCGTCGGGCATCTGGCGCGCCGATGCAAGGGTGTGCAGGCAGACGGCCTGTCGGTTGCGGCGGGGGGGTGTTTCGGGGTAAACCCGGCCCCAGCCCGGAGTGCCCGATGTCCGACCCGACCGCCGATCCCAAGAAACTCTTCATCAAGACCTATGGCTGCCAGATGAACGTCTATGACAGCGAGCGCATGGCCGAAGCCATGGGCGCCGAGGGCTATGTCATGACCGATGTCGCAGAAGATGCGGACATGGTGCTCCTGAACACCTGTCACATCCGGGAAAAGGCCAGCGAGAAGCTTTACTCGGATCTGGGCCGCCTACGCGCGTTGAAGGCAGTGCGGCCGGGGTTGAAGGTGGGCGTGGCCGGTTGCGTGGCGCAGGCAGAGGGCGAAGAGATCCTCCGCCGGTCGCCGGTTGTCGATCTGGTGGTGGGGCCGCAAAGCTATCACCGCTTGCCGCAGATGGTGGCGGCGGGCGGGCGGCTGGTCGATACGGAATTTCCGGTCGAAGACAAGTTCGGTGCCCTCCCCGCCCGCAAAGTGACCCGGGGACCGGCGGCCTTTCTGACGGTGCAGGAAGGCTGCGACAAGTTCTGCGCCTTCTGCGTGGTGCCCTACACCCGCGGGTCCGAGGTCAGCCGCCCGGTTGCGCGCCTCCTAGAGGAGGCTCGGGGGCTGGTAGCGCAAGGGGTGCGAGAAATCACGCTGCTGGGCCAGAACGTCAACGCCTACCATGGCGCGGGTCCGGATGGGGCCTGGGGGTTGGCGCGGCTCCTGCGCGAATTGGCGCGTGTCGAAGGGCTGGAGCGCCTGCGCTATACCACAAGCCACCCCAACGACATGGAAGATGACCTGATAACCGCCCACGGCGATCTGCCGGAACTGATGCCTTACCTGCATCTGCCGGTCCAGTCCGGGTCAGACCGCATCCTAAAGGCGATGAACCGCAAGCACACGGCAGACCGGTATCTGCGTCTGGTGGACCGGATCCGCGTCGCGCGGCCTGACATTCTGCTGTCCTCCGATTTCATCGTGGGCTTCCCGGGTGAAACGGAGGTTGATTTCGCAATGACGATGGATCTGATCCGTACGGTCGGGTTCGGCCAAGCCTTCAGTTTCAAGTACTCGGCCCGGCCTGGCACGCCGGCCGCAGAGAAAGCCGCCGTGGACGCCGAGATTGCCGATGCCCGGCTGCAAGAGCTCCAGGCCTTGGTCACCCAGCAGCAGCGTGCGGCGCAAGCAGCGATGGTCGGCCGCGAGGTAACTGTGCTGTATGAAAAACCGGGACGGATGCCGGGGCAGATGGTGGGAAAATCCGACCACCTCCATGCCGTGCATGTCAACGATCCGTCGGGCCGAATCGGCCAACTCGTGCGGGTGCGGGTGTCCGTCTCATCGACCAATTCCCTCGCGGCGGAGCTTGTCGGGCAGTTTCTCTAGCCGGCGACGGTGTGGCCAATCTGCACGCATTTGGCCCGTCCAAAGCGAAGCGCAGCGGAAAATGCACTACATATAGTCGAATAGCTTCTCTTTCCCCGCTTCGCTTGGCTAAATGTTGGCGCGTGAAACTGGGCTAGTCAGTTCAAGGCCGGGCCCAAACCGGGGGAGAGGGCATCGATGAAGTTGGGAAGCACACTGCGGCGCGGCTTGGCGCCAGCCGTGGCAGCGGCGTGCCTTGTCACCGCGCCGATGGCGGCGGCACAGGATGTCGCGGGCAAGATCGACTGGGGGGTCTGGGTTGATGCCGATGGCTGCCAGCACTGGTGGGCCGACGGCGGAACCGAAGGCTACATGGTCCCCCGCCGCGACCGGGCGACCGGAAAGCCCGTCTGCACCCGGGCGGTCAGTTGCCTGTCGGAAAGCACCGACGCCTTTTTCGACACGGCCAGCGCGACCCTGACCAGCGAGGGGCGCCGCAGGCTGGAAAGCTTCTTTCGGACCTCGGATGCGTTTTCCTACAGCATTGCCGGCCACACCGACAGCCGCGGCTCGGACGCATACAACAACAGTCTGTCAGAAGCGCGGGCCAGATCGGTTGGGGATGTGGCCCGTTCGGTGGGGGCCGTAGTGGACGGCGAGGCCGGGTTTGGCGAAAGCCAGCCGGTCGCCTCCAACAGTACGGACGCGGGCATGGCGAAGAACCGCCGTGTCGAAGTTTTCTGCAAGAAAGGCTGACAGGATGATGCTTGCAGATGGAATCGGTCGCGATTGCACCAATCACCACCAAGGCCGCCTATCGCGCGTGGCCTTCGCGCTGGCACTGGGTGCTGCGCTGTCGGGCTGCGGGATGCTGGAGGAAAAGGCCCTCTACCACGGGCCGGACAGTCTCCTCGCCAATGCAGAAGACGATGGCACCGATGCCGCGGGGCTGGTCGATGGCGAGGCTGCCATCGCCTATGATCCCGATGGCTGCCAGGTCTGGATCATCGACGACGGGCTTGAGGGGTACTCTTCGCCGCGCTTCAACCCGAAGACCGGGCTGCCGGTCTGTGACAACAAGCACCCGCCCGGCACGGTGATCGGGCAGTACCAGTCGTCCAGTTCACCCATCGCGGACGGCGTTCGGAATTAAGCGGCGTACGCGTCGGGAACGGGGGGCTCCAGAGCGACTGGGGCCTCTTTTTCTTTGCCTGGCCGCACTCATATGCTGGAAAGCGACGCTCGTTTGGGCGGGCGTCACAAAATATGCGTCATCCCGCGCAACAAAATGTGGGGGCAGCGGGTTTCCCTTGCCAGACTTCGCATCCGGCTGCACAGTTTGACATGTGGCCCCGAAACAGAGGAGAGCCCGCTTGGGCATCAGTGCGCTGACCCCCCCGTCCGCCGAGGATATCGTCGAGACCGTCCTCGAATTTCCCGACAATCGATTGCTGATTGATCTTTGCGGCGAGTTTGACCGCAACCTCGCGCAGATCGAACACCAGATGGGGGTGCACATCCTGCGGCGTGGCAACCGCCTGGCCGTGATCGGTGACAAGGCCGCCCGTGAGCCTGCGGCGGCAGTGCTGCGGTCGCTGTACGCTAGGCTCGAATCAGGGCGCGGCGTGGCGGCGGGCGACATCGACGGGGCCCTGCGCATGGGCCGCCCGGTGCCTGGCCGGCCTGGGGGCGACCCGGAAGGAGAACAGATCGAGCTCTTCTCCACCGGCATGGAACTTCGCACCCGGAAAAAGCCGATCGAACCCCGGACCGAGGCGCAGAAGGCCTATGTCGCGAACCTGTTCAGCCACGAACTGGGCTTTGGCATCGGGCCTGCCGGCACCGGTAAGACCTATCTGGCGGTGGCGGTCGGGGTGACGATGTTCATCTCGGGCGCGGTGGAGAAGATCATCCTGTCGCGCCCGGCGGTCGAGGCGGGCGAACGGTTGGGCTTTCTTCCTGGCGACATGAAGGAGAAGGTCGATCCCTACATGCAGCCACTTTACGACGCGCTGAACGATTTCCTGCCTTCGAAACAGGTAGAAAAGCTCCTGCAGGAAAAGCGGATCGAGATCGCACCCCTGGCGTTCATGCGCGGGCGGACGCTTTCCAACGCCTTTGTCGTCCTGGACGAGGCGCAGAATGCCACGGCGATGCAGATGAAGATGTTTCTGACGCGCCTCGGCGAGGGCAGCCGCATGGTCGTAACCGGCGACCGGACCCAGATCGACCTGCCGCGCGGAACGTCCTCGGGCCTGGCCGAAGCGGAGCGGATCCTCAAGGGCGTGCGGGGGGTGACCTTCAACTACTTCACCTCGCGGGACGTCGTGCGGCACCCGCTGGTCGGCCGGATCATCGAAGCCTATGAGGCCGACGAAAGTACCGGCTGACCCCGCTTGCCATGCGGAGCGGCTGTGCGTTCTTCACGCGCAAAAGGTGAGGCAAACGGCCTTCGCGTGGAACGCGCATGATCTGGTGACCCCGGTCGGGGTTGAGCCGCCGGGGGCCGCGCGATAAGGCAGGCGAATGGATGATCTTGTCGACACCGTGATTGAGGACCTGCGCTGGGAAGAGTTCGGTCTGTCTGCGCTGGCCGAGACTGCAGGCCGGGCGGCGCTGGCCGAGGCCGGACTGCCTGCAGCGGGCTTCGTGATCAGCCTTCTCGGCTGCGATGACGCCAGGATCGCCGTGCTGAACGCGGATTTCCGGGGCAAGCCACAGCCTACCAACGTGCTGAGCTGGCCCTCGGAAGACCGCAGCCCCGAGGAGGCGGGCGTGGCACCGGTGGCGCCGCTGCCCGGGCCGCTGGACGACCCGGTTCTTCTTGGCGATATCGCCATCGCCTGGGAGACCTGCAGCCATGAAGCGCAAGCCCAGGGCAAGACCCTGTCCGACCATGTCACTCATCTTGTCGTGCACGCCGTCCTCCATCTTCTGGGCCATGACCATGACGATGTGGCGGATGCCGCCCAGATGGAGGAAAGGGAGGTGCGCATACTTGCCAGCCTGGGGGTTTCTGACCCATATTGAACCTGATCCCCTGTGTGGGGAGTCTTCAGGACAAAGGACCCATGGGCAGTAGCATCGACGGGTCAGCCGGGGCGCAGGGTGCGTCTGACAGGCTGGCCGACGACCCCCCCGACGAATCCGCGCAACGCGGCTTCTTCGGGCGAATTCTTTCCGCTTTCACCACGTCTTCCGACCCTACGCCGTCTTCGACCGGCACGGGCGAGCACTCGGCCGGCACGGGCCAGAACGTCCCGGGCCTTGGTGCGGCCGGTCTCGGCGCGCTGCGCCGGATGCGGGTGGATGATGTCGCGATCACCAAGACCGAGATCGTGGCGGTTCCCCTGGACATCGGCAAGGACGACTTGGTCGAGGTGTTCCGCGAGCATGGGTTCAGCCGGGTTCCGGTTTACAAGGGCACGCTGGACCATCCTCAGGGACTGGTCTTGCTGAAGGACCTCGCCTTGCAGCATGGCTTCGGGGCGACGGGGCGGTTCAGCCTCAAGCGGTTGCTCCGGCCAATCCTCTATGCTCCACCCTCAATGCCGACGGGCGTCCTTTTGCAGAAGATGCAAAAGGAACGCGTCCACATGGCGCTGGTCATCGACGAGTATGGCGGGGTGGACGGGCTGGTCACCATCGAGGACCTGATCGAGACGGTGATCGGCGAGATCGAGGACGAGCATGACGAGGATGAAGGGGCGCTTTGGAAAGAGGAAAGCCCGGGCGTGATCCTTGCGCAATCGACGGCTCCTCTGGAGGAGATCGAGGCTGCCCTTGGCGTTGCCTTGCGGGCCGGGGAGGAGGATGAGGAGATCGATACCCTCGGCGGCCTGGTCTTCCTGCGCTGCGGCCGGGTGCCCGCGCGGGGTGAGGTGGTCGAGCATGAAAGCGGCGTCCAGTTCGAGATCGTGGACGCCGATCCGCGCCGGATCAAACGCCTGCGTGTGCGGGTCCCAGTGGCTGGCAGCAGCGCGGCATGAAACTTGTCTGATACGCGGGGCCGGTCATTGCTCGGGTCCTTTGCTGGCAGCGGCCGGTCGCGAGCGCTGGCCTTTGGCCTCGGGGCAGTGGTGGCGCTGGGCCAGGCGCCGCTCGCCTTCTGGTGGGCGGCTCTTCCCGCACTTGCCGGGCTGATCTGGTTGGTCGCCGGGGCGCAAGGCAGCCGGGCGGCGTTCTGGCTAGGTCTGGCCGCCGGAACCGGGCATTTCGCCTTGGCCCTGTCCTGGATCGTCGAGCCCTTTTTCATCGACATCGCCCGGCACGGCTGGATGGCCCCCTTCGC